>DATBKW010000386.1:0-25961 GCA_036555665.1 Solirubrobacteraceae bacterium | reverse complement strand
GGGCCGCAGAGCAATCCGGCGCGCACGCCGGCGACGCGGCCGGGCCTGGCCGCCTCCGCGGCGCGCTCGCAGGCGGCCTTCTTGGGGCCGTAGTCGTCCCCCTCGGTCCACACCGCCGTGTCCTCGTCGACGACCTCCTCTGGCCAGCCCGGGTAGACGTTGCAGGTCGAGACGAAGACGAGGTGGCCGAGGTCGAGCGCGCTCGAACGCGCGACGTTCTCGGGCTCGTAGCCGCTCGTGTCGACCGCCGCGTCCCACGCGCGGCCGCGCAGCGGCGCGAGGTCGCCGCCGCGATCGCCGAGCGCGTGCTCGGCGCCGGGGAAGAGGTCGGCGCCATGGCGGCCGCGGTGGAAGACGGTGACCGCGTGACCGCGGCGCAGCGCCTCGGCGGTGACGTGCCGGCCGAGGAAGATTGTGCCGCCGAGGACGAGCAATCGCATGAAACGCAACCTAGCAGTTGCGCGATGTTGGCGAGCCGCGGCCTTCGGAGTACTCTCGTTGAGTAATGCGTCGGCACCGTCGGAAGGACCTCTTCGCCCCCGATCGCGGTCTGCAGGCGCGCATGCTGTTTGCCGCGGTCGCCACGCCGCTCGTCGTCCTGGTCAGCTTGGCGGTGATCGTGCTGATCGCGCCCACCAAGCTCGTCATCGGGGTCGGGATCGCCGCCGTGATCGGCGTCTCCGGGGCGTTGAAGGAGCGCAACCAGCGGCCGCAGGCCCAGCCGGTGTCGGCCGAAGAGGCGCCGGGGCTGCACGCGACGGTCGAGCGGCTCTGCGTCGTCGCCGATCTGCCCAAGCCGGAGATCGTCATCGAGCCCGAGAAGCAACCCAACTCGTGGATCGTCGGGCTCTCGCGCGGGCGCGCGCGCCTGCACGTGACCGAGGGGCTCCTCACGCTGCTGTCGCCGACGGAGCTCGAGGCGGTCATCGGGCACGAGCTCGCGCACCTCGCCCACCGCGACGCCGCCGTGATGACCGCGGTCGGCGGCCCCGGCGCCGTGCTGCTCGACGGCGGCCGGCGCTCGGCGCGCGGCGGCTGGTGGTTCGGCATGTTCGGCGGCGCGGTCGCCGTGGCGGTCGGGTGGGTGTCGCAGCTCGGCACCCAGGCCCTCTCCCGCCACCGCGAGCTCGCCGCCGACGCGGGCTCCGCCGCGCTGACCGGCCGCCCCGCCTCGCTGGCCTCGGCGCTGCGGCGGATCTCCGGAGAGCTGCGGCTGATCCCCGACGAGGACCTGCGCCTCGCCGCCTACCGCGACGTCTTCCACCTGCTCCCGGTCGAGGATGCCGACGACAGCTGGCTCGGCCACGTCACGGCGACCCACCCACCGCTCGCCACGCGGATCGAACGCCTCGAGCGCCTCGAGCGCGCGCTGCAGTCGGCGCGCCCGGCGCCGCCGGACGTCCAGGGAGGCCGCTCGTGAGCGCCATTGCCGACCGCCTGCGCACCCTGCCCGCGCGTTGGTCAGAGTCTCGCGAGCAGTCTCGGGCGCGCAAGCGCGAGCGCGAACTGCGCAAGGCGCACGCCGACGCACAACGCGACCCGAACCCCGACATTCTCCGCCGCCACGGCCAGAGCTTCCGCGACGATCAGATCGGCGGGCAGGGCGGGCGCTGAGACGGTCGTGCCGCGCTAGCCGCTGACGTCCCAGGCCTTGAGGCTCGGCAGCGGGTCGACGGGCTGGCCGCCGGTGTACCAGCCGGGCATCGGCCACAGCTCGAAGTGCAGGTGGCAGGCGGTCGCGTCGCCGGTCTGGCCGACGAAGCCGATCTGCTGGCCCGTGGCGACGACGTCGCCCTTCTTGGGCAGCGCCGGGTCGCGCAGGTGCATGTAGACGTTGTCGCCCGAGCCGTCGTCGGTCGTGATGACGATGTAGTTGCCGGCCAGCGCCTGCGTGCCCACGAACTTCACCGTGCCGCCGTGGGCCGCCACCAGCGGCGTGCCGCAGGCGGCCATGACGTCGACGCCCTCGTGCACGTGGCCGCCGCGGCCGACGCCGAAGCCGTCGCCGTAGGTGTGCGGGCCGGCGATGGGGAAGACGTCGCGCACGAGCCAGAAGCTCTCGCGCCGCGGGGCGGACGCCGCGGCCTGCGCGGCGCGGACGCCCGCCCCTGCACCTCCACCGATCGCGGCGACGACCTGGAAGACGTAGCGGCCCTCTGGCTGGACGACGCCGGCCATCGTCCCGTCCCAGTCGACGCTCTGCACGGCGCCGGGCGCGGCCGCGGGAACGACGAAGTGCGCGACCGCGACGCGGTCGCTCGCGCGGACGACGTCGATGACGACGTTGGCCGGGGTGGAGCTGCGCAGGTAGAAGCTGACCGTCGCCTTGCGCCCGCCCTCGAAGAGCAGCTTGTGTGTCTCGACCTTGGCCTCGACGAGCGGCCCACCCGGGTCGTGCGAGCCCGGCGGCCGTACCACCAGTCGTGCGCGGGAGCGCAGCGAGCGCCGGCCCGAGGCGGCGATCGCACGAACCGGGCCGGTGTGCGCGCCGGCAGGCAGCGTGGCCTCGACGGCGGTCGGGGAGACGGGCGTGACCGGGACCGTCTTGTCGTCGCGCCAGCCGCGGCGGCCGAGCAGGATGACGCTCGCGACGGTGTCCATGCCCTCGCCGCTGACGCGCACGAGGCTGCCGGGGACGGCCCGCGCGATGCCCTGGCACGACGTCCGGCAGGTGATCGCGTCGACGACCGGGCGCGGAGCGGCAGCGGGCGTCGGCGCCTGGGCCGGCGCTGCGCCCGCGGGCGTCTGGGCGAACGCGGTGGCCGGCACCGACACGAGCGCCGCGAACGCCCCGATGGCAAGACACCGCAGGGCAGCGGCCAGGCATATGGGGGGGCGCGCGGGCAGATCCACGGGGTCGGTTGGCCGCCTACGGGGTGAGCTGACGGGCTCGCGCGGCCGACCCGCGCTACCAAGATCCCTCCTGGATTCGCCCCAGGGCACGCGAGCGCGCCCCAGTGGTTCCCCCGCTCCGCCACGACCTTGGGGGAGGTCGTCAGCGGACTCGGCGTATCTGCATGATGTTGGCGCGCGATCCTATACCCGCCCGCGGATGGCGCGAAGCGGAATTTGTGCGGAGGACGAACTCGTGTGCGGATGGCGCCGTGCCGCGCGCCACCGCGGCGCGCGAACGGCGGACGCCGCGCCGATTGCCCTATCATGCGCCGTCGCGCCGCGCGGACCCACCGCCCGCGCGGCTTGCTCACGCCGTCATGAAGACCTACGTCGCAACCCCCGCCAATCGCGAGCGCAACTGGCTCGTGGTCGACGCCACCGGGCAGACGCTCGGGCGCCTGGCCACGCAGATCGCCGATGTGCTGCGCGGCAAGACCAAGCCGGAGTACACGCCGCACGTCGACACCGGCGACTTCGTCGTCGTCGTCAACGCCGAGAAGATCTCGGTGACCGGCAACAAGCGCGCGGACAAGAAGTACTACCGCCACTCCGGCTACCCCGGCGGGATCAAGGAGCGCACGCTCGACGACATGCTCGAGCGCCGGCCGGAGGAGGTCATCCGCCTCGCCGTGAAGGGCATGCTGCCCCGCAACCGGCTGGCCCGCAAGCAGCTCACCAAGCTCAAGGTCTACGCGGGTCCCGACCACCCGCACGCGGCACAGAAGCCGACCCCGATGGAGATCGAGTCCTGATGGCCGACGACCGCACGCCAGCCGACGAAGAGACCCCGCAGGAGCCGACCCCGGGCGAGGAGCAGCCGGTGGAGGAGCCGGCGGCCGAGCAGCCTGCGGCTGAGGAGCAGCCGGCAGCGGAGGCGCCCGCGGGCGAGGAGCAGCCGGCGGCTGAGCAGCCCGCGCCGGCGGAGGAGCCGGCGGGCGAGGAGCAGCCGGCGGCGGAGGAGCCCGCGGCGGCCGAGCAGCCCGCGGCGGCGGAGGAGCCCACGGCGGCCGAGCAGCCCGGGGCGGCAGAGCAGCCCGCTGCCGAGCAGCCCGCGACGCCCGAGCAGCCCGCCGCTGCGCAGCCCGTTGCCGAGGAGGACGAGGAGGACTACGAGGACGAGGTGGAGCCCACTCCCCGCGTCAAGCCCGAGATCCCCGGGGCCGACCTCGAGGTCGACATCGTCATGGAGGGCACGGAGCAGCGCGAGAGCGTCTATGACGAGGACGAGGAGACCGAGCCGCTGCCGGAGGAGGCCGAGGACGTCGCCGACGACCAGCCGATCGCGGCGGTCACCATCGACCTCGCCGCCGGCGCGCGCTACCGCGCGACCGGCAAGCGCAAGACCGCCGTCGCGCGCGTGACCCTCAAGCCCGGCGACGGGTCCTACCTCATCAACGGTCGCACCCTCGAGACGTTCTTCCCGCGCGCGACCCTGCAGCGCAACATCCGCCAGCCGCTCGAGGCGGTCGGCTACGAATCGCGCATGGACGTCGTCGCGCGCATGCACGGCGGCGGTGTCTCCGCCCAGGCCGGCGCCCTGCGCCACGGCATCAGCCGCGCGCTGCTCGAGGCCGACCCGAACCTGCGCGGCGAGCTCAAGCGCCGCGGCTTCCTCACGCGCGACCCGCGCGTCAAGGAACGCAAGAAGGCCGGCTTGAAGAAGGCGCGCAAGCGCCCGCAGTTCAGCAAGCGTTAGCCTCGGCCGCGCATTGGCACGAAAGCTGTTCGGCACCGACGGCGTACGGGGCGTCGCCGGCGAGCTTCTGACCGCGGAGCTGGCGCTCGCCCTCGGCCGCGCGGCCACCCTCCAGGCCGCCGCGGAGAAGCCGCGGGTGCTCGTCGTGCGCGACACGCGCGAGTCTGGCGAGATGCTCGAGGCGGCGCTCGCCGCCGGCATCACCGCTGCGGGTGGCGACGTCCTGCTCGGCGGCGTCCTGCCCACGCCGGCCGCGCCGCTGCTGTTGCACCGCTACGGGCTCGACCTCGCCGCGGTCATCTCGGCCTCGCACAACCCCTACCGCGACAACGGCATCAAGTTCTTCGGCGCCGACGGCTTCAAGCTCTCCGACGAGACCGAGGCGAAGATCGAAGCGCGGCTGGACGAGGCGCTGCCGGCGGCGACACGGATCGGCCGCGTCCGCGCGCTATACGGCACCCGCGAGGACTACCTGCGCGCCCTGCACGAGCGCTTCGCCGATCTCGACCTCGCCGGCCTCGACCTCCTCCTGGACTGCGCCAACGGCGCCACCTACCGGGCCGCGCCCGAGATCTTCCGCCGCGTCGGCGCGACGGTCACCGCGCTGTACGACGTCCCCGACGGGCGCAACATCAACGCCGGCTGCGGCTCGACGCACGTCGACGCCCTGGCCGAGGCCGTCGTCGCCGGCGGCCACGCCGTCGGGTTCGCGTTCGACGGCGACGGCGACCGAGTGCTGGCGGTCGACCGCAACGGCGTCGTGGTCGACGGCGACGAGCTGATCGCCCTCGCCGCCCTGCACCTGCGCAGCAGCGGCCGCCTGCGCGGCGACGGCGTCGTCGTGACGGTGATGACCAACTACGGCTTCCACACCGCCATGCGCGAGGCGGGCGTCGACGTCGCGACCACCCAGGTCGGTGACCGCTACGTGCTCGAGACGCTCCGCGACCGCGGCTGGGCGCTCGGCGGCGAGCAGTCGGGCCACATCATCGACATGGACTTCAACGCCACCGGCGACGGCATCGCGGCCGCCCTGCTGACGCTCGAGTCGCTCGAGGGCGCCGACCTCGCCGACCGCCACGCGATGGACAAGCTGCCCCAGCGGCTCGTCAACGTGCCGGTGGCCGACCGCGACGCCGCGATGGCCAGCCCGCAGCTCGCCGAGGCCAACGCCCGCGAGGCGCAGGCGCTCGAAGGACGCGGGCGCGTCCTTGTCCGCCCCAGCGGCACCGAGCAGCTCGTGCGCGTCATGGTCGAGGCGCCCAGCGACGACGAGGCCGAGGCCGTGTGCCAGCGGCTCGTCGCCGTCGTGAGCGACGTCACATAAAGAAACGGCACCGACACGGCGTCTGGATGGGCACTCGGGATCCATCCAAAGGAGAGACGCTCAGATGCACCTTCCATGGCTCGTGCGATCGGCGCTTGCGGCCGGCCTGCTCAGCGGCGGCCTTGTCCTCGGCGCGCAGGCCGCCGACGCTTCCGTCGCGGTCGGCGTCAAGAACCAGACGCTCATCATCAAGGGCAACGGCGCCGGCGACCACCTCGCGCTGCGCGTGCGCCACAACACGTCGAACAAGCTCGACGTCGACGTCAACGACGACGGCTCGGCCGACTTCAAGGTGCTCCGAAGCACGTTTCAGCGCATCCGCGTGAAGGCCGGCGGCGGCGACGACACCGTGCGCATCGACGACTCGGGCGTCAACTTCACGACGACGACCCCAACGCGGATCGACGGAGAACGCGGCAACGACACGCTGACCGGCGGCCGCGGCGACGAGAAGCTCAACGGCGGTTCGGGCAACGACACGGTCGACGGCAACGGGGGCGACGACCGCGCCGATCTCGGCGGCGGCGACGACCACTTTCTCTGGAACCCGGGCGACGGCAACGACGACGTCGAAGGCCGCAAGGGCAAGGACACGCTGAGCTTCTTCGGCTCGAACTCCAACGAGCGCTTCCAGATCTCGCCGAATGGCTCGCTCGCCCGTCTGACGCGCAACGTGGGCAACATCACGATGCGCCTCGACCACCTCGAGCACGTCGACGTGGTGCCGCTGGGCGGCGACGACACCCTGACGGTCGACGACCTGACCGGGACGCGCGTGCGCACCGTGCGCAACGACCTCGCCGACGTGCCGGACTCCGTCAACCCCGACGCCGGCGACGACACGACGGTCGTCAACGCCACCGACTCCGGTGACGCCATCGTGGCGAGGGGCAGCGCGGGCGAGGCCAGGATCACCGGGCTCACCGCCAAGGTCGACATCGACCACGCCGCGGCGGCCGACGACCAGCTCGTCATCAACGCCAAGGGCGGCGAAGACACCGTCAATGCGTCGAGCCTGGCGGCCGACG
Organism: Solirubrobacteraceae bacterium; assembly: GCA_036555665.1. Taxonomy (GTDB): domain Bacteria; phylum Actinomycetota; class Thermoleophilia; order Solirubrobacterales; family Solirubrobacteraceae; genus JAOPZW01. The sequence goes on along the minus strand of DATBKW010000386.1, from coordinate 19,015 downwards.
CGCTGCGCCTGACCACCGACGCCGGCGCCGACAAGGACGTCGTGTTCGGCAGCCCCGGTGCCGACGTCGCCATCGGCGGCCAGGGCGACGACACGGCCCTGCTCGGCGAGAACGACGATCGTTTCATCTGGAGCCCGGGCGACGGCAGCGACGTCGTGGAGGGCCAGGCGGGCACCGACACGCTGACCTTCAACGGCAGCGGCGTGAACGAGCGGTTCGACGTCTCGCCCAACGGCGGGCGCGTGCGCTTCCAGCGCAACGTGGGGAACATCGTGATGGACGTCAACGACGTTGAGCGGATCGAGACCAACGCGCTGGGCGGCGACGACACGCTGGCCGTCAACGACCTGTCCGGGACCGACGTGACCAGCGTCAACGCCGACCTGGCGGGTGTCCTCGGCGGCGCCGCCGGCGACGGCGCGGCCGATCGGGTCATCGTCAACGCGACCGCCGGCGGCGACGTGCTCGACGTCTCCGGGAGCGGCGGCAACGCCACCGTGTCCGGTGGGGCGGCGGTGGTGGGCATCACTCACGCGGAGGCCCCCGCGGACGAGCTTACGATCAACGCGCTCGCCGGCGACGACGTGGTCCAGGCCCCCGGGCTCGCGGCCGACGCCATCGGCCTGCGCGTGGACGGCGGCGACAACAACGACGTCCTCGTCGGCGGCGCCGGCAACGACACGCTGAACGGCGGCCCGAACGACGACGTGCTGATCGGCGGGCCCGGCACGGACACGCTCGACGGCGGAGCCGGCAACAACATCGTCATCCAGGACTGACGCTCCGGCACGCGGGGGCCTCCGCCACGGAGGCCCCCGACGCGCCCTGACCGGACGGCCAGCTGCACTTCTGGGGGAAAGCGCGACCGTGCGCTACCGTCTCGGAGCGCGCAGCGACCTACGGAAAGGGGGGACGGCCATGTGCGGCATCGTCGGCTACGTCGGCAAGCGCCCCGTGCAGGATCTGCTCCTGGCAGGGCTGACCAGACTCGAATACCGCGGCTATGACTCCGCGGGGATCTCCGTGATCGCCGGAGACGCGATCGAGTCCGTGCGGGCGGTCGGCAACCTGCAGCAACTGCACGACGCCGTCGCCGCGCGTACCGAGGCCGACGAGGGCGGCGTGGCCGTCGCCACGCGCACGGCCACGACCGGCATCGGCCACACGCGCTGGGCCACGCACGGCCGCGTCAACGAGGAGAACGCCCACCCGCACTTCGACACCGCCGACCGCGTGCACATCGTGGTCAACGGCATCGTCGAGAACTACCTGCAGCTGCGCCAGCGCCTCAGCGACATGGGCGCCGTCTTCACCAGCGAGACCGACGCCGAGGTCATCGCGCACCTCATCGCCCACCACATGGCCACCGGCTCGCTGTGCGAAGCCGTCCGCGCCGCCTACGCCGAGCTCGAGGGCCACTACGCGTTCGTGGCGATGTCGCTCGACGATCCCGAGACGCTGGTCGGCGCGCGCAAGGAGTGCCCGCTGATCATCGGCCGCGGCGATGGGGAGACCTTCTTCGCCAGCGCGATCCCCGCCTTCCTGCGCGAGACGCGGCAGGTGCAGTACATCGAGAACGGCGAGATCGTCGCGATCACCGCCGACGGCGCGACGTTCATGGAGCCCGACGGCACCGTGCTCGACCGCGAGGTCGTCGAGATCGACTGGGACGAGGCCACCGCGGAGAAGGGCGGCTTCGAGACCTTCATGCTCAAGGAGATCCACGAGCAGGCCGACGCCGTCGCCGAGACGATCGCCGACCGCACCGTGCGCGCCGACGGCGTCGACCTCGACGACGAGGGTGCGCTCGACGAGGAGATCCTGCGCGACGTGCGCCGCATCGTCGTCGTCGCGTGCGGCACGAGCTACCACGCCGGGCTGATCGGCCGCTACGCGATCGAGGAGTGGGCGCGCATCCCGGTGGAGATGGACATCGCCTCGGAGTACCGCTACCGCAACCCGGTCGTCGGTCCGGGGGACCTGGTCATCGGCATCACGCAGTCCGGCGAGACCGCGGACACGCTGGCGGCGATGCGGATCGCCCGCGAGCGCGGCGCGTCCGTGCTGGCGCTGACCAACATCATGGGTTCGCAGGCCACGCGCGACGCCGACGGCGTGCTCTACACGCGCGCCGGCCTCGAGGTGTGCGTCGCCGCGACGAAGACCTTCACCTGCCAGGTGGCGGTCATGCACCTGCTCGGCCTCAAGCTCGCCGAGCTGCGCGGCACTCTTCCGCCCGAGCGCCGGGCGCAGATCATCGCCGACCTCAAGCGCATCCCGCATTGCATCGAGGAGCTGCTCGAGCGCATCGACGAGCCCGTCGCCGAGATCGCCGACGCCCACTGGGACAAGGACTTCTTCCTCTACCTCGGCCGCCACGTCGGCCTGCCGGTGGCGCTGGAGGGCGCGCTGAAGCTCAAGGAGATCTCCTACATCTCCACCGACGCGTACGCCGCCGGCGAGATGAAGCACGGCCCGATCGCGCTGCTCGACGAGTCGACGCCCGTCGTCACGGTCGCGACCGACTCGCCGGTGCTCGACAAGGTCGTCTCCAACATGCAGGAGGTCCGCGCCCGCGGCGCGCACGTCGTCGCGGTGGCGACCGAGGGCAATCAGGCGATCGGCGAGCACGCCGAGACGGTCCTGCGCATCCCGCACACCGATTGGATGCTGCAGCCGCTGCTGGCGGTCATCCCGCTGCAGCTGCTGGCCTACCGCATCGCGCGCCGGCGCGGTCTGAACGTCGACCAGCCGCGCAACCTGGCCAAGACGGTCACGGTCGAGTAGCCAAGGCCATCACGTGCGGGCTGGCGCCGAGCAGGCTCGGCTCGGCCTCCACGCGGCGGATCGCCCGCAGAAGGACCTCGCGCCGGCCCGGGTCGTCGAGCCAGGCGTCGAGCGCGTGCGTCTCCGCCGCGGCACCGACGGCGCCCTCGATCGCCAAGACGCCGCGCACGTCAAATCCCGCCGCCGCGACCTCGCGCTCGAGCTCGTCGGGGCGATGGAAATACGCGGTGGTGAACCAGCCAGGGTGAGCGTCGGGGTTGCGGTGCTGGCCGTCGGCCAGGTCGCGTTCCACGATCTGCTCGAACCCCGCCTCGAGCAGGAAGCCCTGGACGATCCCATCCAGCGTCGAGGCGAAGCGCGTGATGGCAGCGGCGGCGAGCAGACCGCCGGGGCGCAGGACGCGGCATGCCTCGCGCAGCGCCAGGGCGCGGTCGGCAGCCTCCGTGAGGTGATAGAGCGGGCCGAGCATGAGCACCGCGTCCGCGCTCTCGTCGGCGAACGGCAGCGCGCGCGCATCGCCCACGGCGATGGAGGCGAGCGGCGCCTGCGGCTGGCCCTCGGACGCGGCGCGAGCCTGGTCGACGTGCAGCGCCATAGGATCGACGAGGTGCACCTCGTAACGCTCGGCCGCCAGGGGCAGCGCGTAGGCGCCGGCCGCGCCACCGACGTCGATCACCGTGGCGGGCGCCGGGGGCAGAAAGCGCGCGAGCAGCTCGCGCGTGCGCAGGAACTCGAGCCGACCCCAGTCGCTCAGCCGCCCCTGCTCGTTGCCGCGGTCGTAGTAGGCGCCCATCTCGGCCACAGTCGTCAGCCTAAGCCCTGCTTGAATCCCGGCCGTGATCGGCCTGGACCTCCTGGACATCGATCGCCTCGAACAGGCGCTCGAGCGCCGGCCGGGGCTCGCCGAGCGGCTCTTCACCGACGGCGAACGCGCCTACGCGGCCACCCAGGGGCGCCCCGCACAGCACCTGGCGGCGCGCTTCTGCGCTAAGGAGGCGGTGAGCAAGGCGCTGCACATGGACGTGCTGCGTCCGCGCGACATCGAGGTCGTGGGCGGCGGCGACGGGCCGCCGCGCGTCGAGTTGCACGGCGACGTCGCGCAGCGCGCGGCTGCCCTCGGCGTGGAGGTTGTCGAGATTTCGCTGACGCACACGCGCACGACCGCGGGCGCGGTGGCGGTGGCGCGGTGAGTCTCCCCGTCTGGCTGCGCGGGCTGCCGGACCCCGAGCGGATGCGCGCGACCGATGCCTGGGCGATCGACGAGTGCGGGATCCCAGGGCTCGAGCTCATGGAGCGCGCGGGGCGCGGCCTCGCCGATGTCGTCGGCGAGGTGGCGTCGGACGGGACGGTGGCGGTCGTCTGCGGCAAGGGCAACAACGGCGGCGACGGCTACGTCGCCGCGCGGCTGCTGCGCGAGGACGGGCGCGACGTGCGGGTCCTGGCCGTGGCGCCGGTCGAGGAGCTGCGCGGCGACGCCCGGGCCAACGCCGAGCGCGTTGAGGCGATCGAGCCCTTCGAGGCGGGGCGCCTCGACGGCTGCGCGGTGGCCATCGACGCGCTCCTGGGCACCGGCTTCTCCGGTGTGCCGCACGGGCCGGTGCGCCAGGCGATCGCCGCGCTGCGCGGCGCGGGCCTGCCGGTGGTCGCCGCCGACGTCCCCAGCGGCGTCGACGCCGCAACCGGGGTGGTCGAGGGCGAGGCCGTCCATGCGGCCGCGACGGCGACCTTCGCGGCGGCCAAGCCGGGGCTGTGGATCAACCCGGGCAAGGCGAACGCGGGCATGGTGCGGGTGGTCGACATCGGCATCCCGGACGGCGCGCCGGTCGATCCGCCCGACGTGGGCGTGATGGACGACGCGGCGCTGCTCGAGTTGCTGTCGTCGCGTGCCGCCGGGTGGACGAAGTTCACCAGCGGCCACGTGTTGGTGGCCGGCGGCGCGCGCGGGCTGACCGGCGCGCCGTGCCTGTCCGCCGAGGCCGCTCAGCGCGCGGGCGCCGGCTACGTGACCGCGTGCGTGCCGGCGTCGCTGGAGACGATCTTCGAGCTGCGGCTGCTGGAGGCGATGACGCGCGGCCTGCCCGACCACGACGGCGCGCACACCGCCGCCGGGGTCGACGAGGTGCTCGAGCTGGCCGAGCGCGGCGGCGCGCTCGTCGTCGGCCCCGGAATGGGCCGCAGCGACGGCGCCTTCGCCTTCGCGCGCGATCTCGTTGCGCGCGCCGCGGTCCCCGTCGTCCTCGACGCCGACGGCCTCAACGCGCACGCCGGCGACCTTGCCGCGCTTGCCGGCCGCGCCGCGCCGACGATCCTCACGCCGCACGAAGGGGAGCTGGGGCGCCTGCTCGGCGTCGATTCGGGCGTCGTCCAGGCCCGGCGGCTGGAACACGCGCGGGCGGCGGCCGCGGCCGCGCGGGCGATCGTGTTGCTCAAGGGCGACGACACCCTGGTCGCCCAGCCCGACGGCGTGGTGGCCGTCAGCCCCGGCGCAACGGGCGCGCTGGCGACCGCGGGAACCGGCGACGTCCTCACCGGCGTCATCGCCGCGATGCTCGCCCGCGAGCTCGACCCGTTCGCCGCTGCGTGCGCGGGCGCACGCCTGCACGCCCGCGCGGGCATCCACGCCGCGCAGGAGAAGGGCGTCGACGGCGTCATCGCCCGCGACGTGATCGAAGCGCTCCCGTACGCCCGTTAGATGGTTGATTCCACGGCCGCCGTGCACGCATGTGCGCGGCCCGTGGAATCAGCCATCTAGGCCCACTAGGTCAGTCCAGGCGCTCGGGCATGCCGAACCGATCGAACGCGGCCGCCAGCCGCTGGGCCTGGAAGTCCTGCTCGGGCAGGCGCGCGATGACCTCGCGGGCGGGGTCCTCGGTCGAACGCGTGATGAACGCGGTGACCTCGCTGATCTTGTCGCCGCGCAGCGTCAGCACGTTCAGCGCGAACGGCAGGTAGGCCTGTGCGTCCTCGTCCCAGCTGTAGTAGGCCAGCGCGGGCTGCCCGTTGGCCGTGGTGGCGATCGGCTTCCAGCGCCACAGGCCCGACAGCGGCCAGCCGGCCAGGAAGGTGGCGATCCCGTCGCGGCCGTGGAACCAGGTGGCCAGCGGCGGCATCGTGAAGGCGGCGTCCTCGGTGAGCATCGCGACGACCGCATCGATGTCGGCGCGCTGCCACGCGTCGACATAGTCGTCGACGACACGGCGCAGGCCGTCGTCGCCGAGCTGGCGCAGCGTGGCCTGCTGGCTCTGCTCGGGGGTGCGCTCCTCGACCGCCGCGCGGGCGCGCTGCAGTGCGCTGTTGACCGAGGCGACCGTCGTCTCGAGCAGGTCGGCGACCTCCTGGGCCGAGTAGCCGAGCACCTCGCGCATGATCAGCACCGCGCGCTGCTTGGCCGGCAGGTGCTGCAGGGCGGCGATGAAGGCCAGCTCGACGCTTTCGCGGCGCTCGTAACGGGCCTCGGGCGCGGCGAACCCGTCCTCGACGCCGAGGCGCTCGTCGGGGTAGGGCTCGATCCAGACCGATTCGACGAGCGGCTCGCCGGGGCCCTGCGTGGGATCGGCGGCGGGTGCGTGGTCGATCGGGAGGACGCGCTTGGGGCGCCGCGCGATGATGTCCAGGCAGGTGTTGGTGGCGATCTTGTACAGCCACGAGCGCAGCGAGCTACGGCCCTCGAACCTGGCCAGCGCGCGCCAGGCGCGCAGCATCGCGTCCTGCAGCGCGTCGTCCGCGTCGTGGATCGAGGCAAGCATCCGGTAGCAGTGCGCGTGGAGCTCGCCGCGATGTGGCTCCACCAGCTTCTCGAAGGCGATCTCGTCGTTGTCGCGTGCAGCGGCGAGGAGCTCGCGCTGCTGGACCGTGAGGGACGTGGCGGTTGCGCTCATCAGATGCCAGAGTAGAGAAGGGTGAGGGCGCTCGACCTCGACACGCCGCACGGGCCGGCGAGGGCCCATCTGCGTCCGGCCGACGCGCCGGTCGGCGCTCTCGTCCTCGGCCATGGGGCCGGCGGGGGCGTCGCCGCGCGCGATCTCGTGGCGGCCGCTGACGCGGCATTTGCGACCGGCTGCAGCGTCGCGCTCGTCGAGCAGCCGTACCGCGTCGCGGGGCGGCGTTCGCCGGCGCCGGCCGCCCAGCTCGACGCCGCCTGGACCGCGGTGATCGAGCAGCTCCGTGCGGGGGAGCTGAGCGACGATATGCCCCTCATCGCGGGCGGGCGCTCGTCGGGCGCCCGCGTGGCCTGCCGCACGGCCGCGGCCACCGGCGCTGTGGCCGTCCTGTGCCTGGCGTTCCCCGTGCACCCGCCGGGACGGCCCGACAAGACGCGCCAGCCCGAGCTCGACGCCGTCGCCGTGCCGACGCTCGTCGTCCAGGGGGCCAACGACCCGTTCGGCATGCCGACCGCGGGCCCGAACCGCAACGTGGTCACCGTCGCGGGCAACCACAGCCTGCGCAGCGACCTCGCGGCGATCGGCGCCGCCGTCTCGGAATGGCTTGCCGGGGTCGTCATGCGCTCACCTCGCTGACCGATCGGCAACGGGCCACCGCCACGAGCACCGCGGGCTCGCTGCCGGGATTGTGGAGCGCGCGAAGATCGAGGCCCTGCAGCCACAGAACGTCGCCGGGCCCGAAGCGGTACGGATGGCCGGTGCGCGGCTCGAGCACCACCACGCCGCTCTCGACCACGACGAGGGCGCCGTGCCACTCGGCGTCGTCGTACGCGCGGCGGCCGCCGGGGCCGACGACGACCACGCGCACGGCGAAGCCGGGCGCCAACCGGCACCCGAGGAAGGACAGCCGTCCGCTGTGCCGCGAACCGCTCACGCCCTTATGACGGCCGCGCGGCCCGAAACTCATCGGCCGGGCGGCCCCAAACCCATCGCCTAGACTGCCCGCGAAGTGGCGCTGACCGTGCGCGACATCATGGACGCCGATGCCGTCACCGTCGGCCCCGACGACGACGTCGAGACCGTGGTGCGGCTGTTGCGCCGCCACGAGCTGCCCGGCGTGCCCGTGATCAACGACGGCGGGCGGTGCATCGGGATCGTGACCGAGTCCGATCTCGTGATCGCCGACGAGCAGGGGGATCTGCATATCCCGCACTACATCGAGCTCTTTGGGGGGATCGTGTTCCTGGAGCCGCTGCGCCGCTACGAAGGCCGCCTGAAGAAGGCCTTCGCATCCACCGTGTCCGACCTGATGACCGAGGACCCGGTGACGATCGAGGCGGGCGCGTCGGCGCAGGAGGCCGGCCGGATCATCGTCCGCCGCGGGCACAACCGTCTCCCGGTGACCGAGCACGGCAGGCTCGTCGGCGTGGTCACGCGCGTCGACGTCCTCGAGGCGCTCACGCGCGAGGAGTGAGCGCTGTGCGGGCGCTGGCCCGGGTCAATGTCGCCGCGATCGAGCGCAACGTCGCCCGCCTGCGCGGCGAGCTGCGCCCCGGCGCGGAGCTGTGCGCGGTGGTCAAGGCCGACGGCTACGGCCACGGCGCCGCGCCCGCGGCGCGTGCGGCGCTGGCCGGCGGCGCGTCGTGGCTGGCCGTGGCCACCGCCCAGGAGGCCGCGAACCTGCGTGCCGACGGGATCGACGCGCCGCTGATCGTCCTCGGCGCGCTCAGCCCCGACGAGCTCGACGTCGCCCTCGGCGCAGGCGCCGACGTGGCCGCCTGGCGCGAGGCGTTCGTCGCCGCCGTGGCGGCGCGCGGCGGCGGGCGCGTGCATGTCAAGCTCGACAGCGGCATGGGGCGCCTGGGCACGCGCGATCCCGACGAGGCCGACCGCGTCGCGGCGGCGGCCGAGGCCGCCGACGGCGTGATGCTCGCGGGCGCGATGACGCACTTCGCCACGGCCGACGAGCGCGGCGACGCCTTCTTCGGCGAGCAGCTCGCGCGCTTCGAGGCGTGGGTCCGCCCGCTGGTGGAGCGCCATCCCGACGTCACCGTCCACGCGGCGAACTCCGCCGCGATCCTGCGCGACCGCGCCAGCCATTTCGACCTCGTCCGCGCGGGCGTGGCCATCTACGGCCTCGATCCGTTCCAGGAGGATGCGGCCGCCCGCGACCTCGAGCCCGCCATGGAGCTGGTGAGCTACGTGGCCGAGGTGAAGGCCTGCGCTGCGGGCGAGAGCGTCGGCTACGGCCGGCGTTTCGTCGCCCAGCGCGACACGACGATCGCCACCGTGCCGATCGGCTACGGCGACGGCGTGCGCCGCGCGCTGACCAACAACGCCGAGCTGCTCGTCAACGGCCGCCGCTTCCCGCTGGTGGGAACGGTGTCGATGGACAACATCACGCTCGACCTGGGGCCCGACGGCGGCGGCGTGACGCCGGGCGACGAGGCGCTGCTCATCGGCCCGGGCCTGCCGGCCGAGGAGATGGCGGGCCGGCTGAGCACGATCAACTACGAGGTCACCTGCGGGCTGACGCCGCGCGTCCCGCGCCTGCACCACCACGACGGGGAGCCGCTGTGATCGAGGTCCTGCGCGAAGCGCTGGCCGGCGAGCGGGCGTGGCTGGTGGGCGGCGCGCTGCGCGACCGCCTGCTGGGGCGGCCGACGCCCGACCTCGACGTCGTCGTCGAGAGCGACGTCCGCGCCGCCGCCCGCCTGCTGGGTCGCGGCGCCGGCGGAGCGTCGTTCGAGCTGTCCGACCAGTTCGGCGCGTGGCGCGTCGTCGGACGCGACCGCGCGTGGCAGGTGGACATCACGCCGCTGCAGGGCGGCTCGCTGGAGGCCGATCTCGGCGCCCGCGACCTGACCGTCAATGCGATGGCCGAGCCGCTGTCGGGCGGCGAGCTGGTGGACCCGCACGGCGGCGCGCGCGACCTGCGCGAGCGCCGCCTGCGCATGGTCGCCCCGGAGGCCTTCACCGCCGACCCGCTCCGGACGCTGCGCGTGGCACGGCTGGCCACCGAGCTCGGATTCGACGTCGAGCCCGCGACGGCCGCCGCCGTGCGCCGCTACGCATCCGGCCTGGCCGACGTCTCGCAGGAGCGCGTGTTCAGCGAGCTGCGCCGGATCGTGATGGCCGCCGATCCCGTCGGTGGCATCGCGCTGATGGACGACCTCGAGCTGACCGAGCATGTCCTGCCCGAGCTCGCCGCGCTGCGCGGCATCGAGCAGAACCCCTACCACCACCGCGACGTCCACGGCCACACGCTCGAGGTCCTCGACGCCACCGTCGCCCTGGAGCGCGATCCGGGCGGCGCGCTCGGTGACGAGGCCCTCGCGGCGCCCGTCGCCGCGCTGCTGGCCGAGCCGCTGGCCGACGAGCTGACCCGCGCGGGCGGCCTGCGCTTCGGCGCGCTCCTGCACGACATCGCCAAGCCCCAGACGCGGACCGAGCTGCCGAACGGGCGGATCGGGTTTCCCCGCCACGACGTCGAGGGCGCCGAGATGGTGCGCGCCGCGCTCGAGCGCCTGCGCGCAAGCGAGCGCCTGCGCGCCCACGTCGCCGCGCTCACCCGCCATCACCTGCGCCTGGGGTTCCTCGTGCACGACATGCCCCTCGACCGCAGGGCGATCTATCGCTACCTCCTGGCGTGCGAGCCCGTCGAGGCCGACGTCACGCTGCTGAGCGTCGCCGACCGGCTCGCCACCCGGGGGCGCAAAGCCGACGTGGCGATCGCCCGCCACCTCGATCTCGCCCGGCTCGTGCTGGCGGCCGCGCTCGAGCGGCGCGCGACCGGTCCGCGGCCGCCGCTCGTGCGCGGCGACGAGCTCGCCGCCGAGCTGGGCATCCCGCGCGGCCCCGAGCTCGGCGAGCTCATGGCCCAGATCGCCGAGGCGCGCTTCGCCGGCGAGGTCTCCACGCGCGAGGAGGCGGTGGCCTTCGCGCGGGCGGCGCGCGGCCGCTAACCGGTCGCCGATCGCCGCCGTCCGGCGGCGTCGAGCGCGTCGGCGCGGGTCGCGAAGTAGGTGGCGCGCAGCAGCCGCCCGTCGTCGAACTCGGCCATCCACGCGAGGGGGCCGTCATGGACGCGTGCCCCGGAGTGATCGAACGCGGTCAGCCGCGCGATGGCGACGATCGTGGCGTCGTCGACCTCCACGACCTCATCGGAGGTCAGCGTGATGCTCTTCCATCGCCGTCGCGACTCGGCGAACACCGCGCGCACGCCGTCGTGGCCGCGATAGACCCGGTCCGAGCCCACGGCGCGGACCTCGCAATCCTCGTCGATCAGGTCGAGCGCGTCGTCGAGCCGCCCCCGACCGTAGGCGTCCCACAACCGTGTGAACGGCGCCATGCTGGACCCTGTGCCCCCCAAGGTTCCACCATCCTACTTCCGGTGCGTGCCGGCGTCGACCGTCCGGACGGGCAGGTAATAGGCTCACCCGCCATGCCCGCACGCGATCCCGATTGCCTGTTCTGCAAGATCGTCGCCGGTGAGATCCCGTCGACGATCGTCGCCGAGGACGAGCGCACCGTCTCGTTCATGGACATCAACCCGGCTACCCGCGGGCACGCGCTCGTGGTGCCGCGCGAGCACGCGGACGACCTGCTGGCGGTCGGCCAGGAGGACCTGGCGGCGTGCCTGGCGGCCGCCAAGCACCTGGCCGGACGCGCCAAGGACGCACTTGGCGCCGATGGAGTCAACCTGCTCAACTCGTGCGGCTCGGCGGCGTGGCAGACCGTCTTTCACTTCCACGTGCACGTGATCCCGCGCTACGACGACGATCCGCTCAGGCTGCCGTGGGTGCCGGGATCGGGGGACAGCGACGAGATCGCCGCGGCCGCGGCGGCGCTGAAGGTTTGAGGCTCTGGGCGGGCGCTTGCACCTTCCGCCGCTCGCGGCGCCACGCGTCATGATCCGGGCCATGCCGGCAACCGCAGCACGCCGCGCACGCTTCGTCCTGGCGGCGGGCTGCCTTGCCGCGGTCGCGCTCGCGGCAGCCGCGCCCGCCGCCGACACCCCGTCGCCGACCGTGGTCAAGGACCCCAAGGACGCGGGCGCCGGTGCGTCGGACCTCACGCGCGCACAGCTCGGATTCACCTCGGACCGCCGCCTGCGTGCCGCGCTGACCACGGCGACGGGCTTCGTCGCCAAGGATCTGCTCGCCAAGGAGGGTCCGCCCGGCTCGCTGTGCCTGCGGCTGTGGACGGTCACCAAGCCCGGCGCTGCGCCGCCTGACTACCTCGTCTGCATCACCGCGCGCCAGGACGGCGAGACGACACGCGGGACCGTGTTCAAGACCGACGACGGCGGGCAGCTCACGCGCGTGGCCGGGGCCATCGTCGGGCGCACGAGCGAACGGACGGTGACCGTGCGCTTCTCGCAGTCCGCGGTGGGCCGGCCGAAGACGATCCGCTTCGCCGCCGAGGCGACCAAACCCGGGTGCACGCGGGTCTCCTGCGTCGACACGGCGCCCGACGCCCCGAAGACAGCGACGTTCAAGCTGGATACCTAGGCAGGCGAACGCCGCGTGACGGCGAAACATCAGCCGGGCGAGCGTGTTCCATGGCCCCGATGTCACGACTTTCGTTAGTGGCGATTGCCGCATGTGCGGCGCTCGCCATCCCCGCTTCCGCTTCGGCTGAGATCATCGAGGTCGGCAAGATCGACCCGCCCGCCACGCCGAGCTGCCCCGCCAAGCCATGCCTCGCGGTGAGCCGCACGACCGGCTACCAGGCCAAGGTCGGCGCCACCCGCGGCCTCATGACGATCCCCAAGGACGGCTACATCGTCGCCTGGACCATCTCGCTCGGCAAGCCGGGCGAGAAGCAGACGACCTTCTTCAACGACAAGCTGGGCGGCGAGTCCCAGGCCCAGATCACGATCCTCAATCCGCGGCGCAAGCTGCGCTCGCGCGCCGTCGCACAGGGCGAGCCGCAGAAGCTCACCCCGTTTTTCGGTTCGACGGTGCAGTTCCCGCTGACGAAGACGATCCCGGTCAAGAAGGGGTGGGTCGTCGCGCTGACCGTGCCGACCTGGGCACCCGCGCTGGCGGTCGGCCTCGGCGCCGACACCTCCTGGCGCGCCAGCCGCGGCAAGGGCACCTGCGAGGACACCTCGACACTGACCACGCAGACGCAGCCAAACCAGCTCGCGCAGTACTACTGCCTGTACAGGACCGCGCGGCTCGCGTACAGCGCGACGCTGGTGACAAACCCGACGCCGACGGTGGCGCCGGCGCAGCGGTAGGGCTGGTCTGCCGCGTGGCGTTGGCGGCGCTGCGCGGCCGAGGGCAGTGAGGGAGGGCGGGCCGGCCGCTGGCGGTCGGCTCGAGCGGTGGTCGCTGAGTGTCGTCCTGCAACGCCAATCCAGCACAGTGGTCGCTTGTGTGGCCAGGAGCCACAAAAGTCACCACGGCTCTGCGCGACCGCCGGCGATCGACCCGCCCGCCCTCACTGCCTGGCCGCGCCCCGCCGCAAGCGACGCGCGGTAGACCGACCTAAGGCGCCAACCGCTCGATCCGCCACCCCTCGCCCTCGCGCTCGTAGCGCACGCGGTCGTGGAGGCGGTTCGGGCGGCCCTCCCAGAACTCGACGCCCTCGGGGCGGACCCGGAAGCCGCCCCAGTGCTCGGGGCGCGGCACGGGGCCGCCCTCGTAGCGCGCCTCGGCGGCCGTCAGCGCCTCGTCGAGGCGGTCGCGGCTGTCGATCACGCTGCTCTGCGGCGACGCCCACGCCCCGAGCTGCGCGCCGCGCGGCCGCGAGCCGAAGTACGCGTCGCTCTCCTCGGGCGTCAGCCGTTCCGCCGGGCCTTCGATGCGCACCGAGCGATGGATCGCCAGCCACCCGAAGGTCAGCGCCGCGTACGGGTGCGCCGCCAGCTGGCGGCCCTTGGCCGACTCGTAGTTGGTGTAGAAGCAGAACCCGCGATCGTCCAGGCCGCGCAGCAGGACGAAGCGCGAGGAGGGGCGGCCGTCGGCGTCGACGGTGGAGATTGTCATCGCCTCGGGCTCGAAGATGCCGGACTCGCGCGCGGCGGCGAACCAGCCGCGGAACTGCTCGATCGGGTCCGGCGCCACCTCGGCGGGGTCGAGGTGCATCCCCTCGTACTCCCGGCGCTCCCCGCTGAGCGGCACTGGCAAGCCCCTCCGCGGGCCGTGGCGCTCAGCAGGCGCCGGGGTTGTCCTTGCAGAACTGGCTGAACTCGTCGGGCTGGACGCCGCCGGTACCGCCGTTGGTGCTGGTGCCGGTGCCGCCGGACGAGGTGCCGCCGCTGCCGGTGCCGCCGGTCCCCGCGCCGCCCGTCGACCCGGTCGACGTGCCGCTGTTACCGGACTGCGCCGGCTGCTGCTGCTGGGTCTGACCCGTCGCGGTCGCGCCCGAGGACGAGGACGACGACTGGCTCTGCGTCGACGTCTGGTCGGTCGACGTCGTGCTGGTCTGGTCGCTCGAGGCCGACGAAGTCTGGTTCGACGAACCGCTGCCGGTGTTGGCGACGAGCTGATCGCCGCCCGGGAGGACGACCAGGCTCGGGACCTGGGAGGGCACGACGTCGGTGGACGATTCGTCGCTGCCGCAGGCGCTCAGGCCCAGGACCGCGACGACGAGAAGCGCGAGCACGTACGTTCGCATGGAGCAGAGGGTAGAAGGGTTCTAGGACGCCAGCGGCGCCATGCGGCGCCCGCAGGTCGGGCAGTCGTTGAGATCGCGCTGCGCGAGCTGGTCGCACCACGTGCAGAAACGCAGGTTCTCGATGGCCCAGGGCAGGCGCGAAGCCGAGGGCGCGAGCGGCAGGACCTTGCCGACGATCTCGAGCTCCTCGCCGGTCTCGCGGTCGGTGTAGACCTTGCCGGGCTCGGCCTCGAGGATGATCTCGCGCCCCGTCGAGGGCGTGCGCAGACGGTATCGCTGACCTCCGGCCATCGCTGCAGCCTACTAACGTGCCCCGCGCCATGCGGGTGCTCGTCTTCCACGGCTACCTCCTGCGCGGGACGGGCTCCAACGTCTACAACGCGCGACTCTGCGCGGCCCTCGCCCGCAGCGGCCACACCGTCGACCTGCTCTCCCAGGAGCGCCACGCGCACGAGCTCGACTACGTCGACGCGATCGGCACGTGGGAGCGGGGTCGCGCGCAGGTCGAGGTCCTGCGCGAGCCCGTTCGCGTGACGGCCTGGCGCCCGGACATCGGCGGCCTGTTGCCCGTGTACGTGCTCGATCGCTACGAGGGCCTCGAGGCGCGCACGCTGCTGGAGTGCAGCGACGACGAGGTCGAAGAGTACGTCGCGGCCAACGTCGCCGCCGTCCGCGACGTCTGCGCGCGCGCCGCGCCCGACGTCGCGCTGGCCAACCACCTGGTCATGGGTCCCGCGATCGTCGCCCGCGGCCTGGACGGCGCGGCGCCCTACGCGGTCAAGGTGCACGGCAGCGCACTGGAGTACGTCGTCAAGCGCGATCCGCAGCGCTTCCTGCCGTGGGCGCGCGAGGGGCTGGCCGGGGCGAGCGCCGTGCTGGTCGGCTCGCGCCACACCGGCGAGTCGCTCTGGGAGGCGATGGGCGACTCCGAGCTCCCCGCCCGCACGCGCCTGGGGCCGCCGGGCGTCGACGTCGACGAGTTCCGCCCGCGCGCCGATCCCGCGGCGGATCTCCGGGCCCTCGCGCGGCGCCTGGCCGCCAGCGAGGACGAGCCCGGCGAGGGCGCGTTCGCGCGCGACGCCGGCGAGGCCGCCCGTGCGCTGGAGAGCCTCGACCTCGACTACGACCGCCACGTCTGCTTCATCGGCAAGCTGATCGTCTCCAAGGGGGTCGACCTGCTGCTCGCCGCGTGGCCGCTGGTGCCGGAGGCCCGCCTGGTCGTCGTCGGCTTCGGGGCCTTCCGCGACGGCTTCCAGCGACTGCTCGACGCCCTGGCCCGCGGCGACCGCGACGAGGTCCGCGCCATCGCCCAGGCCGGCCGCGAGCTCGAGGGCGGCCCGCGGGCGCCGTTGCGCCATCTGCTCGCCTTCCTCGACGGCGCGGACGACGACTACTGGGAGGCGGCCCGCGACCTGCCGCGGCGGGTGGTGCTCACCGGGCGCCTGGAGCACGACGAGCTCGCGCCGCTGCTGGCCGGCTGCGAGGCCCTGGTGTTCCCGAGCACGTTCCCCGAGGCGTTCGGCATGGTGGCCGCCGAAGCGGCGGCCTGCGGCGCTCTGCCCGTCTCGGCCGGGCACTCCGGCGCGGCAGAGGTGAGCGCGATGCTGGCCGCGGCCGTGCCGCAGGAGGCCCGCGAGTGGCTGTCGTTCCCGGTCGACGACGACGCCGTGCGCGCGATCGCCACGCGGGTGACGGCCTGGCTGGAAGCGCCCGAGGAGCTGCGCGAGCGCACGCGGGCGGCCTTGGTGGCCACCGCGCGCGAGCACTACTCATGGGAGGGTGTGGCCGCCGGCGTGGTGGCGGCCGCGCGCGGACAGCTGGAGGCGCTGCCGCCCGTGGCCTGAGATAAAGTGCCGCGCCGTGGGTCCCCTGCTCTCACGCCCCGTGCTGCGGGCGGCGTTCGCGGTGCTGGCTGCCGCGGGCGGCGTGCTCGGACTGAGCGCGTGCTCCGCGCAGCCCGGCGGCAACCCCGACGTGGTCGCGGGCAAGGTGCTGTTCGTGCAGAAGTGCGGCGCCTGCCACACGCTTGCGCGCGCGGGCACGAAGGGCAATGTCGGCCCGAACCTCGACCAGGCCTTCCAGCAGTCGATCAAGGACGGCATGAAGCGCTCGGGCGTCAAGGGCGCCGTCCACGGCTGGATCCTGCACCCGAACCAGGACAGCCCGATGCCGGCCGGGCTCGTGACCGGCCAGGACGCCTATGACGTGGCCGCCTACGTCGCGCAGTCGGTCGCCGCGCCCGGCAAGGACACCGGGCTGTTGGCCACCGCCGTCAAGCCGGCGGGGAGCGGAAAGCCCGCCGTCGCGAAGGACGGGACCCTCCAGATCGACGCTGACCCCAACGGTCAGACCGCCTTCGTGACGAACAAGGCAACGGCCACGCCCGGCGAGATCACCGTCAAGATGGCCAATAAGTCCAGCGTCCAGCACGACATCGTCATCGACGGCAAGGGCAGGGGCGAGGTCGTCGCCAACGGCGGCGTTTCCCAGTTCAAGGCGGACTTCGGCGCCGGGACCTACACGTTCTACTGCTCGGTCGACGGCCATCGCGCCGCCGGCATGGTGGGTCAGCTCACCGTCAAGTAACGCAGAAAACGGCCGATTACCGGTGATGCATGAGCCGGCATTCGACCTCCCCTGGGCTGCGCACGCACGCGCGCGCGGCCGACTCCCCGTCCACCACCGCGCGCCCGTGGATCGAGCACTGGCTCGAGACCGTCCGCGACCTGGCCGATCTGAAGGCGTCGCATCCGATGATGGACGCCGTCATCGACGAGATCGACGGGCGCATGATCCGCGTCGGGGACCAGTGGCTGGCCGACTTCGCCTCGTGCAACTACCTCGGCTTCGACCTCGACCGCGAGATCATGGACGCGGTCCCGGCCTATCTCGAGCAGTGGGGCACTCATCCGAGCTGGTCGCGTCTGCTGGGCAGTCCGATCCTCTACGAGGAGATCGAAGAGCGGCTGACCGCGCTGCTGGGCGCCGAGGACTCGCTCGTCCTGCCGACGATCACCCACATCCACATGTCGGTGATCCCCGTGCTGGCCGCCTCCGGGACGATCTTCCTGGACGCGCGCGCACACAAGACGATCTACGACGGCTGCCAGGTCGCGCGGGCGCGCGGCGCGGCGGTCAAGCGCTTCCGCTTCGAGGATCCCGACCACCTCGACGAGCTGCTGCGCGCCGAGCGCGACCGCACGCGCCTGGTGTGCATGGACGGCGTCAACAGCATGACCGGCAACGCGCCGGACATCCGCGCCTTCGCCGCCGTCGCCCGCGAGCACGGCGCGCTGCTCTACGTCGACGACGCCCACGGCTTCGGCGTCATCGGCGAGCGCGGCCCCGGCGACGCGTGCCCGTACGGCCGCCGCGGCAACAGCGTCGTGCGCTACTGCGACGAGAGCTACGACGACCTCGTCCTCGTCGGCGGCTTCTCCAAGGCCTACTCGTCGCTGCTGGCCTTCATCGCCTGTCCGACCGAGGTCAAGGACCTGCTCAAGGTCGCTGCGCCGCCCTACCTGTACTCGGGCCCGTCGCCGGTCGCCTCGCTGGCCACCGTGCTCGCCGGCTTCGACGTCAACGAGCGCCGCGGCGACGCGCTGCGCGAGGTGCTCCACGCGCGCACCGCGCGCGTCCTGGACTGCCTGTCACGCCTGGGCATCTACACGCCCAACCACTCCGGCTTCCCGATCATCGAGATCCCGTTGCGCGACTACCGGCGCATCGCCGCCGTCGGGCAGTTCCTCTTCGACCGCGGCGTGTACGTCACGCTGGCCGCCTACCCGCTCGTGCCCAAGCACGAGGTCGGCTTCCGCGTCCAGCTCACCTCCGCCAACACCGACGCCGAGATCGACATGCTCATCGGGGCGCTCGATGAGCTGGCCGCGCGCGGCGAGCTGCGGCTGGCCGACGAGGTCGGCGCGCTCGAGGTGGCGGCGTGATCAAGCGCGTCGCCCTTTGGCAGGCGTACCTCGCCGTCGGTGCGCTGCTGACCGCGCTCTACGTGTTCGTCGATCCGTTCGCGGGCAGCGGGCCGGTCATCAACCTGCTCGGGCTCTCGCCGGTCATCGCGATCGTCGTCGGCGTGCGCCGCAACCGCCCGGCGTCGCAGGGGCCGTGGATGTGGTTCGCCATCGGCATGACGCTGTTCTGGCTCGGCGACCTCTACACCTACAGCTACCCCCGGCTGTTCGGCGCCGACGTGCCCTTCCCGTCGCTGGGCGACGCCCTCTACGTGACGGTCTACCCGGCGCTCATGGCCGGCCTGGCGATGCTCATCCGCCGCCGCAACCCCGAGCGCGATCGCGCCGGCGCCATCGACTCGCTGATCATGACCCTCGGGCTCGCGCTGCTGTCGTGGGTCGCGCTGATCGCGCCATACCTGCACGACGACTCGCTGACGACGCTGCCCAAGCTCGTCTCGATCGCCTACCCGCTCGGCGACATCCTGCTGCTCGCCGCGGCGATCCGCCTGGCCGTCGACACCGGCAAGCGCCAGCCGTCCTTCTACCTGCTGACCGGCGCGATCGTCGCGCTGCTCGTCACCGACTTCGCCTACGGCCTGGTCACGCTGCAGGGCAACTACCACGGCCAGGTCATCCTCGACGTCGGCTGGATCAGCTTCTACCTGCTCTGGGGCGCCGCCGCCCTGCACCCGTCGATGCGCGAGCTCGAGCAGCCCGCGCCCGAGCGCATCACACGCCTGACGCCGCTGC
>DATBKW010000385.1:0-7230 GCA_036555665.1 Solirubrobacteraceae bacterium | reverse complement strand
GTCGACGAGCGTGCCGAACACGATCGCCTCCAACCGCCTGCTGTCCGAGAAGATCGACCATCCGCTGCACCTCGGCGTCACCGAGGCCGGCACGAAGTGGTCGGGCTCGCTGAAGAGCTCGGTCGGCCTGGGCACGCTGCTGGCCGACGGCATCGGCGACACCATCCGCATCAGCCTGTCGACCTTCCACGCCGAGGAGGAGGTCAAGGTCGCCTGGGAGATCCTCAAGGCGCTCAAGCTGCGCGAGCGCGGCCCCGTGCTGATCGCGTGCCCGACGTGCGGGCGCTTGCAGTTCGACATGGACTCGGTCGTCGCCGAGGTCGAGCGTCGCCTCGAGGCCTACGAGGACCCGATCGAGGTCTCGATCCTCGGCTGCGCGGTCAACGGCATCGGCGAGGCGCGCCACGCCGACTTCGGCATCACCGGCGCCAAGGACTCGGCGATGATCTTCTCCCGCGGGGAGCCGCTGCGGAAGGTGCCGACCGAGCGCCTGGTCGACGAGCTCTTCGCCGAGATCGACCGCTACTACGAGCGCGGCAAGAAGGTCGTCCGCGACGAGGCGCAGGCCGCCGAGGCCGCCGAGTGGCTGGCCGAGAACGAGGACGAGACCGCGATGACGCCCGAGCGCCTGGCCGCGCTCGAGGCCGAGGCCGCGCGCCTCGACGACGACGTCTCGCCCGTCGCCGGGCGTCGCTTCACCCGGGCCTGACGCTCAGCCGGTGAAACGCGGCGGGCGCGGCTCGCGCGCGACCGCGAGCCGCGAGCTTGCGAAGGCCACGCGCGTGCCGGCGAGCCTGGCCTCGGCGCTGTTGTGCAGGCGGCCGGCTGCGTGCGCGGAGGCGCTCAGTACGAGCCGCCGGTTGACCGCGTGGCCGGCGGCGAAGGGTCGGGATCGGGCCCGCTGACCGATGCCGTGTTGGTCAGGTCGCCCGGCGCCATCTGCGTCACCGTCGCTTGTACGCGCACCCGAGCCGAGGCGCCGGGCGCCAGCGAACCGAGCGCGCACGTGACCGCGCCCGTGCAACTGCCCTGGTCGAGCGCCTCGGCGGACACGAGGCTCAGGCCGCCCGGCAGCGGGTCGTGGATCTGCACTGCGTTGGCGGCGTGACGCCGCGGTTGTTGCGCACGGTCAGCACATAGGTGACCTGATCGCCCGGTACCACCGTGTCGGGCGAGACCCGCTTGTCGAGGGCCAGGGCGGACAGCGTCGCCGCGGGCGGCGTCGAGGTGGCGGAGTCACTCGACCTGGCGCTGCGGCCGGCGCGGCCGTACAGCCGGAGTCGGCCGCGCGGCAGCTCAGGATGGCGTTCGCCGCCATCCGCGATGTCGCCGTTCTCATTGGCGGCGAAGCGAATAGCCAAGGGCCGGTCGGCCTGTGCCGTGGGCGCCGCGTACAGCGCCTACGCGAGCACCACCGCCACGCGCGGACCTCGCCTCACGCCGGGATTGTGGCGCGTTTGGAGTGTTCAGCGCGAGGCGATCTTGACGCGCAGCGTGTCGCTGGCCCTGACGGGCCCGGTGGGCGCGTTGTACTGGTCGGTCGGCTGCCAGGTGAAGCGGTAGTCGATCGTCGCCTTCACGGTCTGGTTCAGCGACCAGTAGCCCGTGCCATTGGTGGACAGCACCTTGACCGTCGTCCACCGCTTGGCGCCCGGCTTGCGCCGCTGCACGGTCACGCGGTGCGTGTCGCCGGGGCGGACCTGGCCCCACAGGCGCGCCTTGTGGCTGTTCGGGCGCTGGGAGATGAAGAACGGGTTGGGGAAGCTTCTCAGCGAGGGCTTGGGCTTGTCGTCGGCGAAACGCAGGCCCGACTGCCAGCCCGAGTACTTCGTCGCCTTCGAGCCGCGCCCGAGCGGCTCGTCGCGCCACTCGTACTGGGTCAGGAGCTTGACGCGGGGATCCTTGTAGGCGATGTAGGCGCCCTGCTGCAGCCAGCGCGACTGCTTGGCCAGCGTAACGCCGTCGAACGGGTCCGGCGGGCGCGTCTGGTAGCCCCACTCCGTGAAGTACAGGGGGAACTTGCCGCCGCCTGCCTTCTTGATGCCGCCGGCGCGCTGCGTGAGGTCCAGCGTGCGCTCCAGGCGCGGCAGATCGCCAATCGACGCCTCGTCGAGGTTGGGCTGCGGATCGTCGGGCGCCCGGAAGACGGAGTGCGGGTGATAGGCGAAGCCGTCGGCGGTGAGCGGCTTGAAGCTCTTGCAGGGGCCGCTGCGGTCGCGCCGCAGGGTCACCTTGACGCAGCCCATGGAGCGGATGAACGCGAGCGGCCGCGTCTTGTGGTTGACGCCGGTCGGCCGCTCGCCGCGCGGCGCCAGCGCCCCGAAGAGCACGGTCGCGGTCGGGTCGACCGCCTTGAGCGCCGGGTAGGCGGCGCGCACGAGCTGGCGATACAGGTGCGGCGCGTAGGGCGTGCAGTGCCCGCCGGTGCAGGTGTTCTGCGGCTGCAGCCACAGCGGCAGGTTCGGCTCGTTCCAGATGATGTAGCGATCGACGGCGCCCGAGTAACGCAGCGCGACCGCGCGCGCGAAGGCGCCGAAGAGGTCGGGGCGCGGCTTGTAGCGGATGTTGCGCCGCGCCGGCACCTGCGAGGCCCACAGCGGCCCCGGCCCGGTGACGACGAGCATCGGGCGCATGCCGGCGGCGCTAACCAGGTTCACCGCGCGGTCGACGCGCGCCCAGTTGTAGCCGGGGCTGTTGGGATCGGCCGAGTCGAAGCCGTCCGGCGCCTTGACGCTGCCGGTGCCCGGGGCGATCGCCTGCCACTGCACGAAGATCCGCACGTCGTCGATGCCCAGCGCGGCCCAGTCGGCGACGACGCCGGCGGCCTTCGCGTCGCTGGGTTCGTTGAGCAGCGCGGCGTCGTCGGCGATGCCGGTCTCCATCGAGGCGGAGGCCTGGGCGGCGGCGGGCAGGAGAACGGCGGCGACGAGCGCCGCCGCGAGCACGCGAACGAGAGAGGTCATCGAGTGGCTAACGCGGTTGGGGACCGGGAGTTACGGTTGGTATCGGCAAACGGGGACGGCTTCTACAGCCGCCCCCGTGGAGGCCGATCGGCGGCCGCTGGGCCGCCGTGCGATGTCGTGTGGCGCTAGGACGCCGCCGCGTAGCGCTCGGCGACCTTGTCCCAGTTGACCACGGTCCACCACGCCTTCAGGTAGTCCGGGCGCTTGTTCTGGTACTTGAGGTAGTAGGCGTGCTCCCAGACGTCGTTGCCCAGCAGCGGCGTGGCGCCGCCGGTGACCGGGTTGTCCTGGTTGGGCGTGCTCGTGACCTGCAGCGAGCCGCCGTCGAGGACGAGCCACGCCCAGCCGGAGCCGAACTGGCCGACACCGGCCGCCTCGAACTTCTCCTTGAAGTCGTCGAAGGAGCCGAAGGCGTCGCTTATCGCGCTCGCCAGATCGCCGGAGGGCTCACCGCCGCCGTCCGGGCTCATCGACTCCCAGAACAGCGAGTGGTTGAGATGGCCGCCGCCGTTGTTGCGCACGACGCCCTTGATGTCGTCGGGGAGCGCATCGAGATTGGCGATGACCTCTTCGATCGGCTTGTCCTCGTGCTCGGTGCCCTCCAGGGCGCCGTTGGCCTTGTCCACGTAGGCCTGGTGGTGCTTGTCATGGTGCAGACGCATCGTCTGCTCGTCGATGTGCGGCTCGAGCGCCGCGTAGTCGTAGGGGAGGGGCGGAACCTCGTACGCCATGGCGTCTCCTGGTTGCAGGGTTACCGGATCCTCACCGAAACATATCCAGCCGCCGCCGCGTTCAAGCTCCGGCCATGCCGGTTCGCGCCGCGCTCACCCTGCTGTGCCTCTCGCTCGCCGCCCCCGCGGCGGCGCAGGCGGCCACCGCCGACATCTCCTTGGGCATGTCGGGGCCGCAGTACGCGGTCGTCGGCGCCGAGGCGTCGTACGACGTCACGATCGCCAACGCGGGGCCCAGCGCGGCGACCGGTGTCGTGCTCACCGACACGATCCCGTCGCTCGCGCGGCTGGTCAGGACCGCCGGCAAAGGCACGTGTACGCCGGGCGCGCCGCTGCGCTGCACGCTTGCCGACATTCCCGCCGGCGAGAGCGCGACGGTCACCATCGTGCTCGCCGGCACCACGGCAGGGACGACGGTGCACCACGCCGTGGCGGTGACGACGACGACCACCGACCCGACGACCGGCGACCACGCCAAGGCCGTCGACACCGTCGTCACCGGGCCGAGCGTCGCACCCCCGCCGGTGGCGCTGTTCGCCCCGCCCTGCGCCAACCTGCAGCGCGGCACGCGCGACGACGACGTGCTCACCGGCACCGCCTTCGGCGACACCATCTACGGCCTCGACGGCTCCGACCTTCTGCGGGGCTTCGACGGTGCCGACTGCCTGCGGGGCGGCGAGGGCCCCGATGTCCTCGACGGCGACGGCGGCGACGACGCCCTGTGGGGCGGCAACGGCCGTGACCGCCTCGTGGGCGGCGCGGGCAACGACCGCCTCTACGGCGGGCTCAAGCGCGACGTGCTCCTCGGCGGTGACGGGGACGATCAGCTCTACCCGGGCAGCGGGCGCGATCTGGTGCGCGCCGGCGCCGGCAACGACGTCATCAACGCCCGCGACGGCGCGCGCGACGTGGTCGAGTGCGGCCCCGGCGTCGATCGTGTGAGGGCCGACCGTCGCGATCGTGTGGTCGGATGCGAGCAGGTGGGGCGGCGGTAGTGTTCGCCGCCGCATGACCCGTCTGAACGGCTATTTCCTGCCCACGGAGCGCCAGCCGCCGGCCGACGCCGAGGCGCTGTCGCACAAGCTCGGCGTGCGGGCGGGGCTCTACAGGCAGGTCGGGGCCGGGCTGTGGAGCTGGCTTCCCGCCGGCTGGCGCGTGCATCAGAACATCGAGCAGATCATCCGCGAGGAGCTCGAGCGCATCGGCTGCCACGAGATGCTCATGCCGCTGATGACACCGGCTGAGCTGTGGAAGCGCTCGGGCCGCTATCCGATCACCGAGGTCTTCAAGCTGCGCGACCGGCGCGATGCCGAGCTCGTGCTGGCGCTGAGCCACGAGGAGACCCTGACGTTCCACATCGCGCAGGCCGTGCGCTCCTACCGCGAGCTGCCGATGCTGCTCTACCACTTCCAGCTCAAGGGCCGCGACGAGGCCCGCCCGCGCGCCGGCATCCTGCGTACGCGCGAGTTCATCATGAAGGACGCCTACTCCTTCGACCGCGACGAGGAGGGTCTCGCCGCCTCCTACGCGAAGTTCACCGATGCCTACAACCGCGTCTCCGACCGCTGCGGACTGGAGTGGTATCGCGTCGAGTCGGACGTCGGGATGATGGGCGGCTCGGCCGCCGACGAGTACATGGCGCCGTGCCCCGCGGGCGAGAACGACGTCGCGCTCGCGCCCGGATACGCGGCGAACACCGAGATCGCCAGCGCCGAGGCGCAGCCGGTGCCGGCCATCGACCGTCCCGAGGGCGAGGTGCACACGCCGGGCGCGACGACGGTGGCCGCGGTCGCCGAAGGGCTCGGCGTGCAGCCGGGCAACGTGCTCAAGGCCTATCCGGTGATCACCGAGTCGCGCGGACTGGTCATGGCCTTCGTGCGCGGCGACCACCGCGTCAACGAGATCAAGCTGACCAACGCGCTGCGAGAGGAGTTCCGCCCGGCGCGCGACGACGAGCTGCGCGGCCCCGGTGGCTTCCTGGGGCCCACGGCGGATGTCCCGACGCTCTACGACGAAGCGATCCTCCCCGGCGAGCTCTACGTCACGGGCGCCAATCGGGAGGACTACCACCGCGTCGTGCGCGTCGAGGGCGGCGAGCGCGGCGACTTTCGCTCCGTCGAGATCGGCGACACCGTCAACGGCCACCCGATCCGCATCGAGCCGGCGATCGAGTACGGCAACATCTTCAAGCTCGGGACGCGCTACTCCGATCCGCTGGGCGCGACCTACCTGGACGAGAAGGGCCGCGAGCAGCTCATCGTCATGGGCTCCTACGGCCTCGGGCCAGCGCGCATCGCCGCCGCGGCGATCGAGCAGTTCGCCGACGAGCAGGGGATCTCGTGGCCGCGGTCGATCGCCCCGTGGGACGTCGAGATCGTGGCGATCGGCAAGCCGGGGACGCCCGAGCGCGACGCTGCCGAGGCGCTGTATGAGGAGCTTTCGCGGGCGGGCGTCAAGGTCCTGATCGATGACCGCGACGCCGGGCCCGGCGAGAAGTTCGCCGACGCCGAGCTGCTCGGCTGTCCGCTGCGGCTGACCGTGGGCAAGCGGGCGCTGGAGTCCGGGCGCGCGGAGGCGCAGGCTCGCCGCGGCCGCGCCGACCACGACGGCGGCGTGCCGCTGAGCGGCGCTGCCGAAGCCGTGCGCGAGCTGTGGGCGAGTCTCCCGTAGAACACCCCGCGCAGCGGCCCCCGCAGCGCAGGAGGCTCACGTTCAGGCGCCTCGTCGGCGTCGATCGCTCGGGGCCGCCACCGCCCGAGACGCTGGCCGGACAGCCGCTGCACATCTGGACGATCCCCAACGCGATCGGCTTCACGCGCCTGCTGCTGATCCCGGTCTTCCTGATCGTCTCGTTCTCGAGCGACAGCGGCGTGGGGGTGTGGCCGGCGGTGCTCTTCGGCGTCGCCGGGTGGTCTGATTACTTCGACGGCATCGCCGCGCGGCTGACCGGCCAGTACAGCCGCTTCGGCGCGCTGCTGGATCCGGTGACCGACCGGCTGCTTGTCGTGGCCGGGGTCGTGGCCTGTTGGTACCACGACCTGTTGCCGCGCTGGGCGCTGGCGATCCTCGTCGCCCGCGAGCTGTTCATGCTGATCGCGGGGCGTGTGGCGTTGCGCCGTGGTGTCGAGATCGAGATCAACATGATGGGCCGGCTGGCCATCTGGCCGGTCCTGTCGGCGCTCGAATTCGCCTTCTGCGGTCTGAAGATCCTCAGCACGGTCCTGCTCTACATCGGGCTTGCGATGACCCTGATCGCCACCGCGATGTACGTGCGCGATGCAAGACCCTCAACCTCAGCTTGAGCGTCCGCGATCCGCTGGTATGCTCGCGCGATGGACACGTTTCCCGACCTTGGTTCGCTCTCCGACCAGGAGCTGAAGGAGTACATCCAGCAGCTCACGGAAGAGGAGATCGATATCTCCTACAAGCGACGGATCCTGCACGGGAAGATCGACATCCTGCGCGCGGAGCTCGTCAACCGGCTGCGCAAGAAGCACGAGACGGGCGAGGACGTCATCACCGGCGACGACGTCCAG
>DATBKW010000384.1:0-5328 GCA_036555665.1 Solirubrobacteraceae bacterium | reverse complement strand
GGGACGCTGGGCTCGAAACCTCCGGCGCGGAAATCGAAGCGCTCGCAGCGCTCGATCGCGAAGCCCGCGGCCTCGATCGCTGCCGCCGTGTCGCGCGCCGGGTGGCAGCCGCCGCCGATCGCCGGCCATAGCCCGCTGTGGTCGGCGAGCTGAAACAGCACGCGCCTGGGCTGGGAGGCGGGGATGACGTGCTCGTAGAACCGAAGCTCGCCCCCCGGGCGCAGCACGCGGTGCAGCTCGGCCAGCGCACCGCCCTGGTCGGGGACGGTGCAGAGCACGAGGCTGGCGACCGCGGCGTCCATCTCGCCGTCGTCCAGCGGCACGCGATCGGCCGTGCCGCCGCGGACGTCGACCGGGACGGGCGCGCGGGCGGCGGCGTCCTGCGCCGCGGCGCGTAGCGTCGGCTCGGGCTCGATGGCGACGACCTCCGTGACAGAGCGTGGGTAGTGGGCGAAGTTCAGGCCATTGCCGGCGCCGATCTCCACGACGCGCCCGGCGAGGTCCTCGAGCAGGCGCCGGCGGTGCTCGCCGGCGCCACGGCGATCTGCGCGGGGGCTCGCCTTCAGGTACATGCGGGCGAACCGTGGGCGGGGAAGATCAGTGGGCATCACGTCGCTCATGATGGGCGATGCCGAAGCCGTGCCCCTCGCCGGGGCACGGCGGGCGGAACGCCCACCGAGCCCCGGACCCGGGGTTCAGGTCAGGTACCGCCGGGGCCGCCCGGCTGGGTGACCCCGTTGACCTTCAGGGTGTACGGCGCGTACTGCTGGACCTGCTCGGTCGGCTCGTCGTAGGCCACGATGGCCACGACCTTGTCGAACGGCGCGGCCGGCAAGAGCTCCAGCCGGTTGAGCGAGATGCTGCCCTTGCCGTTGAACGCGACCTGCAGCGCGACCGGCACGCTGCCCTGGTTGATGCCCACCAGCCGGACGTTCCAGTTGTGGACGTCGATCGGGCGGACCTCGGTGGGCGAATCGAACGGCGCGAGGCTCGAGCCGTCGCTGATCAGCGTCCCGCCGACCGAGATGTCGTCGACGAGCAGGCCGCCCTCGTTCACGCCGCCGTCGCTGACGTACCGGATGGCGACGAGGATGCTCTGACCGGCGTAGGCCGACAGGTCGTACTCCTCGGCCTCGAAGCCCGTGGTCGTGCCGTTCAGGCCGGGCCCGAGCGGGGCGTCCACGGTGTGGTTGCCGGGGATCGCCGTGTACGTGGCGCCGCCGTCCGTCGACACCTGCACGTAGCCGTAGTCGAAGCCGAACTCCGCGCCGTACTTGGCGGAGAAGCGCAGCGTCGGGTCGGTCGTCGGCACGGTCACCTCGGTGACCGCGGAGGCGTCGGTGTTGTTGGCGTTGCCCGACCACAGCACGGGGTTGCCCGGGCGGTCGGGATCGTCGGACACGACGGTCCAGGCCAGCGGCAGCGACGGCAGCTGCTTGGCGCCCGTGAAGGTCAGCGAGCGCAGGTCGCGCCCCCTCAGCACCTTGCCGTCGGCGTCCTGCAGCGGCACGTAGTCGGCGCCGTTGGGCGCCGCCCCCGGATCGTCGTTGATGTTCGGGTTGTCCAGGTTGATCGTCGAGCGAAGGCTCGGCGTCGTCACCCGGCTCTTCGACACACCGAGGACGACCGACCGCTTGGACTCACCGACGATCTTGTCGAGGAGCACCATCGACTGGAAGTCGTGGAGCACCCCGTACAGGCTCGACGCGCCCTCGGCCTTCAGCGCGGCCTCCAGACTCGGGAGACCCTGCCGCTCGCCGTCGCGGTGCAGCCGGGACATGATGTCGGTCCCGTAGTGGTCGAACAGGTACAGCATGAGCGAGTACGCGTTGCCGTAGTCGGCCAGGAGCGCGTTCGGGTTGCCCTCGCCCCAGAGGTTCAGCGAGTTCTCCGGCCCGCCGCAGTCGCGCGGGTTCGGGTTGAATTGCGTCTGGACGGTGCCGAAGCCCTGGAAGCAGTAGATGTGGCTGTCGGCGCCGCGATCGAACACGGTCGCGCTTGCGTCGACGTACTTCGTCAGGCTCTGGGCGAAGTCGGACAGCCCCTCGTTGACCCAGCTCGTCTCGAACGGGTCGGTGTAGTAGTGCAGCAGGTGCTGCCACTCGTGCGCGAAGACGCCCTCGTAGAGGTTCGGTCGCGCGGGGCGGCTCGTGCACAGATCGTCCGTGGGCTCGTCCGGCGGGTTGTCCGTCGTGCGGTGCACCCAGTCGAACGCGTCGACCGTCATCACATTGCGATCGACGAGCTCGTTGAACTGCGACGAGAAGAAGCCGGCGATGTAGGTCGGCCGGGCCGGGAAGTCGTAGAAGTTGTCGTCCCGGACGTTGTCGATGAGCGCGACGGTGTTGTCGCCGTCGCCGGTGTAGACGCCGCCGTTGCCGTTGGTGTCGGGCGGGATGACCGCGTTGCTGCCGTCGCGGTCCGGCGGCGTGCTGAACGTCTCCGTCTCCTTCGGGTACATGTTGCCGTCGAACTCGGTGATCAGGCGCTCGACCTGCGCGTCGGTGATCACCGTCGACGAGGCGATCTGCGTGCGGCAGTCGCCGGCCGGGAAGGCGAGGTCATTGGCGACCCAGACCTCGATCTTGTCGCCGACACCGCGCAGCGTGTAGTCCTTGCGATACAGAATCCCGTTGAAGTCGTCGAGCGCGATCCACTGGCGGACGGTGCCGACGGGCGGCGTCTCCGCGGCGGGAGCCGCGAGCGCGCGAGCGCGCGCCGACCGTTGGTTCAGGGCGCCGAGCTTGCTGGTCGAGTACTCCTTGCCGAGCGGCACCTCCCGGATGCCTAGGCGTGACGACGTGGTGGCCAGGCTGCCGGCCTTCGGCGCGGCCGATGCGACCGTGGCCATGCCTCCCAGGCAGGCTACGGCGATCAGCGCCGCGGTGGCCGCGGCGAAGCGCGTACCTCTCATGAATCCCCTCCTGATGTTGGTCACGAATCGCCCACCCTCCATGGGCGATGCCGTGTGAGCGCCGGGAGTCCTACCCGATGTCGGTCCTCGGCTCAAGTTCGAGGTCAGCGTGGCGGGTGAGCGGTCGTCCGAGCACGCTCGACGGGCGACCCAGCTGGCGGGCGGCCAGTCAGTCGCGCTCCGCCCGCCTTCCGCTCAGAGCCCGGGCAAGGCGCCCTGCGGCGGCGGATAGGTGACGGTGCCGTCGGCCGCCACGACCGCGAACGCCGGGAGCTGGTGCTCCGCGAGCCCGCCGCCCGGCTCGATGTGACAGACCGTCCAGCCGAGCGCGGTGAGCCGGTCGGCGATCAGGCGGCGGTGGCAGCGCCACCACAGCCCTTCGGCACACATCACCGCGGTGGGGCGCCCGTGTGCGAGGGCGCGCAGGTCCGCGAGCGCGTCGGCGAACTCGTCGGTCAGCGCATAGTCGGCATAGCCGCGGAAGGCCGGGTGCTCCCAGCCGCCGCTGGGTGAGTCCGGCCGTGGCCGGCGCCGTCCTCCCAAAGCCGGCAGATGCCGATAGTCGACGCCGCGCCGTGGCAACTCGTCGGCGAGCGCCTCGAGGTTGAACTGCGGATGACGTCGCGATCTCGGTGTGCGCCGCACATCCGCGACCCGCTCGACGCCGTGCTGGAGCAAGAGCGCGGCGAATTCCTCGAACGGGTGCGTCGAGTGGCCGATCGTGAACGCCCGCATGCCTAGCGTCGGCGCACGACGACGCGCGTGCCGTGGCGTGGCGAGAAGGTGACGTTGCGCCGCGCCACGCGCTCGCGCCGCCGGCCCGCGGGGCGCAGGTCGAAGCGCGACAGAACCTCGTCGAGCACGGTGCGCATCTCGAGCTCGGCGAAGGCGGCGCCGATGCAGCGCCGCACGCCGCCGCCGAACGGCAGCCACGTGTAGGTGGAGGGCGGCTGGTCGAGAAAGCGCTCGGGCCGGAACGCATAGGGCTCCGGGTATTCCTGCGGGCGCGTGTGCGCGAGCCAGATCGCCGGCGTCACGTCGGTGCCGGCCGGGAGCGAGAGTCCGTCCACGTCGAGGTCGGTGACGAGACGCCGGCCGGCGAGCGGCACGACCGGGCGCAGACGCAGGGATTCCGAGACGACCGCGCGCAGATACGGCTCGCCTTCTGACCACGCGCGGGTGGCCGCGTCAGGGTGATGGGCGAGCAGGTCCAACGCCCATGCGAGCCCCGTGGCCGTCGTCTCGTGCCCGGCGATCAACAACGTCATCAGCTGATCGCGGATCTCACGGTCGTCCATGCCGGTCCCGTCGTCGAAGTGCGCGTGGACCAGCAGCGAGCAGATGTCCTCGCCGGGAGCCGTCCGGCGCTGCCGTGCGATCTCGGCGAACAGGAACTCGTCGATCTCCTCGGCCATCTCCCGCAGGCGCTCGAGCGGTCGGCGGCGCCCGAACATCACTGACATCTGCAGGCCAATCGACGTGGTCTCGGCGAGGAGATCGCGCAACAGCGTGCGCAGCCGCTCGCGGCGGTCGTGGTCGGCGACGCCGAACACCGCGCGCAGGATCACCTCGAGCGTGATCGCCTGCATGCTCGGATGCACGGCGAAGGCGCGGCCCTCCGGCCAGCCCTTGAGCTCCCGTTCCGCCGCCTCGCGCATCACGGACTCGTAGGTGCGCATCCGCTCGCCGTGAAACGGCGGCAGCATCAGCTTTCGTCGCGAGAGGTGCTCGTCGCCCTCCAGTAACAGCAGCGACCGTTCGCCGACCAGCGGCTTCAACGTGATCGTGCGGCCGGGCGGCAGCCGGTGGCGGCGCTCGCTGTACAGCGCGCGGATGACGTCGGGCCGTGAGACCATCACGAGCGGGGTCCCGAAGCCCTGGAAGGTCACGCTGAAGGCATCGCCGTAGCGGCGCCGGCAGTCCTCGAGGAAGCGGATCGGCCGCGCGACCCAGCGCGCCGTCTGCACGATCGGCGACTCCGTGGGTCCGGCGGGTAGCGCGCTCACTGTGCGACCGTAGCGGTCGGCACCCTGCGAGCGGCGATCGCATTCCAGGCCGCGACGAGCGCCACGCTCGCCAGCATGACGATGAACGGGTCGATTCCGGTGCGATAGCGCGGGGTCTCGAAGACGAAGAAGACGACGCCGAGGTACAGCAAGATCGGAACGGCCGCGACGTACAGCGGCATCCGCCGGGCGCGTGAGGTGAGGGCGCCGGCGATCGCCAGCGCGGCGAAGAGCCAGAAGGTGACGACGCCGGCATCGGCCCACCGCGGGCCGATGCTGATCGTCGAGGCCGTGTGGCGCGACCATCTGAGCCCGGCGAGGTCGAGCGCCCGCACGGTGTCCCAGAAGACGACCTCGGCGACGTAGGTCGGGTGGTGTTCGGCGTAGCGGAGGGCGGCGGCGCGCAGC
>DATBKW010000383.1:0-5594 GCA_036555665.1 Solirubrobacteraceae bacterium | reverse complement strand
ATGCGCCACCTCGAGAAGGGCCGCGTGGTCATCTTCGCCGCCGGCACCGGCAACCCGTTCTTCACATCGGACACCGCCGCCGCCCTGCGCGCCATCGAGATCCACGCCGAGGCCCTGCTCATGGCCAAGAACGGTGTCGAGGGGGTGTACACCGCCGATCCGCGCACCGACCCGTCGGCCGAGTTCATCGCGGAGATCACCCACATGGAGGCCCTGGAGCGCCGACTGCGCATCATGGACCTCACCGCGCTCACCCTTTGCATGGAGAACGAGCTGCCGATCCACGTCTTCAACATGGACGACGAGGGCAACATCGACCGGATAGTGTCCGGCGAGCGCGTGGGAACCCTGGTTGCGACATGACCGAGCTGACCGACGAGCTGCTCGCCGACGCCGGCGAGCGCATGACGAAGTCCGTGGAGGCGACGCGACACGAGTTCGCTTCTGTGCGCACGGGGCGCGCGAGCCCTGCGCTGCTGGACCGCATCGTCGTCGACTACTACGGTGCGCCGACGCCGTTGAAGCAGCTGGCCACGATCAGCGCCCCCGAGGCGCGCCTGCTCACGGTCCAGCCCTACGACCAGGCCTCGATCAAGTCGATCGAGCGGGCGATCATGGAGTCCGACATCGGCCTGACGCCCAACAACGACGGGCGCCTGATCCGCATGGCCATCCCCGAGCTCAACGAGGAGCGCCGGCGCGAGCTGGTCAAGGTCGTGCGCCACATCGCCGAGGACGGGCGGGTCGCGATCCGCAACATCCGCCGCGACGTCATGCACGACCTGCGCGAGCTGAAGGAGAGCGGCGACGCCGGCGCCGATGACGAGCACCGCGCCGAGGTCGAGCTGCAGAAGCTCACCGATGGGCGCATCGCCGACCTCGAGACGGCGCTCAAGGCCAAAGAGGCCGAGATCCTCGAGGTGTGAGCGCGGCGCCCGACGGCGGCGGCTCCGCGCGCTACGTCGCCATCATCACCGACGGCAACGGCCGCTGGGCCAAGCAGCGGGGGCTGCCGGTCGTCGAGGGCCACCAGGCCGGCGCCGACGTCGTCAAGGCGCGCCTGCGCGATGCGGTCGAGTTCGGCATCCGCGAGCTGACCGTCTACTCGTTCTCGACCGAGAACTGGTCGCGCCCGGCCGAGGAGGTGACGGCGCTGATGCGGATGTTCTCGCAGCGGATCCTCGCCGAAACGCCCGAGCTCAACGACGAGGGCGTGCGGATGCGGTTCATCGGGCGCCGCGACCGTGTGATGCCGGCGCTGCTGGAGCAGATGGACTGGGCGCAGGAGCAGACCGCCGCCAACGACCGCATCACGCTGTTCGTCGCCTTCAACTACGGCGGCCGCGCCGAGATCCTCGACGCGGCGCAGCACTATGCGGGCGGCGGCGAGGACGAGTTCCGGCGCCTGCTGTACGCCCCCGAGATGCACGACCCGGACCTGATCATCCGCACCAGCGGCGAGCAGCGGATGAGCAACTACCTGCTGTGGCAGTCGGCCTACTCCGAGCTCGTCTTCGCCGACGAGCTGTGGCCCGACTTCTCGCGCGAGGCGTTTCGCGCCGCGCTGGACGAGTTCGAGGGCCGGCGCCGCCGGTTCGGTGGCCGCTGATGGAGTCCGGCGCGCGGCGGCGGCGAGGTACGCCCAGCCGGCGGCGGGCCGGCCGCGCACGGCGGCGCAACACCGGCTCGGACCTCGGCGCCCGCGTGCTGGCGGCCCTGCCGGCGATCGCGCTGGCGCTCGTGCTGGTCGGCTTCGGGGGCTGGGTCTTCGTGGCCGGGCTCATCGTCCTGGGCTGGATCTGCCTGCACGAGCTGTTCGCCATGTTCGACTTCGCCAATCCGTCGCGCCTGGGCGGCTTCGCCGGCCTGGCGGCGCTGCTGGTGGCCGCGCACACGGGCGACCAGGCCAGCGTCCTCGGCGCATTCGTGGCCTGCGTGCCGGCGGTGTTCATCCTGTGCGCGCTGCAGCCGCGCCACGCCGGCGCGCCGGGCGTCGCGGTGACCATGTTGGGCCTGACCTGGATCGGGCTGGCCTTCGCTCACGCGGTTTTGCTGCGCGACCTGCCGCACGGCGACGGCATCGTCATCAACGTGCTGGTTGGGACGTTCGTGGGCGACACCGGCGCCTACCTGGGCGGGCGCACCTTCGGCACCCGCCGGCTGGCGCCGGCGATCTCGCCCAACAAGACGGTCGAGGGGCTGCTCATCGGCTTCGTCATCGGCGTGGCCGCGGTGTGGCTGGCCGGCCTCTATCAGGACTGGCTGAGCGGCTGGCACGCGCTGCTGCTCGGTGCGGCGGTGGCCGCGGCGGCGCCACTGGGCGACCTCTTCGAGTCCTACCTCAAGCGCGACGCGGGAACGAAGGACACGGGCCGCATCTTCGGGCCCCACGGCGGGGCGCTGGACCGCCTCGACGCGGCGATGTTCGCGATGGTCGCGGGGTTCTACGTCTGGCAAGCGATGCTGTAGGCTGTAGAAGTCCTACATGATGTCTGACATCATTGGGGTATGGCCGGCGGCGGTGGAGCGGCCGCCGCCGGCCGTCCAACCGTTGTGCGCAGCGCGGTGACGACCGCCGAATAGCCACACTGGCGCGCGGCCGGCGGCAACGGCATGCGCACGCGGGCGGCGCCGGTCAGGCCGATCTCGCGCAGGGCCGCGCGGGGCGGGAGGACCGCGACCGCGAACGCTCCGTGACGGCGGCCCCGAACTGTGCCGGCGGTGGTCATCGCCGTCAGGCCCGTGGCCGGGCGGCGCAGGCGGGAGACGACCACCGTGCGGCGGGCCGCGCAGGGCGCGAAGACCGTGGTGTCGCTCAGCCCGGTGAAGGCGCAGCGCGCCGGGTCGCGCGACGGTGGGCCTACGCCCACCTGCAGGCAGTCGCCGGCGCCCGCGACCGTGACGCCGCCCGGCAGGCGCGCGAGGACGCGCGGCGCGTGGGCGAGCGGCCGGCGATCGGGTCCCGGGACCGAGACGAGGACGTGCCCGTCGGCGGCGAGCATCTCGGTGGAGTAGACGCGCCGGTCGCCCGGGAGGGTGAGCGCGGCCGCGCGGACGAGGCCCGCGTATTGGCCCGTGTAACCGGGCAGGTCGGAGGTGGGGACGGCGACCGGCGCGCCCCGGTCGAGGTGAAGGCGCAACGAGGTCACCTCGGGGGGCACGACGGCGAGGACGGCGGTGCTATCGCCTGCGCGGCGGCGCTCGATGCGCGAGAAGACCGGGTCGATGGGCGGCACCCGGCAGTCGGCGGAGACGATCGTGCCCAGGCCGACGCACAGCGCCACCCCGTCGTCACGCGCCACGAGCGGTCCCGCACCACTGGAGGCGGGCGGCTCGGTGAAGCCGTAGATCCCGAAGCCGACGTTGAAGGCGCCGCGCTGGTCGCACTCGGCCTCGGCCGGGGCCGCGCCCATCGGCAGGGAGCGGGTGCGCCCGACGGCGCGGAGCAACAGCGAGCGCACGGCGATCCCGGGCCCGACGACGAGGGCGAAGGGCCGGCGCGGGTCACCGAAGCGTGCGGGGAGCCGGCCGAGTCCCACCCTCCGCCGGGTGCCGTCACCGAGCACGGCGTCGATGCGGCGCACCTCGCCGCCTGCCAGGCCGCTGATCGAGCGCGCCGGGACGCCGCACTGAGCAACGATCGTGAAGGACAAGCCGGATGCGTCGGGCTCGAGACCCGAGCAGCCTCCGCCACCCGCGCGCTCGCCGCCCGCATCGACGCGCACGCAGGTGATGGGCCGGATCCGCGCGCGATCCAGCGGGGTCGCCGCCACTGCGGTGCGCTGGAAGGCGACGGCGCGCCACGCCCTGCCGCCCGCGCGCCCGTGGCCGACCGTCGCGGGCGCGCCGATCACGGGCGCCTCGCCGAAGTCCATGGCGCCGAGCGCCCGCCCCTGGGCGTCGAGCACGCGTATGCGGTACGGCATTCGGGGCGTCGCGGCGAGGAAGAAGCGGACGCGCCCGGCGAAGCGCCCCTGATAGGCGCCTGGGCCTGCCGGCACCGTCTGGCTCGCGCCCGGCGTCAGCAGCTCGACGCTCGCCGCGTCGGCGGTCGTGACGCCGTAGACCGGCGATCCGAGCTCCAGGCGCGGCTGCCAGGCCGCCGTGGGCGCCGGCCCGCAGGAGGCGTGGCGGCCCCGGACCGCGACGCACAGCCGGCCGCCGCGGTCGAAGGCGACCAGCGTCGCGCCGCCGGGCAGCGGGCCGGCGACGACGGCGGCATCGGGCGGCGGAAGTGGCCCCTGCTGCCCCTGCGCCCGGGCCGCTGCCGGCGCGAGCAGAACAAGGACGCACACCATCATCGAAGCCCGCCGCACGCCCGCAAGCTACTGCTCTTGACCTGCCGTTGACCAGAGCTGTGGCACTCTAGGACGGTGGCGCGCCGCCTGCTCATCCTCGGCTCGACCGGCTCGATCGGCACCCAGGCGCTCGACATCGTCGAGCGCTCGGACGAGCTCGAGCTCGTCGGGCTCAGCGCCGAGCGTTCCTGGGAGGCGCTCGTCGAGCAGGCGCGGGCCCACGGCGTGACGCGCATCGCCCTGGCCGACCCCGACGCGGGCGCCCGCGCCGGCGAGGCGTGGACCGACGGCGAGGTGCTCACGGGCCCCGAGGGGCTCGTGCGGCTCGTGATCGACTCCGGTGCCGAGCTTGTGCTCAACGCGCTGGTCGGCTCGGCCGGCCTGGGCCCCACCGTGGCCGCGCTGGGCGAGGGCATCGACCTCGCGCTGGCCAACAAGGAGTCGCTGGTCGTCGGGGGCGAGCTCGTCACCCAGCTGGCCGAGGCGACGGGCGCGCAGATCGTGCCGGTCGACTCCGAGCACTCCGCGCTGCATCAGCTCATCGCCGGCGAACGGCCCGGCACGGTCGACAAGCTCGTCCTCACCGCCAGCGGCGGCCCGTTCCGCGGACGCTCGCGCGACGAGCTCGAGGACGTCACGGTCGAAGAGGCGCTCAGGCACCCGACCTGGGCCATGGGCGGCAAGATCACGATCGATTCGGCCACGCTCATGAACAAGGGCCTCGAGCTCATCGAGGCCCACCACCTGTTCGGCACGCCATACGAGCGCATCGAGGTCGTCGTGCACCCGCAGTCGATCGTGCACTCCTACGTCTCGCTGTGCGACGGCGCCGCGCTGGCGCACCTCGGCTACCCCGACATGCGCGTGCCGATCTCCTACGCCCTGCACTATCCCGACCGCGTCGACGTGCCGGTCGCCCCGCTGGACCTCGCCGCGGTCGGCGCGCTGACCTTCGAGCCCGTGGACACCGAGGCCTTCCCGTGCCTGCGCCTCGCGCGCGAGGCCGCGGTCGCCGGCGGCACCGCGCCGTGCGTGCTCAACGCCGCCAACGAGGTCGCCGTGCACGCCTTCCTGGCCGGCCGCCTGGACTTCCTGGGCATCCCGGCCGTCATCGAGTCGGCGCTCGGGCGCCTGCCGTCGGCGCCGGTGCGCGCATTCGAGTCGCTCTACGAGGCCGATCGCGAGGCGCGTGCGGTGGCGGCCGAGCTGATCGCGGTGCGCACGTGAGCTGGCTGCTGGCCTTCCTCGGTTTCGCCGCGCTCATCATCCTGCACGAGTTCGGCCACTTCATCGCGG
>DATBKW010000382.1:0-2834 GCA_036555665.1 Solirubrobacteraceae bacterium | reverse complement strand
TGCTGCGCACGACGCTGCGCCAGCTCGGCGTCAGCGACGTGAACATGGAGGAGGGCTCGCTGCGCTGCGACGCCAATGTCTCCATCCGCCCGGTCGGCACGCGCGAGCTCGGCACCAAGACCGAGCTGAAGAACATGAACTCCTTCCGCTTCATCGAGAAGGGGATCCGCGCCGAGATCGCGCGCCAGGAGAAGCTGCTGCGCGCCGGCGAGGAGGTCGAGCAGGAGACGCTGCACTTCGACCCGCGCACGGAGACGATCAGCACGCTGCGCTCCAAGGAGGAGGCGCACGACTACCGCTACTTCCCCGAGCCCGACCTCGTCCCGATCGCGATCAGCGAGGAGATGCTCGCGCGCGCCCGGGCGGCGCTGCCCGAGCTGCCGGCCGCGCGCGCCGAGCGCTTCGAGCGCGACTTCGGCCTGACCGCCGACAGCGCCAAGCTGCTGGCCTGGCGCGCGGAGCTGGGCGACTACTTCGAGGCCGCCCTCTCCGGCAACGGCGTCGAGCCCCAGCCGCTGGCCAACTGGGTCAACGAGCTGGTGGCGCGCATCGAGGTCGAGGATCCGGCCGAGTCCAAGGTCGAGCCGGGCGCGCTGGCCACCCTCGTCGGGCTGGTCAGCGAGAAGAAGGTCACCCAGAACGCGGCCAAGCAGGTCCTGGACCGCCTCGTCGCCGAGGGCGGCGACCCGGCGGCGATCGTCGAGGCCGAGGGCCTGGCCGCCATGGGCGGCGGCGACGAGCTCGATCCCGTGGTGCAGGCGGCGCTCGATGCCAACCCCGACATCGCCGAGCGCCTGCGCGGCGGTGACATGAAGCCGATCGGGGTCATCGTCGGCCACGTGATGCGCGAGACACGCGGCCGCGCCGACGGCGGCGAGGTCACCCGCCTGGTGCGCGAAAAGCTCGGTATTTGACCCGGCGTTCGAGCTTGCCGAACGGGCGTACCATGGGTGGACCCAGTCCATGGAGGTGCGCATGTCTCGTCTGATTCGCATGGACCAGTCCGGCCACACAACGCTGGCGGAGTGGACGGCCAACGACCCGGAGGCCATCGAGGCCGCCGTCCAGGCCTTCCGCGAGGAGCTCGACCGCGGCTACTTCGGCATGGTGTCGACGGGCGAGGGCCAGGCCGAGCAGGTTCGCGAGCTGCCGGTCGACGCCGAGCTCGTGATCATGCGCCTGCCGATCTCCGGCGGGTAGGGCGGTCGCGGTGGCCGCCGAGCCGCTGCCGACGTGTCGCGTCGAGCTGCTCCCTGAGCTGGCCGCCGTTCATTGGCGCCCGCGCGTCGACGCGCAGCGCCTGGATCGCACCGGCCTGCTGTGGACGGCCGTCACGATCGCCCATGTCGTTCCCTTCATTGCCGCGGGGATCGTGCTCTTCCTCGTCCAGCCGCTCGCGCTGCCGGTGAGCCTGGCGAGCTTCGCGCACGCCTGGGTCATCCCCGAGCTCTACGCGCAGCGTGGGGCCAACGTCGTGCGCCGCAAGCGCAGCCGCGCGCCCGCGGAAGCCGAGGCGCGCTCGCTCGGCCTGCTCGGCGACCTCATCGGCCACGAGGCCCGCGAGCTGCACGAGCAGACCGGGCTCGTGCCCGAGCGCGGGCGCCTGGGCGTGTGGCTCGTCGGGCCCGCGGGCGCCCTGCTCGTGCGGCCGGGCGGGCGCCGCGTGGTCTGCTACTGCGTCGGCGTCAACGACCCCGACCTGCCCGCGGGCGACCGCATCGCCCACCTGCTGCTCGCCCTGCGCGCCGACGAGGAGGGCTTCGCCACGGTGGCGAACCTCGCCTTCAGCGGCGCGCGCTGGCGTGTGCGCCGGCGCATGGACCCCGCGATGCGGCCCGCGCTGGATGCGGCGCGGCGCATGGACCGCCGGGCCACGACGTAGCCTGCCACTTCCGACCGCGGGGCACTGGGCGCTTCGCCCGCGCCGCGCCACCATGACGGCCATGAGCGCCCCGTCCGCCCGCATCCTGTTGGTCCAGCGCCGCGACACGGTAGCCCCGCGCGACCCCAACGCCCCCAAGATCCGCCGCTATCGCCTCGCGCGGCTGCAGCTCAACGGCCGCGCCGGCGGCGGCCGCGCGCGCTTCGAGCACCTGCGCCGCGCCTACGACTGATCTCTGGCGACCGCGACCTCGCGCGGGAGTACCCTGGAGGTATGGAGAACGAGAAGACCGGCCCGTCGTTCGGCGCGCGGATCCTCGCCGCCGTCGTACTCGCCATCGCGGCGTGGATCCTGTTCAAGGTGGTCATCGGAATCGTCGCGGGCATCGCGTGGTTCCTGGTGTTCGTGGTGGCGGTCATCGCCGTGATCTGGGCGGTGCGCACGCTGTTCTGAGCGGGGTCGTCCCGTGGAGTTCGTCGTCATCGCCTTCTTCTTCGGCCTGGCCGGAGGGGTCGTCGGCAAGATCAAGGGCAGCTCGTTCTTCCTATGGTTCTTGATCTCGGCCATCCCGCCGTTCATCGGGCTGATCGCCGCGGTGCTCTACCGCAACGAGTACGACGAGCCGTACCGGCGCTGCCCGACGTGCGGCAAGGTCGTGGCGCTGCACGACGCGCTGTGTACGCGCTGCGGCACCGAGCTCGAGTACCCCGGCACGCCGGTGCCGGCCCCGGTCGAGCCGGCGGCTCGCTGACGGTACACTCGGACCCCGCCGAGCCGCCGAGGGCGGCTCGATCCACATCTACCGAGAACCGAAAGGGGTGAATGCGCATGCGGGCGGTCGATGCCGTGATGGAGTGCCTGAAGGCGGAGGGCGTCGACGTCGTATTCGGCCTTCCCGGCGGCGCCAACATCCCGACCTACGACGCGCTCCACGACGGGGGCATCCGCCACG
>DATBKW010000381.1:0-13248 GCA_036555665.1 Solirubrobacteraceae bacterium | reverse complement strand
TCGAGGCGCATGGCGAGATCTAACCGCACCGCGGCCCGCAGCATCGTCCGAACGAGGTGATGTTTCCGACCTGCGCGCCTGTGAGGCTTGCGTCGGAGACCCGTGGCCGCGACCACCGCCCCGCCCCCCGCGCCGGACCCGGCAGCCGATCCTCAGGCGCTGCTGCGAAACCCGCTCTACGTGCGCCTCGTGCTCCTCGCGGCCATCATCGGCCTGCCGATCTCCGCGCTGTCGTACGGCTTCCTGAAGCTGGTGGCAGTGCTGCAGGACGCGTTCTTCACGGACATCCCGCACGACCTCGGCCTGAACCCGGTGCCCGCGTGGTGGCCGCTGCCGCTGCTCGCGCTCTCCGGCCTGCTGGTGGCGCTGGCGATCGAGCGGCTTCCGGGCACGGGCGGCCACTCGCCGGCCGACGGCTTCCACGCAGCGGGAGCCGTGCCCCCCATCGAGCTTCCCGGCGTGT
Source organism: Solirubrobacteraceae bacterium (assembly GCA_036555665.1). GTDB lineage: Bacteria > Actinomycetota > Thermoleophilia > Solirubrobacterales > Solirubrobacteraceae > JAOPZW01. The sequence continues at coordinate 12,785 of DATBKW010000381.1, read as the reverse complement.
TCTTCGCCGCGCTGGCGACGCTGAGCTTCGGCGTCGTGTTGGGGCCGGAGGCGCCGCTCATCGCGATGGGCAGCGGCCTGGGGGTCCTGGCCGTGAAGCTCGCCTCGCGCGACGCTCCGCAACAGGCGGTCGCGCTCATCGCGGCCGCCGGCAGCTTCGCGGCGATCAGCTCTTTGCTCGGCTCCCCGCTGCTTGGCGCCTTCCTGCTCCTCGAGGCGGCCGGACTGGGCGGCCCGATGCTCGGGCTCGTGCTGGTGCCCGGGCTGCTGGCCGCAGGCATCGGCGCGCTCATCTTCCTCGGCCTCGACTCGGTGACGGGGTTCGGGACGTTCACCCTCGCCATCCCCGGCTTGCCGAGCTTCGATCGCCTGACGATCGCGATCTTCCTCTACGCGATCGTGTTCGGGCTGGTGGCGCCGTTCATCGGCCGCGGCATCCAGCTCCTCGCGCTGACCATCCGCCCGCACGTCGACCCGCGGAGGCTCGTGCTGATGCCCGTGCTCGGCCTCGCGGTGGGCGCGCTCGCGATCCTCTTCGACCAGATCACCGGCGACGGCATCTCGATGGTCCTGTTCTCCGGCCAGGATCAGCTGGGGCCGCTGCTCACCCAGGGCGTCGACTGGTCGGTGGCAACGGTCCTGCTGCTGGTGGTGTGCAAGGCCCTCGCCTACGGCATCTCGCTCAGCAGCTTCCGTGGCGGCCCGGTGTTCCCGGCCATGTTCGTCGGGGCGGCCGCCGGGATCGCGGCCTCGCATCTCCCGGGGCTGCCGCTCGTGCCGGCCGTTGCGATGGGCATCGGGGCGATGTCCTGCGTCATGCTCACGCTGCCGCTCACCTCGGTGCTGCTGGCCACCGTCCTGCTGGGCGCCAACGACGGCGTGCAGGTCATGCCGGTGGTCATCGTCGCGGTCGTCGTCGCCTACATCGCCGCGGCGCGCCTGGCGCCACGGGGAGCATGAGCGACAGCGCGCAGAGCGACACGCAGGGCGCCGCGGCCTACCGCTACGGCGCGGTGTTCGTCCTCATGGCCATGCTGCTCGTGTTCGTCATCGTGGCGCCGAACGAACGCTGGTCGCGGGCGGTCGGGATCACCATCGAGGGCGCCGCGCTCGTCGTCGCAGTCGCGACGTCGCGCGCGCGCGAGGACGTGCGCCGCGCGAGCGCGATCGCCGTCGCGGTCGCCGCCGCGCTGGTCATCCTCGGCGTTGCCACCGGGGTGCTCTCCAGGGGTGCGACGTTCGCGATCGGGGGGATCCTGGCCATCGCGATCCCCGTCACCCTCGTGCGCGGGCTCCTGCGGCTCGTTCTCGAGCAGGGAGTGACCATTCGGGCGGTGGCCGGCGCGCTGGCCATCTACCTGATGATCGGGATGGGCTTCGCGTGGACCGTCGGCTTCGTCGGGGAGATCGGGAACAGCCCGTTCTTCGCCCAAGGGACGAACGGCAACGAGTCCCAGTGGGCGTACTACAGCTTCACGGTGTTGACGACGACCGGTTTCGGCGATCTCACGCCGGCCAGGCCCGTCGGCCATGCGGTGGCGGTCATCGAGATGCTCGTCGGCCAGCTCTATCTCGTCACCGTCATCGGCGTGCTCATCGGCAACTTCGTGCGCCGGCGGCCGGCCGTGGGCGGTTAGATGAGGCGGCCGATGCGGTCGTCGACGGCGGCCACGGCGACGACGTAGGCGACGTGCGTGCCGACGCTGGTCGCCATCACGTCGGCGGGCCAGCGCCACGGCACGGGCGTGTGGCCGAGCAGCGGGAACAGCGTCAGGGTGGCGCTCATGAGCGTCCCGCCGAAGGCCAGGCTGGCCCAAGGCTCGGACGCGCGGCGCCGCAGGGTCCCGTGCCAGAGCCCGAACGCCGAGCCGTAGCTCCAGCGCAGCAGCAGCCCGAGGTCGCGCTCATCCCTGGCCGTCACATGCGGCAGGTGCATGATGCTCGCCACGATCTGCCCGGGCACGAGCGAGTCGTCGTAGTCGAGCTGCCCGACGTGCCGGCGGCGTAGCCGCCGCTCGGCCGCGTAGGAGAGGGTCAGGGCCGCTGTCCCGGCGACGCCGGCACACACGCTCCGGATGGGCCACGCCAAGCTCACGCCGGCGACCGTACCGGCCGACGGGATAACGATCGAGCGGGTGCTGCGAGCGGATCTTCAGCGCGCACCGGTCAGCTCCAGCACCTCGTCGACGAGGTCCAGGCCCTCGCGGCGATGGGTGATGAGCAGGACCGAGCGCGCGCCGACGGCCGCGAAGACGTCGCGCACGAGGGCGTCGGCGGTGGCCGGATCGAGGTGCGCGGTCGGCTCGTCGAGCACGAGCACCGGCGCGTCTGCCAGCAACGCGCGCGCGAGCGCGACCCGCTGGCGCTGCCCGCCCGACAGCTCGCGGCCGTCCTCGCCGACCTGCGTGTGCCATCCGTCCGCAAGCGTCTCGATCCATGGCCAGATCCGCGCCACGCGCAGCGCGCGCTCGACCTCGGCCTCGCTCGCCGCGGGCCTGGCCAGCCGCACGTTCTCGAGGATGCTCGCCGAGAACAGGTACGAGTCCTGGCCGGCGACCGCGATCGCGCGGCGGACATCGGCCTGGGGGTACTCGCGCAGCTCGCGAGCGCCGATGGTCACCCTTCCCGCTTCGGGGTCGAGGAAGCGCAGCAGCAGGTTGGCGACGGTCGTCTTGCCGGCGCCGCTGGCGCCGACCAGTGCGACCTTCCGCCCCGGGTCGAGCCGCAGGCTGAAGCCCTCGAGCGCCGGCGCCGGCGCGCCCGGATAGCGGGCGCGGACGCCATCGAGCGCCACGCTGAACGGCCACCGCGGCGCCGGGGCCGGATGCTGTGGATCGGTCACCGCGACCTCACGCTCGCCGAGCTCGAGCACTCGCGCGCCCGCGGCGACCGTGGCCGACCGCTCGCGCGCCGCGGCCGCGAGCGGCGTCACGGCGTCGAAGGTGGCCAGCGCGAGCAGGGCGACCATCGCGATCAGCACGCGGTCGAGGCGCCCGGCGGCCGACGCGTCCACGGCCACCGCGAGCACGCCGGTGACGGTGGCGCCGGTCACGGCGATGAGGAGACCGTCGGCCAGCCCGCCGGCGAGCGCGTCGCGGCGCGAGAGCGCGACCAGGCCGCGGTCGGCGGCGCGCACGCGCGCCAGCGCGGCCTCGCCGGCCCCGTTGACGACGAGCTCCGGCGCGGCGCCGAGGAGCTCGACGAGCTCGGCGGCCAGGTCGCCGCGCGCGCCGGCCTGGCGCGCGGCCGCGCGCCGCGCCAGCGCGCTGCTCAGCGCGGGCACCACCACGCCACCCGCGAGCAGCCCGACGGCGAGGACGATCGCGGCGGCGGGGAGGAACGCCGCGGCCACGCCGACCGAGACCGCGCAGGCCGGCAGCGCCGCAAGCGGCGGGCCGACGACGCGCAGGTGCAGGTTCTGCAGCGCGTCGACGTCGGCGACCATCCGCGCCAGGAGATCGCCCCGGCGGTAGCCCTCGAGCTGCGCGGGCGCGAGCGGCTCGATCCAGCGGTAGGCGCGGACGCGTATCCGTCCGAGCGCCCGCAGGGCGAGGTCGTGCGAGGCGAGGCGCTCGAGATAGCGGGCCACCGGCCGGGCGAGGCCGAAGAAGCGCACGCCGACGATGGCGACCGTGAGCGAGAGGATCGCCGGCCGCTCGGCCGCGCGCGAGATGAGGTAGCCGGCCGTGGCCATCAGCCCAGCGCCGAAGATCACGGTCAGCGCGCCGAGGACCACGGCGACCGTCACCCGCGCGCGCGAGGCGCCGGCGAGGGCCAGGAGCCGCCGCAGCGTCGCGCTCACGCCGCCCGCCTCGTCTCCTGAGCGTGCACGGCGCCGCCCGCGAGGCGGATGACGCGATCGGCGCGTTCGACGACCTCGTCGCGGTGGGCGATGACCAGCAGCGTGCGCCCGGCCGCCAGGCGCTCGACGGCCTGCGCCACCACCGCCACGCTCGCCGGATCGAGGTCGGCCGTCGGCTCGTCGAGGATCACCAGCGGCGCGTCGCGCAGCGCGGCGCGCGCCAGGCCGACCCGCCGCCGCTCACCGGGCGACAGCGGGCGCCCGCCGTCGCCGACCATGGTCTCGTACCCGGCCGCGAGCGCGCCGATGAAGCGGTCGGCGCCCGCCATGACCGCCGCGCGGCTCACGTCGTGCTCGCAGGCGGAGGGCCTGCCGAGGCGGATGTTGTCGGCGATCGATCCGCGCACGAGCGCCGGGCGCTGCGGCACCCAGGCGACCTGCCGGCGCCACGCCTCGATGTCGCAGCGGGCGAGATCGGCGCCGCCGACGGTGATCCGCCCGGCCGTCGGCGCGAGCAGGCCGAGGAGCAGCGCCGCCGCCGTGCTCTTCCCCGCGCCGCTCTCGCCCACGAGCGCGACGACCTCGCCCGGGCGCAGCTCGAGGTCCAGGCCATCGAGGACGAGCCCGGCGCGCGACGGATAGGCGAACGACACGCGCTCGAGGCGCACCGTCGCGACGGCGGGGCTCGGCGCGCGCTGCGCCCCGCCCGCGACCGCTGTGGCCGGCGCGTCGAGGAGGGCGAGGATCCGCTCGGCGACGGCCAGCCCGTCCGCGCTGGCGTGGAACTCGGCGCCCAGTCGGCGCAGGGGCAGGTACAGCTCGGGCGCGAGGACGAGCACCGTCATGGCGACCTGCAGCCCGACGCCGCCGTCGACGAGCCGGACCCCGATCGTCACCGCCACGAGCGCGACGCCGAGCGTCGCGGCCAGTTCGAGGACCGAGCCGGAGAGGAAGCTCAGCCGCAGGGTGCCCATCGTCGCCGCCCGGTGGCGCTCGCTGACCTCGGCGATCGTCTGCGCCTGCGCCTGCCCACGATTGAAGGCCCGCAGCGTCGGCAGACCACGGACGACGTCGAGGAAGTGGTTGGAGAGCCGCCGCAGCGCGTGCCAGCGCTCGCGGGCGCGCTGCTCGCTCGCGCGCCCGATGAGCCACATGAAGACGGGCACGAGCGGCAGCGTGAGCGCCATCACGATCGCCGACTCGACGTCGAGGCTCGCCACCCAGGCGATGACCGCCAGCGGCACGACCGAAGCGAGCACGGCCTGCGGCAGGTAGCGCGCGAAGTACGCCTCCAGCGCGTCGATGCCCTGCACGGCCGCCGTGGCGATCTCACCGGCCTCGGCGCCGTCCGCCGACGTGGGCTGCGCAGCCAGGCGGCGCCGGACGAGCGCCAGGCGCAGCTCGGAGAGCACGTCGGCCGCGGCGCGGCGCCCGGCGACCTCCATCCCCCACGCCAGGAGCCCGCGAGCGCAGAAGGCCAGCGCGAGCGCCGCGAGCTCGACCCGCAGGTCGGCGACCGCGGCACCGTCGAACGCACGCGCGACGATCCGCGCCAGGAGCGTCGCCTGCACGAGCACGGGCACGACGGTGGCGACGCCGAGCGCGACGTCGGCCACGAGCAGCGGCCGCGCCGCCCGGGTGCGTCGCAGCAGCCGCTGATCGAAGGCGCGCACGGCCGTCAGCCGAGGCGGGCCCGGAAGACGTGATACGTCCAGCCCTGGTAGAGCAGCACGATCGGGGTGCAGATCGCCGCCACGACCGTGATGACGCTCAGCGCGTAGTGGCCGGCGGCCGCACTGGAGATCGTCAGGCTGTTGGCGAAGTCCGGATACGAGACGAGGACGCGCGGATAAAGCCCGGTGAAGATCGTCGCCACGCAGGCGACCGCCGCGACCGCCGAGGCGATGAAGGCCCAGCCGTGGCGGTCCACGTGGACCAGCACGATCGCGGCCACCAGCGCCCCGGCCCCGATCGCCGCAGGCAGCACGGTGGGAAAGACGTCGCGGTTGTTGCGGTCGACCGCCACCGCGACGGTGGCGGCGAGGAAGGCCGCGCCGACGACGGTGGCCGGCACCGACAGCCGCCGTGCCGCGGCGCCGGCGCGCTCGCGCAGATCACCGCTCGTGCGCAGCGCCAGGTAGACGGCGCCGTGCAGGGCGAAGAGCGCCACGACCGCGATCCCGGCGAGCACGGTGTAGGCGCTGAACAGGTCGAGCACGTTGCCGGTGAAGTCGCCCTTGGAGCTCAGCGGAACGCCGTGCACGAGGTTGGCCAGCGCGACGCCCCACACGAACGAGGCGCCGACGCTTCCGATCGTGTTCGCCCACCGCCACGTCGTGCGCCAGCGGGGGTCTTGGCTGCGCTCGCGCCATTCGAAGGAGACGACGCGGACGATGAGCAGCACGAGGATGAGCAGCAGCGCCAGGTAGAAGCCCGAGAACATCGTCGCGTACCAGGCGGGGAACGCCGCGAAGGTCGCGCCGGCGGCGACCACCAGCCACACCTCGTTGCCGTCCCAGACGGGGCCGATGGACTCGAACATCGTGCTGCGCTCGTCCTCGTCGCGCGGCAGCACCGCCAACAGCATGCCCACGCCGAAGTCGAAGCCCTCGAGGACGAAGTAGCCGCTCCACAGGACCGCGATGAGCAGAAACCAGAAGGTCGCGAGATCCATCGCAGGCTCCTAGTAGCTGAGCGCCGGAGCGGCCGCCGCGGCCTCCTCGCGCAGCGACGGCGGGTCGACGCGCGCGAAGCGCCGCATGAGGACGAAGTCGACGACGCCCAGGACGATGTACAGCAGGGCGAACACACCGATGCTGGTTGCGAGCATCGCCGTGCTCACGCCGGGCGAGTGCGCATCGGAGGTCTTGAGCAGGTCCTGGACGATCCACGGCTGGCGCCCCATCTCGGTGAGGATCCAGCCGGCGGTGGCGGCGATGAAGGGGAACGCGATGGCGACGATCGCCGTCCATTGGAACCAGCGCGCCTCCTCGAGCCGTCGCTTGCGATACAGCCACGCGCCGACGGCGGCGATGAGGAACATCGCCACCCCGAGCATCGCCATCACCCGCATCGACCAGTACATCAGCCGTACGCGCGGCATGTAGTTGCCCGACCCGAAGCTCTTCACCTCCTGGGCCTGGAGCTGGTTGAGGCCCTGCACCTCGCCGTCGAAGGAGCCGGTCGCCATCCACGACAGGAGGCGCGGAATCGTGATCGAGAAGCTCGGGTTCGGGTCCTGCGCCGTAAAGCCCCCGATCTGGAAAACCGAGAAGCCGCACGGCTGACAGGTGTTCCACTGCGCCTCGGAGGCCGCGATCTTCATGCCCTGCGCGCTGGTGACCGCCGCACCGAAACGGTTGCCCACCGACAGCTGGATGAGCGTCACCGGCACCGCGACGATCAGCGCCAGCATCGCGGCCCGGCGGAAGAGCTCGACGTTGCGCCCGCGCAGGAAGTGCCAGCACGACACGCCGAGGATCACCGTCGAGCCGAAGATCAGCCCGGCGAGGATCGTGTGCAGCCACGCCGTCAGCGCGAAGTGGTTGGACAGCAGCGCCCACACGCTCGTGAGCTGCGCGTTGCCGTCGACGATCTTGTAGCCGACCGGGTGCTGCATCCACGAGTTCGCGACGAGGATGAAGTACGCCGACATCCAGGTGCCCGCCGCGGCCAGCCAGATCGTCGCCAGGTGCAGGCGCGGCGAGAGCCGGTCCCAGCCGAAGATCCACAGCCCGATGAACGTCGCCTCCAGGAAGAAGGCGGCCAGGCCCTCGATGGCCAGCGGCGCCCCGAACACGCCCCCGACGAACTCGGAGTACACCGACCAGTTCATGCCGAACTGGAACTCCTGCACCAGCCCGGTCGCCACCCCGATGGCGAAGTTGATGAGCAGCAACGTCCCGAAGAACTTCGTCAGCCGCAGCCACGCATCGACGCCCGTGCGGTACCAGATCGTCTGCATCACCGCCACGAGCGGCGCGAGGCCGAGCGTGACCGGGACGAAGAAGAAGTGGTAGATCGACGTCATCGCGAACTGGATGCGCGCGAGGTCGACCGTCGTGACGGCGATCGGCGTCACGACTCGGTGCTGATCGGCTCGAGCTCGGCGTCCTCGCCCCACTCGATCCGTGCGGCGTCGGAGCGGTCGAGCACCTGCGGCCCCCGCGACTCGCTGAAGTAGTCCGAGCCCCAGTTGACGAACGCGTCGATCCGGTTGCGCACCCCGCTCATGAGCGCCGCGTGCACGCCGAGCCACGCCGAGAATGCGATCACGCCGTGCAGCTCGTGGCGGTGCGGGCCGACCTCGGCGATGGCGGCGCCGCGGCCGATCATCGCCATGATGCCCTTGTCCTTGTAGTGGAAGGGCTTGCGCGGTTTGCCCGCGAGGTCGGCGACGATGTTGTCGGCCGCCCACGCGCCGCTCTGCAGCGCAACGGAGCCAAGCTGCGGGTGCGCGTTGCCGTCGGGGCTTGGGATGTTGGCGACGTCGCCCACCGCGTAGACCCGCTCGGTGCCGGCGACCGTGAGGTCGGGCAGCACGTCGATGCGCCCGCCGCGCCCCTGCGCCAGCCCTGCGTTGGCTGCAATGTCCGGGGCCATGATGCCGCCGCCCCAGACCACGCAGTGCGTCTTGATCACCGACCCGTCGGCCAGCGTGACGTGCCCCGGTCCCACCTCGGTGATAGCGACGCCGAGGTGCAGCCGCACGCCTTTGCGGCCGAGCACCTTGGCCACGTAGTCGTGGGCCTCGTCTGAGAACGGCCCGAGCAGGGTGTGGCCGAGGTCGACGATGTGGATCTGCGCCGCCGTGACCGCCAGGTGGTGGTACTCGGCGGCCATCGTCGTGTGGATGAGATCGGCCAGCGCGCCGGCCAGCTCGACGCCCGTCGGCCCGCCGCCCACGACGACGAAGTTCAGCGCGCCCTCGTCGATCAGGCCGGGGTCGCGATCGGCGTCCTCGAAGACGCCGAGGATGCGCGAGCGCAGGCGCTGGGCGTCCTCGAGGCAGTAGAGCGGAAAAGCATGCTCCTGCGCGCCCGGAGTGCGGAAGAAGTTCGGCTGCGAGCCGGCGGCGAAGATGAGCGCGTCGCCCGTGTAGCTCTCGCCACCGGCCGTCGTCACGGTACGCGTGGCAGCGTCGATTGAGGTGACCTCGGCGAGCTTGACGCTCACGTTGAGGTTGTCCGAGAAGAGCTTGCGCAGCGAGTAGGCGATGTCGCCGGGCGCGAGCTGGGACGTCGCCACCTGATAGAGCAGCGGCTGGAACTGGTGGTAGTTGTTGCGGTCGATCAGCGTGACCTGGACCTCGTCGTGGCGCGCGAGGCTCCTGGCGGCGCCGACGCCCGCGAAGCCGCCGCCGACGATGACGACGTGGTGCTGGCCGTCGGTCAGGTCAACCGACATGCGCGGCCTCGGATCGCGGTTGCGCGGCGTCCATGCGCTCGAGCAGGTGATCGCCGACACGCAGCGCGTTGGCCATCGCGGTGAGCGCCGGGTTGACCGCCCCGATGCTCGGGAAGAAGCTCGTGTCGACGACGTAGAGGTTGTCGACCTCGTGCGCGCGGCAGTCGACGTTGAGCACCGACGCCGCGGGATCCTTGCCGAAGCGGCAGGTGCCGGCCTGGTGGGCGCAGCCGGCCACCGGGATGTCGTTCTTCAGGTAGGCGTGGCGCGGCAAGAGGCTGTCGCCGTGCATGCCGATGTGCTTGAGCAGCAGCTTGAGCTCGTGCAGCAGGCGCTTCTTGGGGACGTCGTTGGTCGCGGTGTAGGCCAGCGCGATGCTGCCGTCGTCGCGCACGGTGACGCGGTTGTCGGGCAGCGGCAGGTCCTCGGTCGACAGCCAGAAGTCGACGGCGTGCTCGGCCACCTTCTCCAGCGTCCACTCCGGCGCGAGCTTCGTCTGCAGCGGCTTCTCGCCGCGATACATCTCGGCCTGCGACTTGCCGACCATCTGGATGTTGCCCAGCGGATAGTCGACGTCGTCGGTGCCGAAGTAGAAGTCGTTGAGGCCGAGCGTCTTCTGGAACACCGTCGCGTTGGCGTCCTTGGACAGCGCGAGCACCGCGGCGCAGTTGTGGAACATGTAGTTGCGCCCGACCTGGTCGGAGCCGTTGGCCAGCCCGCGCGGATGAGCGTCGCACGCCGAGGCGAGCAGCAGCGCGGCGCTGTTGGCGGCGCCGCAGGAGACGACGACGAGATCGGCGGTGTAGGTCGCGCGCTCGCCCTCGCGCTCGACGACGACGCCGGTCACCACCGTTCCCGCGTCGTTGGTCTCGAGGCGCACCGCGCGCGTGTTGGTCAGCAGCGTCACGTTGCGGTGCTCGAGGGCCGGGCGAACGCCGAGGACCTCGGCGTCGGACTTCGCGTGCACCAGGCACGGGAAGCCGTCGCACGTCGAGCAGCGCACGCACGCGCTGTGGGGCATGTCGCCCTCTTCGAGCATAACCCCGCACGGCGCGTGGAACGGGCGGCGCCCCGCGGCCTCGAGGTCATCGGCCAGCTGCTGGATGCGCGGCTCGTGGCTGACGGCCGGGAACGGATACGGAGCGCTCGCGTGCGGCTCGGTCGGGTCCTCGCCGCGGGCGCCGTGCACCTGGTAGAGGCGTTCGGCCAGCGTGTAGTACGGCTCCATGTCGTCGTAGCCGATCGGCCACGCCGGCGAGATGCCGTCGTGGTGGCGCAGCTCGCCGAAGTCCTCGGCGCGCAGCCGGTACAGCGCCGCCCCGTAGAGCTTCGTCGCGCCGCCGACGAAGTAGTGCACCTGCGGCTGGAAGGGCTTGCCGCGCCCGTCGTACCACGTGTCCGCCGACACGTAGCGGTTGTCGACGAAGACGTCCCGCGCGAGCCAGTTCTGCGGCTCGCGCGGGAGCCAGTCGCCCCGCTCGATCACCAGGACACGTTTGCCCGAGGGGGCGAGGTGCCGCGCCAGCGTCCCTCCGCCGGCGCCGCTACCGATCACGATGACGTCGTAAGCACTCATGCGCCGTACTCCTCCCGTATGTCGGCGAGGATGATCCGCGCGGCCGCCTCGATCAGCGCGAGATGCGAGAAGGCCTGCGGGAAGTTGCCGAGGTGCCGACCGGTGGCCGCGTCGAACTCCTCGGCGTACAGGCCGAGCGGCGAGGCGACGCGCAGCAGCCGCTCCAACAGGTCGCGCGCGCGCTGGCGCTCGCCGATGACCGCGAGCGCCGACACGAGCCAGAACGAGCAGATCAGGAAGGTCCCCTCCTTGCCCGAGAGGCCGTCGTCGGTCTCGCCGGTGCGATAGCGCAGGACGAAGCCGTCCTCGGTCAGCTCGTCGGCGATGGCCAGCACGCTCGCGCGCAGGCGCGGGTCCTCGCCGGGGAGGAAGCCGAACAGCGCGGCCAGCAGCGTCGAGGCGTCGAGCGAGTCGGTGGCGTAGTGCTGGCGCAGGACGCCGCGGCCGTCGACGCCGTGCTCGAGGATGTCGGCCTTGATCTCCTCGGCCGTCGCGGCCCAGGTCACGCCGAGGTCGCTCTCCCCCGCGATCTCGGCCAGCTTGGCCGCGCGGTCCATCGCGACCCAGCACATGAGCTTGGACGAGACGTAGTGCTGGGGCGCGCCGCGCGCCTCCCAGATGCCCTGGTCGGGCTGTTGCCAGACCGCCGACGCGCACTGGGCCTGGGCCTGCACGATCGGCCACAGGCGGCGGGGCAGGCGCGCGCTGCGACGGGTGTGCAGGAAGATCGAGTCGAGCGCCGCGCCGAAGACGTCGTTCTGGCGCTGGTCGAAGGCGCCGTTGCCGACGCGGACGGGCCGCGCGCCCGCATAGCCGGAGAGATCGTCGCGCGTGGACTCGGTGAGATCGCGGCGGCCGTCGATCCCGTACATGATCTGCAGCGCGCCGTCGTCGTTGCACTCGAGGTCGGCGACGAACTGCATGAACTCGTCGGCCTCCCAGTCGAGGTTGAGGAAGTGCAGGGCCTGCAGCGTGAAGGTCGAGTCGCGGATCCACGTGTAGCGGTAGTCCCAGTTGCGCTCGCCGCCGGGGGTCTCGGGCAGCGACGTGGTCAGCGCGGCCACCGTCGCCCCGGTGGGCATGAAGGTCAGCCCCTTGATGGCCAGCGCCGAGCGCTGGATCGCCTCGCGCCATTCGTGGTCGGGGATGCGCGAGCGCGCGAGCCATCGGCGCCAGAAGCGCGTCGTCGCCTCGAGCTGCCGGTTGGCCGCGGCGACGTCGCCCGGCGCAGCGAGCTCCTCCGCCCACGACAGCGCGCAGTAGATCGACTCGCCCTCGGAGAGCGCGTGCCGCGCGCGTACGCGATTGCCCTCGATGCCGAGGGCCATGTCGGTGGTCAGGCGGATGGCCTGGTCGGCGCCACGTGCGTCGGCGACGTGGCGCCCGTCGCCCACCAGCGACCACTCGGCGGGCGTGCGGCCGTAGTCGAAGACCGGCTCGCAGATCAGCTCGATCTCGACGCTGCCGGAGGTGCAGTGGACCGTGCGCACCAGCATGTGGTCGGCGTCGTCGTCGGCCGGCGGGCGGGTGTGCGGCGTGATCGTGTCCTCGATGTGGCGCGGCCCCAGCGTGAGCGCATCGCGCACCACGACCCAGTTGTCGCCCGGCATGTGCCAGGTCGTCTCGAGCGTGTTGGTCCCGGGCTCGTAGCGGCGGCTGGAAGGCACGTTGATGCCGAACGGCCCCAGCCGGAAGAAGCCGGCCTGGCGGTCCAGCAGCGTGCCGAAGACGCTGGGCGAGTCGAAGCGCGGGACGCACAGCCAGTCGACCGCGCCGTCGGGCGCGACAAGCGCGCCGGTGTGGCAGTCCGAGAGGAACCCGTACTCGGCGATCGGCGGGAAGGGAGACGGTGCCGCGGCGCTCTGCGGCATGGTGGCGGCGTCGCGCTCGACCGCGGTCATGACGCCATCCACGGCTCGTGCCAGCGGCCTTCGCCGGCCAGCAGCCTGTCGGCCTCCTCCGGCCCCCACGAGCCCTTGGCGTACGGTTTGACCGGCGGCGG
>DATBKW010000380.1:0-4663 GCA_036555665.1 Solirubrobacteraceae bacterium | reverse complement strand
TCACGCCTCCGCAACCGCCACAGCCAGCTTCGCCTCCGGGTTGCGTGCGCGCACGCGGCCCAGCGCGAGGGCGAGAACGCCTGCGATCGTCGCGGGCACGGCCATGAGCTCCCAGGCGGTATGGAAGGTCGCTACCGCGTCCTCGGGGCGTGGTGTGCCGAGAACGGCGACGAGGATGGCAATGCCGAGGACCGCGCCGAGCTGGCGCGAGGTCGATGAGATCCCGCTGCCGGTGGCAAAGTGCGACGGCGGGAGCTCGGCGACCGCGGCGCTGCCCCAGGCGGCGAAGCTGAGTCCCACGCCCGCGCCGGTGAGCACCGTCCAGGGCAGGTAGTCGGATACGTAGTGCGGCGTCGCCGTGGTCGTCGTGGCGAAGAGCAGGCAGCCCGCCGCGAAGAGCAGCCCGCCGGGCAGCGCCACGACGCGCTGGCCGTAGCGGTCGGCCAGGCGCCCGCCGAGCGCGGCGGCGATCGCGGCCATCAGCGGGCCGGGCGTGACCGCGACGCCGGCCTTGAGCACCGACCAGCCCCACACCCCGGTGAGGAAGAGGATGTTGCCGAGCAGCAGGGCATAGAAGCCGAGCGCGAAGAGGAAGACACCGACGTTCGCGACGGCGAAGGACCGCACGCGCAACAAGCCGAGCTCGACCACCGGCGCCGGATGGCGGGCCGAGCGCGCGACGAAGGCGGCGAGCGCGAGCGCGGCGCCGGCGAGCGAGCCGATGACGCGTGCGCTGTCCCAACCCCAGTCCTGGCCCTTGACGATCCCCAGCGACAAGAGCCCGACGCCGATGACCAACAGGACGATGCCGACCACGTCGGGCAGCGCACCGGGATGCTCCTCGCGGCGCTCGCGCAGCAGGCGGCGGGCAGGGATCATCGCCGGCAGGCCGATCGCGAGGTTGACGAAGAACACCCAGCGCCAGCTCGTCGCCTCGACGAGCACGCCGCCCAGCGACGGGCCGGTCGCCGCAGCGATGGCGCCGGTGGCGCCCCACAGGGCCGTCGCGGTCGCGCGCTGCTCCAGCGGGAACTCGGGGAGCAGCAGGCCGATGGACGTGGGCACGAGAATCGCGGCCCCCGCGGCCTGGATGATCCGCGCGCCCACGAGGAACGGAACCGACGGCGCCAGGCCGCACGCGGCCGACGCGGCGAGGAAGGTCCCGACGCCCACGAAGAACATCCGGCGCCGGCCGAGGCGATCGGCCAGCCGCCCGGCCGGCACGAGCAGGGCGGCGAAGACGATGTTGTAGGCGTTGAGGATCCAGGACAGCTCCGCGAGCGAGGCGTCGGGGAAGGACGCCTCGATGTCCGGGAACGCGATGTTGACGATCGTCACGTCGAGGAAGCCCATGAACACGGCGACCGAGGTGACGAGGAGGACCTTCCACCGTTGCGTCATGCAACTGACCCTAGCGTGTTCGGTTGCATCACGCAACTGAGGGCGGCTAGACTGGTGCGCAAGAGAACGTCACATGCTGCCCCGCACATACGAAAACCAGGTGTGCTCGATCGCCCGCTCGCTCGAGGTGCTCGGCGAGCGCTGGACGCTGCTGGTCCTCCGTGAGACGTTCCGCGGCGTACGCCGCTTCGAGGACTTCCAGCGCACCCTCGGGATCGCTCGCAACGTGCTGACCGATCGGCTCACACGCCTCGTCGACGAGGGCATCCTCAGCCGCGAGCCCTACCAGGATCGCCCGGCGCGGTTCGAGTACCGCCTGACCGACAAGGGGCGCGAGCTCTGGCCGGTGATGATGACCCTGATGCAGTGGGGGGACCGCTATTACGCGGGCGACGCCGGCCCGCCGGTCGTCGTCCGCCACCGCGACTGCGGCGGCGAGCTCACCACCCACCTGACGTGCGCCAAGTGCGGCCTCGAGCTCGGGCCGCGCGACGTCGTCGCCGAACCCGGGCCCGGCGCGCGGGCCGACGCGGCCTGAGGCCGTCGCCCGAGGACCGTGCCGCTCAGGCCGTCACGTTGAGAAACGGCTCCACGCGCCAGCTCGTGACCAGGCCGGCCGGCTGGTAGGGGTCCTCCGCGACGAACTCCTCGGCGGCCGCCTGCGGGTCCTCGGCGCGCAACACGATCATGCCCGCGTGCACCGGATCGCCGACGCCGCCCGCCATGACAATGCGGCCCTCGTCGTGCCAGCGCTTGATCAGGCTGAGATGGCCCTCGCGATGTGGAGCGCGGCGCTCGACGACATCGGGCACGTAGTCGTAGAACAGGATGTGCAACTGCTCGGGCAAGCGGTCAACCTCCTAGGAACGCGTCGGCTTCGATCTCGACCAACATGCGTGGGTCGATCAGGGCTCTGACCTCGAGCATGGCGCTGACGGGGCGGATGTCCCCGAAGACCTCGCCGTGGGCGCGCGCGACCACCTCCCACTGTGAGATGTCGGTGACGTACATGCGGGTGCGCACGACATCCTCCAGGCGCGCCCCGACCTGGGCGAGGGCGGCCTCGAGGTTGCGCAGCGTCTGCTGAGCCTGCACGTAGGCGTCGCCGGGCCCGGCGATGACGCCGTCCTCGGTCGTGGCGGTGCACCCCGCCACCCAGACATGCGAGCCGGCCCGGACGACGCGGCTGTAGCCGGCGACCGACTCGTACTCGACGCCGGATCCGTGGCGCTCGACGGTCAAGAGCGGAGGGGGCGCGCAGCGGTCAATGGCGGAAGTGGCGTTCGCCGGTCACGACCATCGTCACGCCCGCCTCGTCGGCCGCCGCGACGACCTCGTCGTCGCGGACCGAGCCGCCCGGCTGGACGATCGCGGTGACGCCGGCCGCGATGGCCACCGACGGACCATCGGCGAACGGGAAGAAGGCATCCGAGGCCATGGCGATGTTGCCCATGTCCTCCAGGCGGCACTTCTCGACGGCGAGGCGCACGGCGTCCACGCGGCTCATCTGGCCGGCGCCGATGCCCACCGTCGCGGCGTCGCGCGCCAGCACGATCGCGTTGGACTTCACGTGCCGGCAGACCTGCCAGGCGAAGAGCAGGTCGCGCCACTCGTCGTCGGTCGGCGGGCGCCCGGTGACGACCTCCATCCCCGCGCGATCGGCGGTGGTCTGGTCGCGATCCTGCACGAGCAGGCCGCCGGTGACCTGTCGCACGTCCTTCTCGCCGAGGAGCGGCAGGCGCCTCTCCCGGTCCTCGAGGACGCGCAGGTTGGGCTTGGCCCCCAGTACCTCGAGCGCGCCGTCGTCGAAGCCCGGCGCGAACAGCACCTCGACGAACTGGTCGACGATCGCGGCCGCCGCCTCGCGGTCGACACGCCGGTTGAGCACGACGACCCCGCCGTACGCGCTGAGCGGATCGCACTCCAGCGCGCGGCGGTAGGCGTCCAGCACGCCGGAGCCGACGGCCACCCCACACGGATTGTTGTGCTTGACGATCGCGCACGCCGGCGCGTCGAAGTCGCGCACCACCGCGCGCGCCGCGTCGAGGTCGAGGACGTTGTTGAAGGAGATCGACTTCCCCTGGTGCTGCTGGACCTGGCTGAGCACGTGCGCCCGCGAGCCCACCTGCGCGTAGAAGGCGGCGCGCTGGTGCGGGTTCTCGCCGTAGGGCAGGTCGAGGACCTTCTCGTAGGCGCGAACGTGCAGCGGCGGAAAGTCCTGGCTCTTCTCCGCGAACCAGCGGCTGATCGCGATGTCGTAGCGGGCCGTGTAGGCGAACGCCTCGGCGGCGAGCGCCTCGCGGGTGGCCATGCTCAGGGTGACATCCGCCTCGCGCAGCTCGCCGAGCACCGCGTCGTAGCTCTCCGGGTGGACGACCACCGCGCTGAACGCGTGGTTCTTGGCCGCCGCGCGGATCATCGTGGGGCCGCCGATGTCGATGTTCTCGATGATCTCGGCGTCGTCGCTCCCCAGGCGCGCGGCCGTGCGCTCGAAGGGGTAGAGGTTCACGCACACGAGATCGACGAACTCGATGTCGTGATCGGCGGCCGCCTGCAGGTGCTCGGCGTTGTCGCGCACCGCCAGCAGCCCGGCGTAGAGCTTGGGATGCAGCGTCTTGACCCGCCCGTCCATGATCTCCGGGAAGCCCGTCAGGTCGTCGATCGACCGCACGGCGATCCCGGCGCCCTCGAGCTCGCGCGCCGTGCCACCCGTGGAGACGACCTCGATGCCCAGCTCGGCCAGGCCCTTGGCGAAATCGACGATCCCACGCTTGTCGGACACCGACAGCAGCGCGCGGCGGATCCTGACCGCGCCAGGTTCGGTGAGTGGCTCCCGCGCCTCGGTCGACGTGTGGTCGGCGATGGCGGCAGCATATCCAGCCGGGCATCGCGCACCGGTGTGTCAGAGGCATGCAGCGTGGGAACACCCTGCGGCATGCCGCCCAGTCTCGACAGGAGGTGAGCCCATGCAGCACCCGACCGGCACCGACCCCGAACGCGAGCTTGAGCGAAGCGGCGACGAGCTCGAGGAACGCATCGACCACCTCGACGATCAGATCGACGAGGCGCGCACGCACGCCGAGGAACAGGACCCCTTCGAGGACGAGGCCGGCGACTGGGAGGACACCGACGACGACTCCGGCGGCGAGGATCCCGAAGGGTTCGACGACCCCGAGCTCGACGACGAAGACGAGGACGCGGACGCAGACGACGAGTACTAGTGGGCCTTCTCGTGACGTTTGACCGGTAACGGCGGCCGGCG
>DATBKW010000379.1:0-5056 GCA_036555665.1 Solirubrobacteraceae bacterium | reverse complement strand
CTCGAGATCTACTTCGACGACATCAACGACGCCTCCGAGCGCATCTGGGACATGCTCGAGAACTACAAGGAGGTCGTCGAGGCGCTCGAGTCGACGAACGAGGCCGTCCTCTCGCACCGGCTGAACGACACCTTCCGCATCCTCACCGCGATCAGCGTCATCGTCCTGCCGCTGACGCTGATCGCGTCGATCTGGGGCATGAACACGAAGGTCCCCGGCGAGGAGTCGCACGCGGGTTTCTTCGTCGTCGCCGGCGTCATGGTCGTCGTGCTCATCGCGACGATCGCGCTGTTCAAGCGCCGCGGGTGGTTGTAGAACCCTCGGCGCGCCGCCGGCCGCGTGGAGAGAGGGAGTGGGCCGGCGGCGCGTCGCGATGCCTGTGCGTCACGCAGCGACGGGGAGGAGGGATTCGCTGCGTGGAGGAGGACGCGGTTGAGGGTGCCGCCCAGGATGCCGCTTCGCGGACCGCGCCTCAATGCGGTTCGCCGGTGTCGCGCGGGTGTGGCTAACCCGACCTGCGCATATCGTGCCCGCCGTGACCGCCCTGACGACGACGGCCCTCAACCGCGCGCTGCTGGCCCGGCAGGGCCTGCTCGAGCGCCTCGAGCTCCCGATCGACCGGGCGGTCGAGGCGATCGGCGCACTGCAGGCGCAGCAGTGGAGCGCGCCGCCGGTGGCGCTGGCCTCGCGCGTCGAGGGGTTCTCCCCCGACCAGCTCCAAGAGGCATTGGAGGGCGGCACGCTGCTCACCGGCACGCTGCTGCGCGGCACGCTGCATCTCGTCTCCAAGCGCGAGCATCCCGCCTACGCGGCGATCGCCGACGCCGCGCGCGAGCCGTTCTGGCGGCGCACCGACGCGGAGCCCGGGCCGGAGGCCGACGCCCTGCTCGCCGCGCTGCTGGCCTACACGGAGAAGGACGCGCGGTCGGGCAAGGAGATCGCTGCGTTCCTGGACAAGTGGGTGTCCAAGCACCCTGGCGCGCTCGACGCCGGCGAGGTCGCCCAGCAGCGCAAGCTCAACTGGCGGCCCTTTCTGCGCTGGGGGGCGTTCGTGCGCGCGCCGGCCGATGGCACGTGGGGCGGCAAGGCGCCCTCGTCGCTGCGCGCCGCCCCGCGCCGGGTCCGCGCCACGGACGCCAAGCTCGGCGACGTGGTGGCCCGCCACCTGCGCGCCTTCGGCCCGGCCGCGGCCGACGACGTCGCGAGCTGGATCGGCTGGCGCACACCCCAGGTCCGCCCCGCGCTCGAGCGCCTCGACCTCAGGCGCTTCGAGGACGACCGCGGGCGTGCCCTCTACGACCTGCCCGACGCGCCGCGTCCGGATCCCGACACGCCCGCGCCGCCGCGCCTGCTCGCCGCCTTCGACAGCGTCCTGCTCGCCTACGACAGCAAGCACCGCGGCCGCATCCTGCCCGACCGCCACCGCGACGCGGTCTACGAGCGGCGCAACCTGCGGATCAAGCCGTCCTACCTGATCGACGGCCTCGTCGCGGGCACGTGGACCATCGAGACCAAGCGCCGCGAGGCAATCGTCACGCTGACCCCGCTCGAGCGCCTGACCAAGGCGGCGCGCGCCGAGCTCGTCGAGGAGGCCGAGCGCGTCGCCCACGCGGTCGCGCCCGACGCCAAGGGACACGGCGCCGCGGTCACAAAATGAAACGGCGGTTGCGCGAAGGTGTAGAAAGCGCCCGTGCCGATCGAATCCCTGGAGCGCCTCGCCGACGACTACGCCGCCCTCGAGCGGCCGGTCGAGCGCAAGCGCATGCTGGTCATCATCAACCCGTACGCGACGACGGTGTCCGAGCGGCTCAAGAGCCTTGTCGTCTACGCGCTGCAGGGCCGCTACGAGGTGGAGGCGATCGACACCGAGGCGCGCGACCACGCAACCGCCCTATGCCGCGAGGCCGCGCAGGAGGGCTATGACGTCGTCGTGGCCTTCGGCGGCGACGGCACCGTCAACGAGGCCGCCAACGGCCTGGCCCACTCGGCCACCGCGCTGACCTGTCTGCCGGGCGGCGCCAGCAACGTCTACTGCAAGGTGCTCGGCGTCCCCAACGACATCGTCGATGCCACCGAGCACCTGCTGCGCATCGCCGACGACTGGCACCCGCGGCGCGTCGACCTCGCGCACGTCAACGGACGCGGGTTCACGTTCTCGGGCGGCGTCGGGCTCGACGCGTCCGTGGTCAGGCGGGTCGACTCGCGGCCGAAGGTCAAGACGCGCCTGAAGCAGTGGTACTTCGGCTGGGCGGCGGTGAGCACGTTCACCACGGAGTACGTGGTGCACCCGCCGCGCCTGGAGGCACGCGCCGGCGACGAGGTCGTGCGCGGCGTGACCGTCGCGGTGCAGAACGGCCCCGCGTATTCGTACTTCGGCGACCGCCCGATGTGCTTCGACAGCGGGCTCGCCCTCGACGACGGCGCGATCGCCACGGCCGTACTCGAGCGCGCCACACCGATCGACATCCCGACGGTGGGAGCACGCCTGCTCTCGCCGCGGATGCGCGTGGCCGATCATCGCCGCGTCACCGTGCTGCGCGGGGCCGAGGACGTCCGCGTGGTGGCGACCGACGGGCGTCCGGTCCCCGTCCAGGTCGACGGTGACTACATCGGCGATGTCACGGAGGCCGTCTTCGGCGTCTGGCCCGGGGCGCTGACGGTCGTCGCTTGAGCGACGGCGTCGTCCTCGTCGAGCGGGGCGGGCGCGTCGAGAGCGAGCATCGCTTCGCCTGGTGTCTGGGCGGCGCCGGCGGCGAGCCGGTCTTCCTGCGCTCGGCGGCCAAGCCGCTGCAGGCGCTGCCCGCGGTGCGCGCGGGGGTGATCGAGCGGCTGGGCCTCGACGACCGCCACATCGCCATCGCGTGCGCGTCGCACGGCGGCTCGCCCGAGCACGTCGCTCGTGTGGCGGAGATCCTCGCCGCCTGCGGGCTGGGCGTCGAGGACCTCGCCTGCGGCGCGGTGCCACCGCGCGACCCGCACGTGGCGGCCGCGCTGCCCGGACGCCCGCGGCGGATCCACCACAACTGCTCGGGCAAGCACGCGCTCGGGCTGGCGCTGTGCGTCGACGCGGGGTGGCCGATCGCGGGCTACCTCGAGGCCGACCATCCCCTGCAGCGGGCGATGGCCGCCGCGGTGGCCGACGCCCTCGGCGTCGAGGCGCCCGCCCAGGCGGTCGACGGCTGTGGCATGCCGACGTTCTACGCCCCGCTCGGCGCGCTGGCGGGCGCGTTCGGCCGCCTCGCGGGCGGCGGCCTCGGCGCCGCGGGCGAGGGCGTGGCGCGGGCGATGCGCGCGCATCCCGAGCTCGTCGCTTACCGCGGCGCGATCGACACCGAGCTGATGGCCGCGCTGTCCGTGGTGGCCAAGATCGGCGCCGAGGCCGTGATCGCCATCGGCTGCGAGGACGGGCGCGGCCTGGCGCTCAAGGTCGCCGACGGCGCGCTGCGCGCGCTCGATCCCGCAGCGGTCTGGGCCGTACGCGAGGTGCTCGGGCTCGCTGCGGGCGACGGCGCACTCGGGCCGCTGGCCGAGCCCGCGGTGCGCAACTCGCGCGGCGCGGTCGTCGGGCGCCTGGCCGTCGCGGCCTCCTCCTAGCGGACGACGACCGATCGTCCGTAGGAGCGACGACGGACCGTCCGGCGGGCCGACGACGCCATGTCAGCGTCCTGACACCCTCCCAGAAGCTCTCTCTTTTCCGCCCGTCCCGTATCTCCGCCACGCCCGAAAGGCTCCTCACGACATGCTCTCTCCCGCACATCTGGTCTCCGCGCTCGCCACGGCGGGCGTCGTCGCCGCCATCGCCCTGACCCCGGCGGCCTCCTCCAACGCCTACGACGCCCACGCGGGGCCGAAGAAGGCCGACGTCGGGGCGCGGCACGGGCATCCGATCAAGTAGCTCTCCGCGCGGCGCGGCAAACCGCCTACGCGTCAGCCGGCCCCCGGCGTCACCCGATATGCATCGAACACCGAATCGATGTTCCGCAGCTTGGTGACCGTCTGCTTCAGCGCCTGCGTGTCGGCGACCTCGACCACGAAGCGGTTCTGGACCATCGGCGAGGAGACGATGCAGCGTGCCTCGACGATGTTGATGCCCGCCTCCGCGAAGGTGCGCGAGAGATCCTCGAGCAGGCGGTGGCGGTCCCAGGCGTCGACCTGCAGCTCGACCTTGAAGGCCGTCGCGTGATCGCCCTCCCAGTGCACGCGCACGAAGCGCTCGGGGTCCTTGCGCAGGGCAGCCGTGTTGGGGCAGTCGTCGCGATGGATCGTGATGCCGCGGCCGAGTGAGACGTAGCCGACGATCGGGTCGCCGGGGACCGGGCGGCAGCACTTGGCCATGCGCAGCATGACGTCGTCGACACCCTCGACGGTGATGCCGTAGGAGGTGCTCGTGCCCGTCGGCTGGCGGCGCTGGCGGCGGGTGGAGATCAGCGACTCGGCGGTGGTCGCCTCTTCCTCGGCCGCCTCGCCCTGCTTGAGGCGCTGCAGGACCTTGTTGACGACGACCTTCGGCGAGATCTTGGCCCCGCCGAGGGCGATGTAGAAGTCGTCGGCCTTGCGAAAGCCCATCTCGCGGATGACGTCGGCCAGCAGCGGCGAGCCGGTCATCTTCTGGGCGGGGAGGCCGGCCTTGGTGAGGTGCTCCTGCAGCAGCGCGCGGCCGGTGTGCTCGGTGTCCTCGCGCGACTCCTGCTTGAACCACTGCTTGATCTTGTTGCGCGCACGGGTGGTCTTGACGACCGCCAGCCAGTCGCGCGACGGGCCGCGCTCGCGCTTGGAGGTCAGGACCTCGACGATGTCGCCCGAGTTCAGCTGGTAGTTGAGCGGGACGATCTTGCCGTTGACCTTCGCGCCGACGCAGCGGTGGCCGAGCTCGGTATGGATCTCGTAGGCGAAGTCCAGCGGGGTGGCGCCGGCAGCCAGGGACTTGACCTCGCCCCGCGGAGTGAAGACGAAGACCTCCTCGTCGAAGAGGTCGACCTTCAGGTTCTCCATGAACTCCTTGGGGTCCTGGAACTCCTGCTGCCAGTCGAGCATCGAGCGCAGCCACTTGAGCTTC
>DATBKW010000378.1:0-12003 GCA_036555665.1 Solirubrobacteraceae bacterium | reverse complement strand
CAAGCCGAGCGCTCGCTGGACCCCGAGCCTGGATAGCTCCGAGGCACTCGAGTGGCAGTGCAGGTCGGCCCTTCTCGTTGCGCGAACGTTCATCTCGCCTTTGCAGATTCCCCTGCAAACGCACGCTTTCTGTAAAGCGGTTGGGAAGATGGTGTGACCGGCCGGTGAACGCGTGCCTGGGGCGCAGGGCGTGCGTGGAAGAGTGCAGGCGTGCTCGAGCTCGGACCGCTCCGCGTCGAGTTCGCGCTCGCGCCGCTGCGAATAGACGTGCGACGCGCGGGCCGCCCGCTGCTGCGAGGGGTGACCGCGTGGGCGTGCGAGGGCGAGTTGCGCGATCGCTTCGTGCAGGTCACCGAGGGCGTCGTGGCCGACGAGCGGCTCGGGTTCTTGGAGCGCGCGGTGGTGGCCCGAGTCACCCACGCCGACGCTCGCGTGGTGCAGCTCGCCCTGCGGCTGCAGGGCGGGCGCAAGGCCGAGCTGCAGATCGAGGTCGCCGGCGACGACCATCTCACCGTCGAGTACGCCGCCCAGGGAACGCCGCTGCGGCTCGCGATCGAGTGGGACGCGCGCGCCGCGGAGCGCTTCGCCGGGCTCGGCGCTCGCCACGCGCTGCGCGTCGACCACGCCGGACGCGCGATCCAGCTGGGCGCCGATCGCGTCTACACCGGCCCCGACTGCCCACCCGACCTGCGCGACCTCGGCGGGATCCCGCAGGGCGACTACGCGCCGGCGCCCTTCCTGCAGTCGAGCCGCGGCTACGCGCTGTGGTGCGAGACCTACGCGAACGGGACGCGCTTCGAGCTCGACGAGCCGACCAGCGTGTCCACGCGCGCCGTCGCCGGCCCGCTCAGGCTCCACGTCCTCACCGACCCCACGCCGGCCGCGCGGCTGCGCCATTACCTCAGGCTCACGGGCATGCCCGCGCTGCTGCCGCACTGGGGCTACGGGTTCTGGAAGTCGCGCGACGTCTACGCGCACCAGGACGACGCCGAGGAGGACGTCCACGGCTGCCGCTGGCACGACATCCCGCTCGACGCGATCGTGCTCGATTCGCCGTGGGAGACCCAATACAACACCTGGGAGCCCAACCCACACCAGTTCCCCGACTTCGCCGGGATGGTCGGGCGTTGGCGCGCCGTCAGCGTGCGCACCGTCGTGTGGGTCACGCCCTGGGTCAACCTCGAGTCGCTCGACGGCCAGATACCGCCGGATCCCGAATCGCAGCGCCTGCACCGCGCGCCCGCATCCAACTACGAGCCCGCGCGCTTCGTCCGCACGCCGGAAGGCCGGCCGCACGTCGCGCGCTGGTGGATGGGCACCGGCTCGCTCGTCGACTTCACCGACCCCGAGGCCGAGGCGTGGTGGCGTGCCCAGGCTGTGCGCACACTGCGGCTGGGCATCGAGGGCATCAAAGCCGACGACGGCGAGGGCTACTACATCGGCGACGAGCTGCGCTTTGCCGACCACAGTCGCGGCGCGCAGTCCGCGTGGCGCTACGGAGACCTCTACCGGCGCTCGATGCAGCGCGCCCTCGACGACGCGCACGGGCCCGGACGCGGCGTGCTGTTCGGCCGCAGCGCATGGAGCGGCCAGCAGGCCACGGGCATCGTGTGGGCGGGCGATCAGGCGTCAGACTTCTGGTCGCTGCGCACGCTCGTCGCGGCGACGATCGCCGCCGCGGGCAGCGGCTTCTCGAACTGGTCGCACGACGTCGGCGGCTACCTCGGACACCGCCTCGTCGATCGCTGTCCGAAGGAACTGCTCATCCGCTGGGCGCAGCTCGGGTGCTTCACGCCGCTCATGCAGGCCCATGCACGCCTACGCCAGGAACCGTGGACGTATGACACCGAGACCCTCGCGCTCTACCGCGGCTACGTCCTGCTGCACGAGATGCTCAACCCGTACGTGTGCGCCGCGGCGGCCACCGCGGCGCGCTGCGGTCTGCCGATCGTCCGGCCAGCCTCGCTGCTCGATCCCGGCGGCTGGGAGGTCGCCGACGCCTTCGGCCTGGGCCCGGCGCTGTGGGTCGCGCCGGTGGTCGAGGAGGGCGCGCGCGAGCGCGAGGCATGGCTGCCGCCCGGCGACTGGATCGAGGCGTGGTCGGGCGCGCGCGTACGCGGTGGACGCGAGGTGCCGGCCCCCGCGCCGCTGCACGCGATCCCGGTCTGGGTGCGCGCGGGTGCCATCGTCGTCACCCACCCCGCGGCCGCGGTGCGCCAGGGCCTCGGCGAGGGCGATGCCCCGCTGCACGCCACCCTGTGGGGCGAGCCGCGCGGCGGCCGCGCGCTGACGCAGCTGGCCGACGGCACGGTGGTCCGCTGGCGCCGCGGCCGCTGGTCGGCGAGCGGGCGGCCCGACGTGACGTTCGCGGAGCGCTGAGCCGCCGTGCCATGCTGGCGGGGTGCCCGCCTTCGTCTGCACCCGCGACGACCGCCTCGTGAGGCTCCGGCGCGAGGGCGCGACGCCCGTGCTCGAGGGCGTCGGCGCGCAGTGCGTCGCCACCGCGGGCGAGCGCGTCCTCGTCGGCACGCGCGCGCAGGGCGCGCTGCTCAGCGAGGACGGCGGCGACAGCTGGGCGCCGATCGAGCTGCCCGAGGCGGGCGTGTTCGCGGTCGCGATCAGCGCCGCGGACGGCGCGCTCTACGCTGGCACCGAGCCGAGCCGGTTGTTTGTCGCGCGCGACGGCGGCCCGTGGACCGAGCTCGAAGCCCTTCAGGACATCCCGTCGCGCGACCGCTGGAGCTTTCCGCCGCGCCCGTGGACGCACCACGTCCGCTGGATCGCCCCCGACCCGCACCACTCCGAGCGGCTGCTTGTCGGCATCGAGCTCGGCGGCCTGATGGCCTCCGACGACGGCGGCGCGACGTTCTCCGACCACCCGCCCGAGGCCAAGCGCGACGTGCACGAGCTCGCGTGGCACACGCGGGCGGACTACGCCTACCAGGCCGCGGGCGACGGCGCGGCGTGGAGCCGCGATGGCGGCCGCACCTGGGAGGCGGTCGACGCCGGCCGCGATCTGCGCTACTGCTGGGCGCTGGCGATCGATCCGGCCGACCCGGAGCGCTGGTACGTGTCGGCCGCCTCAGGCCCGGGAGCCGCCCACTCCGGCCTGCGCGCCCGCGGACGGCTCTATCGCTGGAGCGGCGCCTGGGAGACGCTTCCCCTCCCCGGCGACTCGATGCCCTATGCGCTCACGGCGCGCGACGGCGAGCTGCTCGCCGGCATGGCCGACGGCCGCCTCCTGCGCAGCGACGATCGCGGCGAGCGCTGGGTGCAGCTCGCGCCGCGGCTGGGGCCGGTCATCGCGATGGCATGAGCGCAGCGGCGACGCGCGCGGCCTGCGCCGCGTCGGCGGCCGGCGCGATGCGCGCGGTCAGCGTGCGCCGGCGAAAGCGCGCCGCGCGGACGAGCCGCAGCGCGAGCGTCGGCCCGGGGCGCGGCTCGTAGCGCTGGGGCGTCGTGGCCAGCCTCCGCGCGGTCGCGTGCTCCTCGGTGCGGGCGGTGACGACGACCACGTAGCCCCCGCGCTCGCCGCGCAGGTGAAACCACGCCACGCGCGCAAGCGCGATCGGGCCCGCGCCGAGCGCCACGCGGGTGCCGTCGCGCAGCACGGCGTCGATCGTCGCGGCGGGCGTCCAGGCCGGGAAGAGCACGTCGACGCTGCGGCGCGCGGCGCCGGCCGACGTGACTGTCCACGTCGTCTCGACGTGGTCGGCGGTGAAGCGATGGCGGCTGATGATGCGCACGTCCCCGGCACCGACCGCCCCGCGTGCCGCCAGGCGCGCGAACGGCGCGGCGTACGCGTGGCGCGGGTGAGCGACGACGTGCCCGGTGCCGCGCGGCGCGTGCAGCAGCCGCAGCGGCGGATCGGTCATGCTCGGCCGCAGGCGAGCGGTCTGCGACGCAAGCAGCACGCGGTTGGCGACATCGCGCACCACGACGCCGAAGGCGGCCGGCGGGCGGCCGCCGATCGTCGCCACCGGCCGTCCGTCGCCGTCGTAGAGGCGGGCGAGCTCGGTGCCGCCGTAGCCGACCGCGCCGTGGTTGGCGGCAAGAACGGCGGTCGAGTAGCCCGGCGTCGAGACGGCGAGCCGGCCGATGTCGGGATCGTAGGCGTAGAACGGCGGCGGCTCGAGCGCCTCGCGCTCGCCGAGGCCGAGGTCGATCGCGCGCGCGGCGTTGGCGGCCATCCGCGCACCGAAGAGGATCTTGCTCTGATCGCCGCCTCCCACCTCCGCGTGCACGCCGTTGAGCCAGGCGGGCGCGAGGGTGCCGCCGCCCTCCTCGTCGGCCCACCGGGTGTATAGGGCCAGGCCGCGATCGAAGACGTGCTTGGCCCAGCCGCCCATCTCCGGGCGGGCGTGGAAGTCCTCGGCGCGCGCGATGGCGAGCAGGCCCTGCTGCGCAAACGCGAAGGTCTTGCCGATCTGCCAGCGCTTGAGGCCCAGGCCCGAGTCCCAGTTCATGAAGCCGCTGTGGGTCCAGTAGCCGAAGAGCACGCGCTCGACCCAGGCGGTCAGCAGCTCGCGGTCGGCCCGCGGCAGCGCCGGCATCCCGGCCGCACGCGCCCGCGCGTACCAGAGCAGGAAGTGCACCGTGATGTTCGCGTACTCGGCCGAGTCGAGGTTGAAGGCGTCGCCCGGCGGGCGCGTCGTCAGGTAGTTGAAGCGGTAGCCCGGGCCGAGGTTGGTCGACCCGCCGAAGTACGGGCGCTCGCGATGCGCGGCCAGCCACGGGCGGTGCACGCCGGCCACGAAGCGCCGCATGTGCAGGTAGTAGTCGCGGCGCAGCAGCGAGGTGTCGCCGGTCATCGTGGCGGCGTGGGCGAAGACCTCGGCGTTCCAGTTGATCTGGTTGAGGCGGACGTTGGGGTAGCGGAAGAACGGGCCGTGGGCGCAGCGCTGCACGAGCGCGGCCATGCGACCGGCGACCGCCGGATCGAGGCCGACGACGTCGCGTGCGCGCCACGTGCAGGCGAGCGCCTCGGCGACCTTTGGGTCGACCGACTTCTCCATCCCCGCCCCGTCCGAGCGCACGCTCGACAGCCAGCCGCCGACGTGGAACATCTTGTCCGGCCGCGACGGGTGTGCACGCTCGCTCCAGGGCGGCGACTCGCACAAGCGCTCGGCGAGCGTGCGGGCGCGATCGTCGGCCCGCGCGGCGCCGCGGTGGTCGCGCACGGCTGCGACGGCGTGGATGGTCAGCAGCGCGGCGTTGATCGCCGACTCCGCCTCGCCGCCGACGCCGTAGCAGCGATCGGCGGCGTCCCACAGGTGGTCCATGCGCTCGGCGATCGGATCGACGAAGGCCCAGTAGCCGGCCTCGCTGAGGCCCGCGCCGGCCGTGGCCGCGCGTGCCGCGGGCGTGGTGACCAGGCGCAGCGCGGGCGCGGCCATCGCGGCGCCGACGGCCACGCGCGCCGCGCCGGTAAGGAGGCCGCGACGGGTGACGCCAATCGACATGGACCGACGATCGGACCCGCGGACTGTGGCGAACAGCCACCCAAGGGTGGCGTCGCGGCGCCGAGGGTGTTCGATCGCGCCACCCGGACCACCGCAACTTCTGGGCGCGTCATCCGTGTCCGCCGCGTTTCGACATCAGGGCGAGCGCGGATTCGTGCGATCTATCCATTCGTCCATGCAAGATTTCCCGCAAATGGACGACAAATAGGGCTACATGCGCCCGCTCATCGGCGTCACGACCTCGGAACTGCGGCCCGGCGCGCTGGCCACGCTGCGGCGCGATGGCCTGCCGCCGCACTCCGAGACGGCGCTGGGCACGACCTACCTGCGCGCCGTCGAGGCGGCCGGCGGCATCCCGGTGATCCTCGCGCCGACGCAGCTCGACGCGGTGCCGGCGCTCGTCGAGCGCCTCGACGGCGTGTGCATCGCGGGCGGCCCCGATATCGACCCGTTCGCCTACGGCGCCGGCGAGCGCCATCCGCAGCTGGGTTCGACGAACCCCGAGGTCGATGGCTTCGAGCTGGCCGTTGCCCACGCGGCGGACGCGGCCGGCATGCCGCTGCTGGGCATCTGCCGCGGCGCGCAGGCGCTCAACGTCGCCCGCGGCGGCACGCTGCACCAGCACGTCGACGGCCACCGCCAGGATGAGCTGGCCACCGTGCCGACCCAGGACCTCGCCGTCGAGCCGCGCTCGCGACTGGCCGAGATCACCGGATCGGACGCGCGGCTGGCGGTCAACACGTTCCATCACCAGGCCGTCGACGTCCTTGGCGCGGGCCTGCGCATCGTCGCTCGCTCGGCCGACGGCATGGTCGAGGCGATCGAGGACCGCACGCGCACGCTGGTGCTGGGCGTGCAGTGGCACGCCGAGACGCTCATCGAGCGCACCGAGCACGCGGCGCTGTTCCGCGCGCTCATCGAGGCCACGGCGCACCCGCGCCGCCTGTCGGCCGCCGCGTAGGCCGCGCCGTCAGCCGAGCGGCAGTGCCCGGCGCGCGACCGGCGCCGAATGGACGATCGAGGTCGTCGTCTGTCCGAAGGGCGTGAAGCGATCGAGGACCGGCTCGAGGTCCTCCATGTCGCGCACGTGCAGGCGCAGCAGGAAGCAGTCCTCCCCGGTGATCCGCTCGCACTCGACGACCTCGGGCGTCTCGCCGGCGATCTCGGGGATCTTGTGGATCTGGCGCGCGAACGGGCGGACCCGCACGACCGCGGCGAGCGGGTAGCCGATCGCCCGCGGATCGACCTCGGCGCGGTAGCCGGTGATGACCCCCTCGCGCTCGAGGCGGCCGACACGCTCGGCGACGGCGGGCGCCGACAGGCCGACGCGCCGCCCCAGCTCGGCGAACGCGACGCGACCGTCGCGCTGCAGCTCCTCGAGCAAACGACGGTTGATCTCGTCCAGCAGATTCGCTTCATAGGCCATCGGCGATCAACTCCTTCGATTGCGCATGGTATCGGGCGCTGCAACCGTCGAGCATGCTTGGCATGGCAGGCACGGCCATCGCTCCCCGGCGCAGCCTCGCGCAGACGGCGCCGCCCGAGGCCTTCTTCGTCGTCAGCGCGGTCTTTCACTACCTCGGGCCGGCCTTCGCGGTGCTGCTCTTCGCGCGCGTGGACGTGCTTGGCGTCGCCTGGCTGCGGATCGCCTCGGCCGCGCTGATCTTCGCGATGTGGCGGCGCCCCTGGCGGCGGGTGCGCGGCGCCGGGCGGCTGCTGCTGGTGTGGGGCCCCCTGCTGGCCGTGATGAACAGCACTTTCTACCTGGCCATCGACCGCCTCCCGCTCGGCACCGTCGCGGCGATCGAGTTCCTACCCGTGATCGTGTTGGCGGCGCTCGGCGCGCGGACCCCGCGCAACCTCGCCGCGCTTGCGCTGGCGGTGCCCGGCGTCTACCTGCTCACCGACGTCGCGCTCGAAGGCAGCACGCTCGGCGTCGTCTTCGCCTTCGCCAACGCTGCGCTGTTCGCCGGCTACATCGTGGTCAGCCACCGCGCCGCGCAGTACGGCTCGATCCCCGGGATCGACCTGCTCGGGGCGGCGATGCTGATCGCCGCGGTCGTGGCGACGCCGATCGGGGCGTGGGCCGCCGCGCCCGCGTTCCTGGACCCCGTCGCCCTGGCGGCCGGCGTGGGCGTGGGCGTGTCGTCGTCGGTGATCCCGTACGTGACCGACCAGCTCGCCATGGCGCGGATGTCGCGCTCGACGTACGCGCTGATGGTCGCGCTGCTGCCGGCGACGGCGACAGTCATCGGGATCGTCGTGCTCGCGCAGCTCCCGAGTCCCGCCGAGGCGCTGGGCGTGGCGCTGGTGATCGCCGGAGTGGCCGTTCACCGCGACCAGTCGGCCGCGAGCATGGAGTAGATGACCCCGTCGAGCCAGCGATCGCCGACCCGCTCGACCTCGCGCAGCGTGCCCTCCTCCCGGAAGCCGAGGCGCTCGGGGATAGCTCGGCTGCGCGCGTTGCCCACGGCCGCCTGGATCGTGACCCGGTTGAGCTTCCACGTGCCGAAGGCGTGGTCGACGTAGGCGCGAACCGCCGCGGTCATCGTGCCCCGGCCCTGCTCGTCGCGCGACAGCCAGTAGCCGATGCTCGTGCTCGCGTTGCGCCAGTCGACGCCATGGACGCCGACCATGCCCACGATCCGCCCCTCGGGGTCGACGATCACGGTCTGGAGGCCGTCGTTGTCGGCGATCTGCCTTCGCGTTAGGCGGATGAAGGGCAGCACGTCGTCGGCGCCCTGATGCCACGGGGCCCACGGCATCCATGGCAGGAGGTGCTCGCGATTGGCATCGATGAGGGTGTAGAGCTCCTGCGCGTCTGCCTCCTCGGGCAGTCGCAGCGCGTAGCCGCCGGGCAGCTCGTGGCACAGCATCAGACCTTCGCCTCGAACGCCTCGAGCGCCTCGTAGGCGTCCTCGACCGCGCGCCTGGCCGCGGTGTGGCGCGCCGTCGACTTGGCCGACTCGTACTTCGTCGCCCACGCCTTCGGGTCGGCGAGCTCGTCCTCCACGGTGGCGAGCGCCGCCTCGGCGTCCTCGACCGCGCGCTCGAGGCGCTCCTGCTCGCGCAGGCGGTTCTTCGACGGGCCGGCCGGCTTGGGCCTTGCGGGCGCGACCGGGTTGGCGCGTGCGGCCGGCCTGGCGGCCGTGTCCGGCTTCGTGGCCCCGTTCGCTCTCGGCGGCGGCGGCGCCGACGGCGGCAGCCCGAGCGCCTTGCGCTCCTCGCGCACGCGCGCGTACTCGGGCCAGCCCCCGACGTAGGAGCGCAGCGCGAAGTCCTCGACGGCGATCGTGCGCGAGCCGACCGCGTCGAGCAGCGCGCGGTCGTGGGTGACGAGCAGCAGCGAGCCGGGAAACGCCTGGAGCGCGTCCTCGAGCGCCTCGCGCGACTCGAGGTCGAGGTGGTTGGTCGGCTCGTCGAGGATGAGGACATTGGCGCCGGACTGGACGAGCACCGCCAGCGACAGCCGCCGGCGCTCGCCACCGCTGAGCCCGTCGAGCGGCTTGTCGGCCTCCTCGCCGCTGAACAGGAAGCGCCCGAGCAATGCCCGCGCCTGGTTCGGCGTCAGGCCCGTCCGCTTGATCGCCGCCTCGAGGACCGTGCGCGCGCCGCCGGTCTCGAGCTCCTCGGCGTGCTGGCTGAGGTAGCCGACCTTGACGTTGTGCCCGGAGCGCAGCTTGCCGCCGTCGAGCGGGCGCTCGCCGACGAGCGCCTGGATAAGCGTCGTCTTGCCGGTCCCGTTGGGGCCCACGAGCGACACGTGCTCGCCGCGCTCGAGCCACAGCTCGGCGTCGGCGAGCAGCACGCGGCCAGGGACCTCGAGGCGGCCGTCCTCCACCTCGAAGATGACGCGGCCCGACCGCTCGGGTTTCTTGAAGGCGAACTCCAACGCGCGCCCGTCGCGCGGGTCGCGCTCGATGCGCTCGATCTTGTTGAGCTTCTTGAGCCGGTCCTGCGCCTGGCGCGCCTTGGTCGCCTTGTAGCGGAAGCGCTCGACGAAGCGCTCCATGCGCGCGATCTCGGCCTGCTGTTTCTCGATCGCGCGGCCGAGCGCGAGCTCGCGCGCAGCCTGCTCCCTGCGCCACGCGTGCCACGTGCCGTTGAAGAAGCGCGCGCGGCCGGCTTCGAGCTCGAGTACTGCCGTGCCGACGGTCTCCAGGAACCAGCGGTCGTGAGCGACGAGGACGATCGCCGCGTCGAGGTCGAGCAGCGTCTGCTCCAGCCATTCGAGCGACTCGATGTCGAGGTGGTTGGTCGGCTCGTCGAGGAGCAGGAGGTCGGGCTGGGCGGCGAGCGCGCGCGCCAGCGAGGCGCGGGTGAGCTGACCTCCGGAAAACGTTTTCAGGGGCCGATCGAGGTCGGCGTCGGCGAAGCCCAGGCCGTGGACGACCGCCCGCGCGCGTTCGCGCCAGCCATAGCCGCCGACGGCCTCGAAACGCGCCTGCACTCCGGCGTAGCGGTTCATCGCCGCCTCATCGCCCTCGGCCATCGCGTGCTCGAGGCGCTCGAGCTCGGCCTCGAGCTCCAGCGGCTCGCGCGAGCCGCTGAGAACGTATTCCCGCAGGCTGAGGTCGCGTTCGCGCGGCGGGCGCTGGTCGTGCAGCGCGATCCGCGTCCCCTTGGCGAGCACGAGCTCGCCTCCGTCGATCGAGGTCTCGCCCGAGAGCATGCGCAGCAGCGTCGTCTTGCCGGCGCCGTTGCGCCCGGCGATGGTCATCCGCTCGCGACGCTCGAGCTTGAAGGAGACGCCGCGCAGCAGCGGCTCGCCGGCCATGTCCTTGGCGAGATCCGAAGCGATGAGGACGGCCACGCCCCCATGGTAGGTTGCGCCGCCATGCGAGCCGTCGCGATCGGACTTCTCGCCGCGCTCGCATGCGCGGCTCCCGTCGCTGCCGCCGAGGGAGCTCCCGCCGTTGCCGCCCAGACCACGACCGCGATCGCCGGCGCTCCCGGGCCCGGTCCGTCCAAGTTCGACAGGGTCTTCGTCACCAAGTTCGGCCCCGCGAGCGCCAAGCGCGTCCTCGTCCTCATGCCTGGGTTCCAGGGCGGGGCGGGCGACTTCACGCTCGACGCGCGCGAGATCGTCAAGCGCGTGCCCGGGCTGCAGGTGTGGGCGCTGGACCGGCGCACCGAGCCGCTCGAGGACACCTCTCGCTTCGACGACGCGCTGGCCGGACGCATCACGGTCAAGCAGGCCTTCGACTACTACCTGGGCTGGCTGTCGGACCCGTCGATCCAGCCGCACTTCCAGCCGGTGGACGCGGCGCAGTTCGGCTTCGCCAAGCAATGGGGGCTGTCGTTGACGCTGCAGGACGTGCGGCGCGTGGTGCTCAGCGCCCGGCGCCAGGGCAAGCGCGTGATCCTCGGCGGCCACTCGCTGGGCGCCTCGCTGACCGTCGCCTACGCGAGCTGGGACTTCAACGGGCGCCCGGGTTACAAGGACCTCGACGGCCTCGTGCTCATCGACGGCGGCCTGCTCGGCTCGTTCCGCACGCCCGATCTCGCGGCAACCAAGAAGGCGATCGAGGCGCTGGACACCAACGGCCCGTTCGTGGACCTGCTCGGGCTCAAGCTGCCGTGGGCGGCCGGCGTGTTCTCCGAGATGGCGGCCGTCGCTGCGCTCAAGGAGCCCACGGCCCCGTCGCTCGCGCAGACCTTCCCGCTCCTGCCGCCGGTCTTCAAGCCGCCGATCCCGGTGACCAACCGCGGTGAGCTCGGCTTCGCCTTCGACGCATCGACCTCGCCGAAGGCCCTCTCGCTGATCCACGTCCAGGCCGGGCGGCTGGGCCCCACCGGCGACTGGGTGAACGGCGAGGTCACGCCGATCCAGCGCCTCGCGCAGACCTTCGCCCAGGAGCCCAATGCGGCCGAGTGGTACTTCCCGGCCAAGCTCACCATCGATGTCAACGCTGCCAACGCCCTGACGCGCAACAAGCAGACCGACTACCTCAAGCTACGGCCATGGCATCGGCGCGCCGTCGACCTGCCGCTGTACGCGCTGCAGACCGACCTGTCGAACGGGCGCGTCCTGCGCGGTGCCAAGCGGTTCATCACCGGCTCCAAGGTGCCGCGGTCGGTGCTCGTCGACGCCTCCGCGACCGAGAGCCATCTGGACCCGCTGACCGCCGCGCCGGATCGCAACCGCTTCCTGCAGACGGTCGTTCCGTTCTTGCGGACGCTGCGATGATCGTCGCATGTCCGAGCGCACCTCTTATGAGCCCGGCACACCGAGCTGGGTAGACCTCTCGACCCCGGACGTCGATGCGTCCGCGCGCTTCTACGGTGGCCTGTTCGGCTGGGAAGTCGAGGCCGCCGGGCCGCCCGAGGAGACCGGCGGCTACGCGATGTTCAAGCTCAGGGGCCGCAACGTGGCGGGCGTCGGCCCGATCATGCAGGAGGGCCAGCCGCCGGTGTGGTCGACCTACGTGTCGACCGACGACGCCGACGGGGCCGTCGCCCGCGCGCAGGAAGCGGGCGGCTCGGTGGTCGTGGAGCCGATGCAGGTGATGGACGCGGGGCGCATGGCCTTCGTCGCCCA
>DATBKW010000377.1:0-4644 GCA_036555665.1 Solirubrobacteraceae bacterium | reverse complement strand
TAGGTCGCGTCGAGGAACGTGTTGAAGCGGTTGGTGAAGAACTTGCGCATGAACGGCGGCTCGTCGACGCCGTCCATCTGCACGAGCAGCTGGTTGAGCGCGAGCTGTCCGCCCATGCCGCCCATGCCGGGGAACATGACGCCCTGGATGCGGTCGCGGACGCCGCCCATGAACGTCGGGCCGACCGGGCCTGACGGCTCGGCGCGCGAGGCGAAGATCCGATCGCGCCACACGCGGTTCTCCAGAACGAGGTCGCCGGTCGGCGTCAGCGAGCCCCACGGGCCGTACATCGGGGGCTCCTCGAACGGGCTGCGCGTCGACTGGAAGCTGTAGGAGCCCTGCAGCGCCTGACGGCGCATGCCCACGGCATCGATCTCGTCGATGAAGATCATGCACGTGTCGCCCCACTTGCGGGCGAGCTTGCGCGCCTTGCGGATCAGGAACATCACGATCACGACGTCCATGCCGATGAACGTCTGCGCAAAGCCCGACCCCGGCATCGTGACGATCGGGGAGTTGAACGACGTGGCGATGCCCTTGGAGAGCATCGTCTTGCCGGTGCCCGGCGCGCCGATGAAGAGCAGGCCGCGCTCGGGCTTGCCGCCGGCCATGCGGAACTCCTCGCCCGCGGACCACAGTTCGATGACCTTCGTGACCTCGGCCTTCGGCTCGGCCTGCCCGCGGACGTCCTCGAGCTTGACGCCCCAATCGGCGTCGCCCGGCTCGTAGCCCTTCATCTGCTTGAGGCCGAAGAAGAGCAGCGGCCCGAACAGGATGAGGATGTTGACGAGGAAGAACAGCGGGATCTGCAGGCCGAAGCTCAGCAGGTAGACGAACAGCTGCGGGAGGAAGTCGAAGAAGTCGCTGAGCGTCGCACCGAACGCGTACAGCAGGGCGATGCCGCCACCGAAGATGAGCACCAGCCAGAACAGGTGGCGAAACTGCGTGCGCCAGAACCACACGCGGCGCTGGCCGACGATGTCGGCCTCCATGAGCTCGCGCCCGGCGCCGTAGAGGCTCGCCCGCGGGATCAGCCTGTGCGCGAGAACGTCGATGAAGCCGCGGAAGGAGATGACGATCACGAAGGTCGCCACCAGCGCCCAGAACAGCGGCCAGTCGTTCGCGCCGTACAGCCATGCGAAGACCGCCGGCGAGGTCAGGACCGCGACGAACGTGGCCGCGCGCGTGAGCCGGCGCCACTCATTCTGCAGCGCCATCTGCTCCGCGGCGCGTTGCGGCCCGAACAGCGTCCTCTCCCCAGTGGCCATGGTTCCTCTCAGAGTATTGCGAAAGAGCCTTATTTCCAGATCAAGACCGTGCAGAGCTGCTCGGCCTTTCGTCCAGGTTTTTCTACTGCACGCACGCGGTACCCGCGACAGGCACCTCGCGCGCCGTGTACCGTGGCCGCTCCTTGCGCTGTTCACTCGCCGCCGCCGCTCTCGTCGCCGCGCTCGCTCTTGTGCCCGCATCCGCGGTGGCAGCGCCGGCGCTGACCCCATGCCGGGGCCAGCACGACTTCGGCTGCGCGACGCTCAACGTGCCGCTGGACCGCACCGGCGCGGTGCCGGGAACCGTGCCGCTGCACTACGCGATCCAACGGCGAGGGCCCAAGCCGGTGCTGATCGCGCTCTCCGGCGGCCCCGGGCAGTCGTCGATCAACGCCGCCTCGTCGTTTGCGATCTCGCTGCAGCCCGCCCTCAGCCGCTACCGCCTGGCGGTGCTCGACCAGCGCGGGACAGGGGAGTCCGGCGTCCTGGACTGCCCCAACGTCCAGGGCCTGCGCTCGCTCGACGCGTTCCTGCCCACCGAGCTGCAGGCGTGCGCCAACCGCATCGGGCCGCAGCGCGCCTTCTACACGACGGCTGACACCGTGCTCGACATCGACGCCCTGCGCCAGGCGCTGGGCGCCGACAAGATCGCGCTGATGGGGATCTCGTACGGCACGAATGTCGCGTTGCAGTACGCGCGCGCTTTTCCGCAGCACGTCAGCAAGCTGATTCTCGACTCGATCGTCGGCCCCGACGGCCCCGATGCCTTCCTGCTCGACACGTACCGCAACATGCCGCGCGTGCTGCGCGAGCAGTGCGCCAACGGCGCGTGCCGCTTCGCGACGCTCGACCCCGTCGACGACGTCTCGGTCCTCGTGCGGCGCATGAACGCGCGCGGCCCGCTGCGCGGCACGTACTTCGACGCCGACGGCAGGAAGCGCACGACCCAGTACGACAACCCCGACCAGCTCTCGTTCCTGCTCACGGCGGGTGACCTCAACCCGTTCCTGCAGGCGGAGCTTCCGGCGGCGATCAGCGCGGCACGGCGCGGCGACGAGGCCCTGCTCATGCGGCTGCGGCGCATCGGCGAGGGCCCGTCCACGAAGCTCGCTGACCTGTCCTTCGGCCTCAACGTCACCACCGGCTGCGAGGACCCGAGGCTGCCCTACTCGCTGGCCACGCCCCCGGCCGCCCGGCCGGCGATCGCGCAGCAGGCGCTGGCCGCGATCCCGCCCAGCGACTACGACCCCTGGGACGGCCAGACGGTCCTGCGCACGAGCTACGTCGACGACTGCCTGGACTGGCCCGGCGACGTCGTGCGCCAGCCGTTCACCGGCCCGCTGCCCGACGTGCCCGCGCTGCTGCTCGGCGGCCGGCTCGACACGCGCACGCCCGTCGAGAACGCGTTCGCGACGCGGCAGGAGCTGCCGCACGCGAGCGTGGTGACGCTGCACGGATCGGGCCACGACACGCTCGACAGCGACATCACCGGGTGCATCTCCCAGGCCCTCAGCCGGTTCATCGCGAGCGTCGCCGTCGGGCATCCGTGCGACGGCAAGGACAACGGCGTGGCCGTGCAGCCGCTGCCCCCGCGCTCCCTGCGCGACTTCCGATCGGCGCCCGGCGTCGGCGGTGACCGCGGCCGCGCGGTGTTCGGGGTGCTCGACACCGCCACCGACGTGCGGCTCACCGCGCTCCAGCTGCTGTTCGCCGGGCTGCCGGTGCGCGGCGGCGGTCTGCGCAGCGGCAGCTTCACCGGCCCGGCGGCGCTCGACGGCAAGCTGCGTCTGCGCGGCTACTCGTACGTCCCGGGGCTGCGGCTGAGCGGCACGCTGACCTCCGATCAGGGCCGGTTGTCGGGGACGGTGCGGGTGAGCGGGAGCGCCAACGGCACGCTGACGCTCGACAGCCGCGGCGGCGCGCACGGCAGGCTCGGCGGGCGGTCGGTGCGCTACCGGCCGACGCGCGCGACCGCGGCGAGCACGGGCGGCAGCGGGATGCCGTGGACGCCCGATCTCTCCGCGCGCCGGCGGCCGCTGCTCGCGCACTAGGCGGTTTGACCACCGCCACGCAGACGCTCACCGCGCGCCCGCGGGCCATGGCGGTCGCCGGCGCGCTGACCATCGCGTTCTCGGCGATCCTGGTGAAGCAGGCCGGCGTCTCGCCGTCGACGGCGGCGATCTTCCGCTGCGCGTACGCGCTCCCGGTCCTGGGCGTGCTGGCGTGGTGGGAGGATGGACGCCTGGGCCCGCGCACCGCGCGCGAGCGGTGGATCGTCGCCCTGGCGGGCGTGTTCTTCGCCATCGACCTGATCTGCTGGCATCACGCGATCGAGAACGTCGGAGCGGGGCTCGCGACGGTGCTCGGCAACCTGCAGGTGGCGTTCGTGCCGCTCGTGGCATGGCTGGCGCTCGGCGAGCGCCCCGCCGCGCGGCTCCTCGCGATCCTTCCGCTCGTGCTCAGCGGCGTCGTGCTCATCTCGGGCGCGCTCGAGCGCGGCGCGTACGGCGACAACCCGACGCAGGGCGTCGTCTACGGCGTCGCGACAGGCCTCGCGTACACCGCGTTCATCCTGCTGCTGCGCGAGGGCAGCGGCGACCGGCTGCGGGTCGCCGGCCCGCTGTTCGACGCGACGCTGGTGGCGGCGGTCGTCGCCCTCGGGATCGGCGCGGTCGTCGGCGAGGCCGACCTCGTGCCGGCGTGGCCGTCGCACGCGTGGCTGGTCACGCTCGCGCTGAGCTCGCAGGTGCTCGGCTGGCTGCTGATCTCGGCATCGCTGCCGCGGCTACCCGCGGCGCTGACGTCGTTGCTCCTGACGATCCAGCCGCTGGCGTCGGTCGCGCTCGGCGTGGTGCTGTTCGGCGAGTCGCCGTCCGGCCTGCAGCTGCTCGGCGTGGGCGCGCTGCTCGTCGGGCTCGTGCTCGTGGCGCGGGTGCGGCCGCCGGAGAGCGAAGGGATCTAACGCTGGTGCGCCGGGACGCCCTCGACGCGGGCACCCGCCGGCACGTCGTGCGTGACCACCGCCCGCACGCCGACGCGCGCCCCGTCGCCGACCGACACCCCGCGCAGGACTCCCGCGGCGGCATCGACGATCGCCCGCTCGCCGATCACGACCGGCGCGGTCACCAGGCCCTGCAGGCGGACAGGCTTCTCGACGTCGGCCGTGTCGTGGTCGAAGTCGATGAGCACCACCTCGTCGCCGAGGCGGGCGCCGGCGCGGACCTCGACGCGCTCGTGGGCGGCGATCACGCAGCGCTCGCCGAGGTGCGCGCCCGCGCTGATGGTCACGGCCGCGCCGTGCCCGAGGTGAAAGCGGCAGCCGTCGCCGATGCGCGACCCGTCGCACAGCGTCAGCAGCGCGCCCGGGGCGAGGTCG
>DATBKW010000376.1:0-9075 GCA_036555665.1 Solirubrobacteraceae bacterium | reverse complement strand
GCTCGCCCGGCGCCGCCCGGTCATGGATCACCACTGAACTACTACGTCCCAGGACTTGTGTCTTGTGCCTGGGTGGCGTCGACACTCCCGACCACCGGGGCAGGCCGCCGGCACGAGGCCGGCGCGGGACCCGGCTGGGCGCCCTAGAAGGGAAGCCCCGGCCGAGTGGGCGATCCGCCGGACCAAAGACCCTAGCGTGGAACGTACCGTCGCAGCACGGCCGGCGTGCCTTCGGCGACGGTCATGAAGCTGCCGCCGTGGCGGTCGAGGGCGATCGCCTCGCCCTGGCCCTCGGACAGCAGCGACGTCGGCGACGAGCACGGCGTGCGGCGCAGGGTCGCGGTCAGCGGCTCGCGCCCGCGCCGCACCCACACCCAGACGCGGTCGTAGCCGCGCAGGGCGACGATGCGCCCGTCGGCGCTGACGTCGCCGCCGGTGACAAAGCGCGCGCCGGGCACGTCTCCGATGCGCCGCAGCGCCGCGCCGGCGGCGCGGTATGCCGTGGCGCCGCCAAGCGTCTTGGTCACGACGATGATGTCGCCGCGCACGGGATCGACGAGCAGCGCCTCGGCGTCGTGCGCCCCGTCGGGGTAGTGCAGGCGAAGCCGCGTGGCCGGTGCGGTCGCTGCGGCGCCGACGCGCGGCTCGCGGACGCGGTAGACGTCGATCGTCTTGCGCTCGCTGTCGTTGTCGCCGATGTCGCCGACGTAAAGCGTCGGCCCGGGCCCGGCGGCGATGTCCTCCCAGTCCACCGCCTGCGCGCCGGTGACCGTGGGGCGGGCCACGACGCGGCCGTCGGCGCGCAGCCCGTAGAGCACCGGCCCCGAGCCCGAGTCGTCGTGGCTCCACAGCAGCCCGTCCTGCGATGGGCTGCGGACGAGGCCGCTCAGCTCGTTCGCCGACGGGTCGGGCACGCGACCGGTCACGCGCACGTGCAGCGCCCGGCACAGCGCGGGCGTGCGATTTGCGGGCCGCGCGGCGCCCCCGGTCGCCGCCGGAGCCGGCCGGTTCGCGCCGCACCCTGCCGCCAGCGCCAGCAGGCAGAGCAGCGCCGCGGCCCTCACTCGGTGAGGACCAGCGTCGTGAAGAGGTGATCGAGCGTCTGCGCGGGGTCCTCGCACAAGCCGGTGTGGATGGCCGACGGCTGGATGATTGTCGAGGCGGGCGCCGCCAGCCAGCCGAAGCGCTCCGACGGGCTCAGGCGCGCCAAGGGCCCGGCCGAAGGATCGCCGTCGGCGACGGCGACGAGCGCCTCGAGCGCGGGACGCACCTCGGCGGGGTCGAGGGCGGGCGCGAGCGCGGCCAGGCGCGCCTCGTCGAGTGCGACGCGCGCGCCGACGTACCGGCGCTGGGGACACAGCAGCGCAACGCCGACGTTGAGGCACTCGCCGCGCTCGATGCTCGGCACGACGCGCAGGATCGCGTACTGAAAGGCGCTACGCGCGGGCACGTTCGGCCTCCTCGACGAACGGCCGCGGCGCCTGCAGCCGCCCTTTCAGGAAGGCGGCCAGATCGGCCCGCCGGGCCGTGGGATCGGCGCCCAGCCAGCCGTCGGGGACGAGCGCGGCGGCCTCGTGGAGCGCCGCGGCGGCGCGCTCGGCCAGGCGCTCGTCGGCCGCGGCGATCGGCCCCGACGCAGCGAGCAGGACGTGGTCGGCGACGTGTGCGAA
Source organism: Solirubrobacteraceae bacterium (assembly GCA_036555665.1). GTDB lineage: Bacteria > Actinomycetota > Thermoleophilia > Solirubrobacterales > Solirubrobacteraceae > JAOPZW01. The sequence continues at coordinate 7,405 of DATBKW010000376.1, read as the reverse complement.
CGGAGCGCGGGCGGAGTCGGCGAGCGGCGCGTCGCCGTGCTGGAGATAGAACGCCGCGCCGTGGTCGATCAGCCACGTGCGGCCGTGCCAGACCAGCAGGTTGGGGTTGCGCGGCGTGCGGTCGACGTTCATCACCAGCGAGTCGAACCAGACCACATCCGCCGCGAGCGCGGGGTCGAATCCATCCGCCGCGGCGGGCGTGAACGGCAGCGCACCGGGCAGGAAGTCGACGCCGAGGTTGGTCCCCGCGCTGGCGACCAGGAGATCCTGGATCTCGACGTCGGGCTCGGCGCGCGGCAGCTCGGGGTCGAGCTCGGCCAGCACGAGCTCGGGCACGGTCAGCCCCAGCGCGCGCGCCAGCTCGCCCGCGAGCACCTCGGCGACGAGCGCGGCCGGGCCCTGGCCCGCGCCGCGGAACTTGACGACGTAGAGCCCGTCGTCGTCGGCCTCCACCAGTCCCGGCAGCGAGCCGCCCTCGCGCAGCGGCGCGACGTAGCGCGTGGGCGTGACGCGGCGCAGCGCATCGGGCACACGCGTCAGCTTGCCGGATCGGCGCGAGCGGCGGCCGCGACCGCGATCAGCTCGACGGTCGCGTCGAGCGCGAACACGGTCGAGTCGATGACGAGGTGATAGAGGGCCGGGTCGCGCTGATCGCTGCCGTAGAACTGCTCGACGTAGGCCAGCCGGGCGCGGTCGGTCTCGCGCAGGTGGCGCTCAGCGGTCTCGCGATCGACGCCCTCCAGGGCCATGGCCTGGGCCAGGCGCCGCTCGCGCGGGCCGTCGAGGCGCACGTGGAGCGCGTCGGGCGCGTCGGCCAGCACGATCGCGCCGGCGCGCCCGAGGATCACGGCCCCGCGCGCCGCCGCTTCGCGGATGACGTCCTCGGTGCAGCGCAGGTACGAGCGCTCGTCCACGAGCTCCGGCGCGGGGGTCGCGCCGGCAAACGTCTGGGCCGCCGGGGCGAAGCGCAGCAGCAGCCGCTCGAGCACGCCGCGCACGGCCGCCTCGTCGTGGGCCAGCGCGTCGTCGACGGGGACGGCGAGCCGGGCGGCCACGGTGGTCGGGATCGCGCGATCGATGAACTCCAGGCCGAGGCGCTCGGCCAGGCGCGGGCCGATCTGGCTGCCGCCGGCACCGTAGGAGGCCGAGAGGGTGACGACGGTCATGCCGCCCACCGAACGCCCGCGGCATCCCCGCGCGCACGAACGTCCGTGACGTACCAACAGGGTTGTGACGTCGCGGACGTTCGCGGTGCGGGGGCTATGTATGTTAGTTTGTCAACTATGCCTAATAGCATCACGCGGATCTCCCGCTTCGGCTTCGTCAATGCGTACCTGATCGCCGAGGACGACGGCCTCACCGTCGTCGACACCATGTTGCCCGGAAGCGCGAAGTCCATCCTCAGCGCCGCCCATGACCTCGGCGCCCCGATCAGGCGCATCGCGCTCACCCACGCCCACCGCGACCACATCGGCTCGCTCGACGCGCTCGCCGAGGCGCTACCCGGGGTGGAGGTCCTCATCTCCGAGCGCGACGCGCGCTTTCTCACCAAGGACATGTCGCTGGATCCCGGCGAGCCGGCGTCCAAGCTGCGCGGCGGCTATCCCGGCGCCAAGACACGGCCCACGCGCACCCTGCATGCGGGCGACAGCGTCGGCTCGCTCGAGGTGATCGCTTCGCCGGGCCATACGCCGGGCCACGTCGCCTTCCTCGACCGCCGCGACGGCACCCTGCTCTGCGGCGACGCCTACACCACGCTCGGCGGTGTCGCGACCACCGCCAAGTTCGTCATGCCCTTCCCGCTGGCGGCCATGTCCACCTGGCATGGCCCGACGGCGCTGGAGAGCGCCCGCGCGCTGCGCGCGCTCGAACCCGCCCGCCTGGCCCCGGGCCACGGGAAGATCGTCGACTCGCCCGTGGCCGCGATGGACCGGGCGATCGCCAAGGCCGCCTGACATGCCGCGCATGGGCCTGGACACCGAGCGGGTCGTCGAGGCCGCGGCGGCGATCGCCGACGCCGACGGCCTCGATGCGGTGACCCTGGCCCGCGTCGCCGACGAGCTCGGGGTGCGCCCGCCGTCGCTGTACAACCACGTCGACGGGCGCCCCGGGCTGCTGCGCGCGGTCGCGCTGCTCGCGCTGCGCGAGCTGACCGGCGCGCTGCGCGAGGCCGCGGTCGGGCGCTCGGGCGCCGATGCGTTGGCGGCCACGGCGCGCGCCTATCGCGACTACGCCCGCGAGCACCCGGGACGCTACGCGGCCACGGTGCGGGCGCCCGGGCCCGACGACGCCGAACAGGGCGCCGCCGCGACCGAGACCTACGAGGTCGTCGCCGCCGTGCTGCGCAGCTGGAACCTGACCGGCGACGAGGTCATCCATGCGGCGCGGACCGTTCGCAGCGCCGTGCACGGCTTCGTGGCGCTCGAGGCGGCGGGGGGCTTCGGGATCCCGCTCGACCTCGACGCGTCCTTCGAGCGTATGGTGGCGACGCTCGCGGCGGGCCTCGGCGCTACAGGTCGATGACGACGAGGTCGTCGAACCGCTTCGCGAGCGCCTCGGTCAGCACGCGCCGGTGACACACGGCGGGGTCGGCCTCCAGGCAGAGCAGGGCGGTCGGCGGTGCGCCGGGCAACTCCTCGGCGAGCGCGTCGACGTCGCGCGCCGCGATCGTCTCGGCGTGCTCGCGGAACGCCGCCCTGGCCTCGGCCGTCCGGCCGGCGCGGAAGAGCGTGCGGATGTCGGGCGGCGTACCCAGCTCGCGGCGGCTCTCGTAGGCAATGCCGTGCTCGCCGAGCAGCGCACCGAGGCCGGTCTTGGACATGCCCGGGCGCCGCGACTGCGGGCGATAGCGCACGTCGAGCACGCGCCGCACCCCGGCGTCGCGCAACTCGGCGACCAGCGCGTCGGGCAGCAGCCGTTCGTAGCCGATGGTCCAGATCCGCGTGCCCACCGCTAAGCGCGGGCGGCCTTCAGGACCTTCTTCGGGGGAATCACGAGCAGACGCCATTCGCGCTTGTCCTCGCGGACCGCATAGCCCGCCTGCTCGAGGCGCTTGCACACGACGGCGCAGCTCTTGCAGCGCGGCTTGTCCTTGCAGCAGCGCCTCTTCGCCTTGATCGACCTCCCCATCGTTAGGGGAGCCTAACGAAATCCGACGGAGAATGTCGGACTTTCGTTCAGGTCGCGGGTGTCAGTCGCGCCAGCGGCCGGCCCCAGACGTCGAGCGCGACGGCCGGGGGCGGGACCTTGTAGCCGATGTCGAGGTTCACGCCGATGTCGCCGAGCGCCCACTTGGCGAAGGTCTCGGCGAAGCGCTCCTCGGGCTTGGCGCAGCCGCCGAGCCTGCCGTCCTCGCAGCCGTAGCCGGCCGGGATCTCGGCGTCCATCGCCGCGACGACGTCGTCGGTGAGCAGCGCGTGGTCGACGACGTGGCCGAGCTCGTGCAGCACCGTGCGCTCGATCCCGCGCTGCCCGTAACGCGAAGCGACAAGCCCCAGGTCGACCGTCACGCGGTAGCCGGGCTCCTCGTCCTCGGTCAGCCCGATCGCGCCGGGCACGCCGGTCGGACCGACCCGCACGTCGACGAGGCCGTCGACGAGGCCGATCAGCCGGCGCGCGTCGGGGCGGGCGGCGGCGACCGCGTCGAGAAAGGCCTGGCGGTCGGCGGGCGCCACGTCGGGATCGAAGCGAAACGTCCCCCGGCGCGCGGACTCGGGCAGCAGGCGCGCGCCGGAGCGGTGCGCGTCGGCGGCGTCGAGCCGGTAGCGGGCGCCCGCAACCTCGGCGGGTACGACGGTGGGCTTCGCACCCGAGCCGACGACGTTGAGCAGGGCGACGAGGCCCACCAGCGCGAGCAGGGGAAGGTAGATGCGCGGCGAGAGCTGCATACCGTCCCCGTACGGTCGGCCCCAGCCGGGCGCGACTTGAGCGCATGGCGCGCCAGAGCGGCGAGGGTTCGAGCGTGCGATGCTGGCCGCCCGCGATGCTGTTCTACGAGCCACACGAGCGCGACAAGGCGCTGCTGCCCCACGACCCGTTCAAGGCGGTCATCGCGCCGCGCCCGATCGGGTGGGTCTCGACGCTGAGCGCCGACGGCGCCGTCAACCTCGCGCCCTACAGCTTCTTCAATGCGGTCTGTGGCGCGCCCCCGATGATCGCCTTCTCAAGCGAAGGGATGAAGGACTCCGTCACCTTCGCCTCGCAGACACGCGAGTTCGTCTGGAACATGCCCACGTGGGAGCTGCGCGAGGAGATGAACGCGACCTCGGCATCGCTCGAACGTGGCACGAACGAGTTCGACCACGCGGGGCTCGAGATGGCACCGTCGCGCGTGGTCGCACCGCCGCGGGTGGCGACCACCCCGTGCGCCCTGGAATGCAAGGTCACCCAGACGCTGAACCTGACCGACGTCGACGGCAACGAGACCGATCGGCATCTCGTCGTGGGCCAGGTGGTCGGCGTCCACCTCGACGAGCGCTTCATCAAGGACGGCATCGTCGACGTCGCCTCGATGCGCCCGGTGGCGCGCTGCGGCTACACCGCCGACTACACGGTGCTCGACCGGCTGTTCCAGATGGCCCGTCCGCGCTAGCCGACCACGCCGTGGATGAAGTACCAGACGAAGATCGCGCTGAAGACGAGCAGCAGCGGGTGCACGCGACGCCCGCCGAGCAGGGCGATCACCGAGTAGCTGATGAACCCGGCGCCGACGCCGTTGGTGATGCTGTAGGTCATCGGCATCAGCACGATCGTCAGCAGCACCGGAAGCGCGATCCCCGGCTCGTTCCACTCGAGGTGGCGGACGAGCTCGAACATCATCGCGCCGACGATCACCAGGACCGGCGCCGTCGCCGCGCTGGGGATGATCCCGGCCAGCGGCGAGATGAACAGGCAGCACAGGAACAGCGCGCCGGTCACGATCGACGCCAGACCCGTGCGCCCGCCCTCGCCGATCCCGGCCGAGCTCTCGATGAAGGTGGTGTTCGATGACGCCGACGCCGCGCCGCCGCCCGCGGCGGCCAGCGAGTCGACGAGCAGCACCCGGCGCATGCCCGGCAGCCGGCCGTCCTGGGTCACCAGGCCCGCCCGGCGCCCGAGGCCCAGGACGGTGCCGGCGGTGTCGAAGAAGTCCGACAGCAGCACCGCGATCACGATCGCCAGCGCGCTCCAGAAGCCCAGCGCGGAGATGAAGTGAAACGAGAAGTTGCCGACCAGGCCGAAGTCCGGCGTGTCGACGATCTTGCTCGGCCACGTCGCCGAACCGTTGGGGAAGACCTTCTTGTCCTTGATCTCGTTGACGATCGTCGCCAGCAGCGTCGTGCCGAGGATTCCGAACAGCAGCGCGCCGGGCACGCGGCGCGCGACCAGCGCGTAGGTGCCGAACAGGCCGACGACGAAGATCGCGATCGGCCACGTGTTGAGCTTGGGCGCCAGCGTCACGACGGTGCCGGTGCCCTTGATGACGATGCCCGCGTCGACGAGCCCGATGATCGTGATGAAGAGGCCTATCCCGATGCCGATCGCAAGCTTGAGGTCGTGTGGGATGGCGTTGATCACCGCCTCGCGGAAGCCGACCAGCACCAGCAGCGTGATGATCACGCCCTCCGCGACGACGACGCCCATCGCGTCTGGCCAGCTCAGACGGTCGGCCCCGACGAGCGAGAACGCGACGAACGCGTTGATGCCCAGGCCGGCGGCCAGGGCGAACGGGTAGCGCCCGAACACGCCCATGGCCAGCGTCGCGATGCCGGCCACGAGCGCGGTGACGGTCAGCACCTGATCGAACGGGAGCTTCACGCCGCCCGGCGCCGCGACCGAGCCGAGGATCTGCGGGTTGACGAAGAGGATGTAGGCCATCGTCAGGAACGTGGCCGCGCCGGCCCGCACCTCGGTGGCGATCGTGGAGCCGCGGCCGCTGACTTCGAAGTAGCGGTCGAGCTTGGCGGCGGACGACGAAGCGGTGGTGCCGGCCTCCATGGGCGCCATCATCGCTGGCCGGGCGGCGGAAGCGAAAGGCGATCGTCGAACGCCGCTCGGTTTCGTTCCCGCGGGGCGTGGGGATAGGGGCTTTCGGGTCCTTTCCATGTCTTTCGCACCCTTGCGGTGCTGACGGAGGTGCATCGTGGGCAGGCGGTCCAGCGCAATCCTGGCGGCGACGATCCTCGGGTGCGCGCTCGCAGCGGCGCCCGCAGCACAGGCGCACGCGCGCAGCAGCGACTTCGACGAGGGGTGGAGGTTCGCGCTCGTCAACCGGACAGGCATCACCGACCCCACCGGCGCGTTCGCGCACGCCCAGGATCCCTCCTACGACGATTCCTCCTGGCGAGCGCTCGACCTCCCGCACGACTGGAGCATCGAGCTCGACCCGACCGACGCACCCGACAGCGGAACCAACTCCGGCACCGGCTTCCTGCAGGGCGGGCTGGGCTGGTATCGCAAGACCTTCACGCTCCCGCGCTCGCTGACCGGCAAGCAGATCTCGCTGGAGTTCGACGGCGTCTACATGGACTCGTCCGTCTACGTCAACGGCGAGCTGGCGGCCGCCCACCCCTACGGATACACCGGCTTCAACGTCGACCTCACCAAGCGCGTCCAGACCGACGGCACCACGCCCAACGTCGTGGCCGTCAAGGTGCAGAACCAGCTTCCCAGCAGCCGCTGGTACTCGGGGAGCGGCATCTACCGCAACGTCCACCTGATCGTCACCGACCCGGTGCACGTGGCGCGCCACGGCATCTTCGTCACCACGCCCGACCTCGAGCAGACGATCAAGTCCGGCTACGCCGACGTGCACGTCAAGGCCGACGTGGTCGACGACGGCCGGGACGTGACCGTCGTCAACAAGGTCCTCGACACCCGTGGCCGGGTCGTCGCCTCCGCGCCGTCGAGCGACCTGCGCCTGCGCCACCCGCACCTGTGGTCGACCGACGACCCGTACCTCTACACGCTGCGCACCGAGCTCGTCGTCCATCACCGCGTCGTCGACAGCGTCGACACGCGCTTCGGCGCGCGCTGGTTCAGGGTCGACCCCGACCAGGGCTTCTTCCTCAACGGCCGCTACATGAAGCTGCAGGGCGTCGACCTGCACCACGACGAGGGCGCGCTCGGCGCGGCGATCAACCGCGACGCGCTGATGCGCCAGATGAAGCTCATGAAGAGCATGGGCGTCAACGCGTTCCGCACGTCGCACAACCCGCCGTCGCCCGAGATGATCGACGTCTGCCAGGAGCTCGGCATCGTGATGATGGTCGAGGCGTTCGACACGTGGCGCACCCCGAAGGTCAAGTACGACTACGGGCGCTTCTTCGACGCCAACAGCGACGCCGACATCAAGGAGATGGTCGACGAGGCCAAGAACTCGCCGGCCGTGGTGCTGTGGTCGATCGGCAACGAGATCCCCGACTCG
>DATBKW010000375.1:0-15807 GCA_036555665.1 Solirubrobacteraceae bacterium | reverse complement strand
CCACCTCCGAGGCGCGCGTGGCGCGCATCCCCGCCGAGCAGACGGCCAAGACCGTCGTCCTGCGCGACGGCGACGAGGTGCTGGTGGCCGCGCTGCCTGCCTGCGAGCGCCTGGACCTGCACAAGCTCCGCACCGCGCTCGGGCGGCAGCGCTCGCTGCGCCTCGCCGACGAGGCCGAGATCGCCGAGCGCTTCCCGCGCTTCGAGGTCGGCGCCGTGCCGCCGCTGGGCCCCGCGCCGGTCGACGCGCGCGTGGTCGATCGCCGGCTGTTGACCTACAACCGCGTCCTGTGCAGCGGCGGCGATCACCGCCACAGCGTGCTGCTCGACGCCATGGAGCTCGTGCGCGCCGGCGACGCGGTTGTCGCCGACATCTGCCAGGACCGCCGCTGGCGATGAAGCGGCCCCGCCCGCGCGCTGGACGCGCGAGGCCGGCAGCGGAGAGCTACGGACAGCCAATGCGCAATGCGCGCGGATGCCCGCCGCACGGCGCCGTCATACGGTCGGATCACCCCCTTCGATTCTGAGGAGAACCACCATGCCCACCCGTGTCGCGATCAACGGCTTCGGCCGCATCGGCCGAAGCTTCGTGCGCTCCGCATATGAGCATGGCGCCGACGTCGAGATCGTCGCGGTCAACGACGTCGCCGATCCCGCGTCGCTTACCAACCTGCTCGTCTACGACTCGGTGTTCGGGCGCTTCCCCGTCAAGGTGACCCTGGACGGCGATGTCCTCGCCTTCGACGGCAACGAGATCCGCCTGCTCAACGAGCGCGATCCCGGCAGCCTCCCGTGGGCGGACCTCGGCGTCGACGTCGTCATCGAGTCCACCGGCAGGTTCCGCACGCGAGCCGACGCCGCGCGTCATCTCGAGGCCGGAGCCCGCAAGGTGATTCTCTCGGCCCCGAGCAAGGGCTCCGAGCCCGTGGACGCCAACGTCGTCCTCGGCGTGAACTTCCACGAGATCTACGACCCCGAAGAGCACCACATCATCACCAACGCCTCGTGCACGACCAACTGCCTGGCGCCGGTGGCCAAGGTGCTGCACGACACGGTCGGCATCCGCCACGGCCAGATGACCACGGTGCACGCCTACACGTCCGACCAGAACCTGCTCGACGGCCCGCACTCGGACGCCCGCCGCGCCCGTGCGGCGGCCATCAACATGGTGCCCACGAGCACCGGCGCCGCGAAGGCGCTCGGGCTCGTCATTCCCGAGCTCGCCGGGCGCCTCAACGGCATCGCCGTGCGCGTCCCGACGCCGACCGGATCGCTCGTCGACCTCACCGTCGAGGCCGAGCGCGCGACGAGCGTGGAGGAGATCGACGCTGCCTTCCGCGGCCGCGCCGACCAGGGCCCGATGACCGGCATCCTCGCCTACAGCGAAGACCCGATCGTCTCCTCGGACATCGTCAAGTCGCCGTACTCGTCGATCTACGACGCGCCGCTGACCAACGTGATGAACAAGACGCAGGTCAAGGTCATCGCCTGGTACGACAACGAGTGGGGCTACGCCACGCGCATGGTCGAGCTCGCCGAGCGGGTCCTCGTGCCCGTGCACGAGCCGCCGGTCAGCGCTCAGGGTGCGGGGATCCCCAGCTGAGGCGCCGGGCGCATGTCCGTGAGCGAGCCCCTGTCCCCACTCGACGCGACGTTTCTCGAGCTCGAGGACGCTGACAACACCGCCCACATGCACATCGGCGGCGTGCTCGTCTTCGAGCCTCTGCCCGGCGGCAAGACGCCGACGCTCGCGCGCGTGCGCCGCCACCTTGAGCGGCGCATCGAGGCGCTCCCGCGCTACCGCGACAAGCTGTCGCGCCGCACGACGGGTGGCCTGCGCTGGCCGGAGTGGGTGCCCGACGAGCACTTCGACATCGCCATGCACGTCACGCGCGCGGCACTCCCGCGCCCCGGAGGCGAGCGCCAGCTGCTCGAGTGGGCCGCGGACTTCTGGTCGCACCGGCTCGACCGCGCCCGCCCCCTCTGGCGCGTCGTCCTGCTGGAGGGCCTCGCGGGCGGCCGTTGGGCGCTGGTCACCAAGACCCACCACTGCCTGGTGGACGGCGTGGGCTCGGTCGATGCCGGCACGGTCCTGCTCGACGCCGAGGCCAAGCCCGGCCGCTGGCAGAAACCACGGCCGCCGGTGACCCCCCAGCCGGCCAGGCCGAACGCGCTCGGCCGCCTTGCCGGCGTGCCCGTCGCGGCCGCCGGGGCGGCGGCGGGTGTCGTCCGCCACCCCCGGCGGGCGGCCGAGGGGCTCGATGCCGCGCGTGCCATGCTCGAGCTGCTCATCCGCGACGAGCTGATCCCCGCTCCGCACGCGAGCCTCAACGTCCAGCTCAGCGAGCATCGGCGCATCGCCGTGGCCGAGGTGCCGCTCGCCGAGATCAAGGCGATCAAGCGCGCGCTCGGCGGCACCGTCAACGACGTCATCCTCTCGCTGGTCACCTCCGGGCTGCGCGACCTCATGGTCGCCCGCGGCGAGACGCCGCCCGCGGCCGGCCTGCGCGCGATGGTGCCCGTCAACGTCCGCGACGCCGCCGAGCACCTCGAGCTGGGGAACCGCATCACCTCGCTGTTCGTCCACCTGCCCGTGTCGGTTGCCGAGCCACGCGCCCGCTACCGGCGCGTCCGCGCCGAGACGATGCGCCTGAAGGCCGCCCACCAGGCAAGGGGCGGCCAGCTGCTCGTCGATCTGGCCGGGTTGGCCCCGCCGGCGCTGCACAGCGTCGTCGCCCAGGCGCTGTTCGCGACGCGCCTGTTCAACGTCACGGTCACGAACGTGCCGGGCTCGCCGACGACCCTCTATGCCTTCGGCGCCCCGCTGCGCCGCGTCATCCCGCTCGTCCCGCTCGCGGCCGAGCACTCGATCGCGGTGGCCGCCCTGTCCTACGACGGCACGGTCTTCTTCTGCGTCCACGCCGACCGCGACGCGGCGCCCGACGCCGAGCTGGTCGCCGCCGGGATCGAGGCCGAGGTCGCCGCGCTGGCCGAGGTCGCCGAAGCCGCCGCCGAGGCGGCGGCACGCGAGGCGGCCCGGGCGCGCGAGACCGCCGCGCCCTGACCCAAGCACGACCGATGCCACCTCCGCAGCCCCTCCAGACGTTGGTGGCCCGCTACGACCGCGCGGTCTTCGAGCCCGTAGGCGGACAGGCCCGGGTTCGCCTGGAGATCGGCGAGGACGAGGCGTGGGACGCGCTGCTGGAGCAGGACGGGATGCGCCTCGATGCCCCCAACGGAGGGGCCGATGCGACGCTCGCGGCTGGTCGGCAGACCTGGCAGGCCGTCGCGCGGGACGTCGGCGGCGGTATGCGCGCCTATCTCAAGGGCCGGCTGTCGATTCACCGCAACCTGCACCTCGGAGTGGGCTTCCTGGCCGCGACCAGCGGCGCGTCCGACGGCGCACGGCTGCGGTTCGCCACCGTCCGCATCCCCAAGGCGCGGATCTCAACGCTGGAGGCCGGTCGCGGCCCGGCGGTCGTCGCACTCCATGGACTCGGCGGGACCAAGGGGTCGTTCCTGCCGACGGTGGCCGCACTGGCCGATCGCTACCGCGTCATCGCCCCGGACCTTCCGGGATTCGGCGACTCCGACAAGCCGCTCGCCGCCTCCTACGACGCGCGCTACTTCGCCGAGGCCGTGATCGAGCTGCTCGACGAACTCGACATCGACCGCGCACATCTGATCGGCAACAGCCTCGGCGGCAGGATCGCGCTCGAGATCGGCATGAGCCATCCCGACCGCGTCGGCCGCCTGGCCCTGCTCGCACCCTCGATGGCCTGGCGGCGCCCGCGCGCGCTGGCGCCGCTGCTCCGGGTCGTCCGGCCTGAGCTCGGGCTTGTCCAGCTCGCTCCGCGCCCAGCCGTCGAGGTGATCGTCCATCGGCTCATCCCCGCAGCCAACCACGGGTGGACGGCGGCGGGAGTCGACGAGTTCCTGCGCGCCTACCTGACGCCATCCGGCCGCGCCGCGTTCTACGCGGCGGCCCGCCATATCTACCTCGAGGAGCCCGACGGCTCGCACGGCTTCTGGACCCGGCTGCGGGAGCTTGCGCCCGAGGCGCTCTTCGTCTGGGGCCGCCGCGACCGCCTCGTACCGATCGCCTTCGCGCGCCACGTCACCGACGCCCTCCCGCAGGCGCAGCACCTCATGCTCGACTGCGGACACGTCCCGCAGATCGAGCGACCGCGTGAGACGCACGCCGCCGTCGGCGCGTTCCTCGCGGCCGCAGCGCCCTGATCTGCTTCGCTCGCCACGTGATCGACCTGCACTGCCACATCCTCGCCGGAGTCGACGACGGCGCGCTCGATCTCGCCGACAGCGTGGCCATGGCGCGCCAGGCCGACGCCGACGGCGTCGCGTTCGTGTGCGCCACGCCGCACATCCGCCATGACCACGACGTCGCCATCGTCGAGCTCGCCGACCGCGTGGCCGAGCTCAATCGCGCGCTGGAAGCGGCGGGCGCGCGGGCTCGCGTCCTCTCCGGCGGCGAGGTCGCCGAGACGATCACGACACGTCTCGACGACGCGCAGCTGCGGGCGGTGACGCTCGGCGGCGGTGGGCGCTGGATCCTGCTCGAGCCGCGGCCGGGGCCGCTCGCCGACTCGCTGACCGCGGCCGTCGATCGGCTCGCGGCGCGCGGGCTGCGGTGCGTCATCGCCCATCCCGAGCGTCACCTCGCGCCCGATCTCGTCGAACGTCTGGCGGCGCTCGTACGCCGCGGTGCGCTCGTGCAGGCGACGGCCGCTCTGATCGAGGGGGGGCCGGCCGCCGAGGGGATGCTGGCGCTCGCGCGCCGCGGCGTCGTGCATGTGATCGCAAGCGACGCGCACTCCTCGCACGGCGGTCGACCGGTGCGGCTGTCGGGGGCGCTCGCGCGGCTGGCCGAGGTCGAGCCGGCGCGCAGTCACCTGGAGTGGATCGCCCGCGAGGCGCCCCGCGCGATCGTCGCCGGCGAGGAGATCACGCCGCCGTTTCAGCCGATGCCCTGACTCAGTCCAGTGCGTGCAGCTCCACGCGGTCGGCCAGGTCGCCGATGACCTCCGCGGTTGCCGTGCCGAGGCCGTGGCGCAGGAAGTTCGCCGCGCCGGCGCCGGCGCCGAGCACGAGCGCCTCCTCCCAGGTTCGCCCGGTGGCCAGCCCCGCGGCCAGTCCGCCCATCATCGCGTCGCCGCAGCCCTCGCGCGAGCCGCGCTCGAACCGCGGCGGGACGATCTCCCACGCCCGGTCGGCAGTGAGGACGAGCGCCGGCTCGGGCCCCCGCGTCACGATCACCGACCGCGCTCCGGCCGCCAGCAGCCGTTCGCCGGCTGTGCGCAGGCGGGGGCCGTCGACCCGGTCGCGGACGTACTCGGCCAGCTCCCAGTCGTTGATCTTGACGATGTCGGGGCGGCCTTCCAGCGCCGCGTCGAGGCGCGGGCTGGAGAGGTCGACGGCCACCCGCGTCCCGTTGCCGCGGACGTCGGCGACCAGCGTCGCATAGGCCTCCGTCGGCAGCGCGTCGGCCGGGAAGGGATTGCACACGAGCAGGAGCTCGCTCTCCAGCGCGGCCGCACAGGTGATCGAGACGAGGTCGTCGAGCTCGTGGCGCGACGGCGCGTCGCTCAGGCGGACGCCCTGCAGCGCGCGCTCGCCGCTGCGACGGTCGACGACGTAGCAGCCGGTCGCCGTGGTGGTGGACACCAGCCGGCGCTCGCCGGGCTGGGGGGCGAGCAGCGTCCGCAGGACGACGCCGGTCTCGCCGCCGGCAAAGCCACAGAGCACCGGCCAGGCGCCGAGGCGCCCGGCGATGCAGCTCGCCCACACGCCCTGGCCGCCGGCGTGCAGATGGATGTCGTCGGCGTCACCGCGGCGCTCGATCGTGATCGTCAGCACCGGATGCGGCCCGAAGACCGCCACGCGGGTGGTCGCGTCGGCGGCCATCAGGCGTAGAGCTGCTCGACGAGATCGTGGTAGCGCTCGGTGACGACCGGGCGCTTGATCTTGAGCGTCGGCGTGAGCTCGCCGGCGGCTTGGCTGAGGTCGTCATCGAGGATCGCGAAGCGTTTGATCTGCTCGATGCGGGCGAAGCGCTGGTTGACCGCGTCGACCGACGCCTGCAGCTCGGCACGCACGCCGGGATGGCGCGACAGCGCCGCGAGGTCGTCGGCCGGAGCGCCGACGTGCGCGGCCAGCTTGACCGCCTCGTCGGGGTCGAGCGTCAGCAGGGCGACGAGGTACGGCTTGTTGTCGCCGAAGACGATCGCCTGCGAGATCCAGCGGGTCTCACGCAGGAGCTCCTCGATGTTGTTCGGCGAGATGTTCTTGCCGCTCGAGGTGATGATCACCTCTTTCTTTCGCCCTGTGATGCGCACGAATCCGTCGTCGTCGACCGACCCGAGATCGCCCGTGCGCAGCCAGCCATCCTCGAGCGTCTCGCGCGTGGCCTGCTCGTCGCGGTAGTAGCCGGGGAAGACGTGCGGGCCGCGCAACAGCAGCTCGCCGTCGGCTCCGACACGGACCTCCGTGCCGGGCAGCGGGCGCCCGACGGTGCCGAAACGATGCTCGCGCGCCGTGTTGAGCGTCGACGCGGCGCAGCTCTCGGTGAGACCGTAGCCCTCGAGGATGAGCACGCCGCAGGCGTCGAAGAACTCGAGGATCTCGGCGGCGATCGGCGCGGCGCCCGTGAGCGCCACCTGCAGGCGGTCGCCGAAGGCGGCGCGGACCTTCGACAGCACGAGCCGGTCCGCCAGCGCGTGACGCCGACGCGCCAGCCTGCCGGGCGGTGCACCGGCGCGCTCGCGGCGCCGGGCCCGCGCGCCTTCGGAGACGGCCCACGAGAACACGAGCCGCTTGACCCGGCTCTGCTCCTCGACGCCGCCGAGGATGGCGGTGTGGATCTTCTCGAAGACCCGGGGCACCGACGGGAAGTGCGTCGGATTTGCCTCCGAGAGCTCGTCGACGATCTGCTTGGGATCGCCGCGCCAGAAGACGATCTCGCCGCCGACCATGAGCACGACCAGCTGCGTGACGCGCGCGAGCGCGTGCGCGAGCGGCAGGAACAGGTAGGCCCTCATGTCGGCCTGCAGCTCCAGGCGCTCGCGGTACATCTGCACGGTCGACAGCAGGTTGGCGTGGGTGAGGATGCAGCCCTTCGGCGGGCCGGTCGTACCCGACGTGTAGACGAGCGTGGCCAGGTCGTCGGCACCGATCGCGTCGACGCGCTCATCGACAATGCCTGCCGTCCGCGGCCCGCGGCCGCGCGCGCGCAGCTCGTCGAGGGTCATCGCTCCGTCGGCCGCTGCTCCGATGAGCAGCATGCGGTGCTCGAGCTCCGGGCAGCGCTCGCGCACGGCGTCGACCTTCTCAAGCTGCGCGGCGTTCTCGCAGAAGACGGCACGTGAGCCGGAGTGCGCCAGGACGTACTCGCACTCCTCCGGCGAGTTGGTGTGGTAGATCGGCACGACCGTGGCGCCCGCCCAGAGCGTGCCGAGGTCGGCGAGCGTCCATTCGGCGCGCGTGCCGGCCAGGATCGCGACGCGATCGCCGGGCTCGATGCCGAGTGCCACGAGGCCGGCGGCGATCTCGTCGCCGGCGCGCGCGACGTCGGCGAACGTCAGCGCGCCGGCATCGGCGGCCGACGGGGAGCGCAGCGCCACTCCCGAGTGGGAGCCGATCGCCGCCCGCAGCAGGGCGGGCAGCGCGGGTGTGGACCCTCGCCGGGTGCGCTTCGGAAGGCTGGTCCCGAGCGGACGGCGGACAGCAGGCAAGGGTGTCCTCCTCATTGAAGACGGTTGACGCTGAGGCTACGCGCCCTCTCACCGCGCGCCATCCGTGGCGGCGACGGGCGCGGCGACCGTAGTCCGCCCGGATAGTGCGGACTTCCCGCACGCGGCTCACACGTCATTGCTGATGGCGTCCGCAGACTCGCGGGCGACGATGAAGTGCACAACCGGACAACAAGGAGCGCGGGCCGTGTTCACCACGATCGTCGTCGGTATCGACGGCCGCGAGGGCGGCCGTGACGCGCTCGCTCTCGGCGAGCGACTGCGGCGGTTGTTCGGCGGCGAGCTGGTCGCCGTTCACGCCTATCCCTATGACTTCTTCCTCTCGCGCGCCTCGACCCCGGACTTCGAGAGCGCTTTGCACGGCAACGCGCAGGGCCTCATCGCGGACGAGCTCGAACGCGCGGGGGTCACCGCTCACACGATGGCGCTGCCGGACGGCTCGCCTGGCCGCGCGTTGCACATGGCCGCCAAGTGGCACGAAAGCGACCTCATCGTGGTCGGCTCGGATCACCGCGGCCCGGTCGGGCGCGTCCTGGCCGGCGACGTGACCGCCGGCACGCTGCACGGCGCCCGCTGCCCGGTCGTGGTCGCGCCGTGTCGCTACGCCGAGCACGGCGGGGACATCCGGACGATCGGCGTCGGCTACGACGGCTCGCGGGAGTCGCACGCTGCGGCCAGGCTGGCCGCCGAGCTCACCACCGCCATCGGCGCGCGCCTGCGTGTGATCCTCGTGCTCGAGTCGCCGACGCCGGGCGGCGAGGGGCTCGGCTACGACCGCGCGTGGGAGGAGCGCGCCGCCGCGACGCGCCGGGAGGCTCAGCGGCGCCTCGACGACCTGCTCGAGGAACTCGGCGACATCGCGACGGGCGAGGTCGTCATCGGCAGCCCGGTGCGCGAGCTGTGCTACGCCGCCAACGACTTCGATCTGCTCGTGACCGGGTCGCGCGGGTACGGGCCCGTGCGCCGCGTGATGCTCGGCAGCACGTCGAGCCAGCTGACCCACCAGGCGCCGTGCCCGGTGCTTGTCCTCACGCGCACGGCGGTGGAAGACGAGTTCGGTGACGCCGAGGAGCGCGCTCGGCGTCCGATCGCCGGTAGGAGGTGACCTGATGTTTCGCACGATCGTCGCCGGGTGCAATGGCCGCGAGCGCGGCCGCGGCGCGGTCTCACTGGCGCACGCGATCGCCGCGGCGACGGGCGCGAAGCTGCTGCTGGTCGGCGTGCACCACAACCCGCCGCTGCCGTTCCCGGCCACCTATGCCGACCAGCACGAGGGCCTCGAGCGCCACCTGCGCGCCGTGCGCGACGAGCTCGCGCCCGAGGCGATCATCCAGGTTCACGCCGGCATGTCGCCCGCGCACGCCCTGCGCCACGTCGCCCGCTACGAGCATGCCGACCTGCTGGTGATCGGCTCGCGCCACCGTCGCCGCCGTCAGCACATCGTCGAAAGCGATCACGCCATGCAGGTACTGCACGGTGCGCGCTGCGCGGTCGCGGTCGCGCCCGATCCGCTCGGGGCGCGGCCCGAGCTGCACCGAATCGGCGTCGGCATCGACGCCACCGCCGAGTCGGCGATCGCCCTCGACACGGCATGCGAGCTGGCACGCCTGACCGGCGCGCGCCTGCAGCTCATCGCCGTGGCCGACGACCGGCCGCCCGCATGGACCGCCGACGTCCTTACTGCGGCGTACGGGGAGTCGGTCCAGACGGTCATCGACGATCGCATCGCCGTCGCGCGCGAGCTGCTCGCCGCGCGGCGCGCTTCTTGCGAAGGCATCGTCGTCGAGGGCGACGTGGTGGTCGGCAACCCGGCGGGCGAGCTGGTCCTCGCCAGTGAGCACCTCGACCTCCTCGTCCTCGGCTCGCGCCGCTGGGGCCCGGTCAAGCGGCTGGCGCTCGGCAGCACGGCCGAACGTGTCATCCGCCACACCGCGTGCCCCGTGCTGGTGCCCCCACGCACCGACATCGAGCTCGGCGGATCGAACGGCGGCGAAGCCGACGCGCAGGAGCAATGACACCCGGCGTCAGCGTTCGCGCAGCTCGCGCATGCGGCGCCCGAGCGCCGCGACCGCCGGATCGGAGCTGTCCAGCCGGCGCGCGAGATCGAACAAATGCTGCGCCTCGGCGCCGCGGAGCGCCCTGACCGATCGGCGGACGGTGATGCCGCCTTCGGGTGGCTCCGCGCTGACGGGAGGGGTGATCCCGTGCTCGACCAGCCAGCGCGGGAGGTACTCGCCGGCGACCTTGCCCTGCGGCCACCACAGCGGTGCGCCCTCGGCGTCACCGCGGCCCCGTAGGCGGCGCCTGTGGTGGCCGACGAGCAACTGGCCGTGAACGATCGGCTCCCCGGGGTCCGCCACGTCTTCGGCGCCCGCGAGGCGCGCGATGACCGCGGCCGCGCGCCGGGCCTGGTGCGTGGCGAGGCCGCCGAACTTCAGCGGCGATACGACGCCGTCGCCGGCCGCCCACGTCCGCTCGCACCCCTCGACCAGGCCGTCGTCGTCGGCGCGGATGAAGCCTTCCTCGTCGCATGGCACTCCCTCGGTCCCCGGGCCCAGGAGCCGCGGCACCGCGTAGGTGCGCTGCACGTCGAGCTGTTCGCCGCCCGGCTCGAGCAGCAGGCCGCCCGGCGCCTTGCGCGCAACGACCCCGGTCCTGAGATCGACGCCGGCCCAGCGCAGCTCCTCGGCGACGGCCTCGCCGGCCTCCTCGCCGAAGAGGGAGAGCGGCGTCGGCTCCGGGGTCACGATCGTGACCCGCACGTCGTCGTGGCCCATCTCGCGAGCCTCGCCGGCGGTCATGAGGGCAAGCTCGTAGGCCGGCAACGGCCACACGGCGCCCAGCGGCACGACGATCGCCAGTCGCTTCGTGTAGCCCTCCTCGACATCGCGCAGCAGCCCGCCGTAGACGTCCGGATCACCCTCGGGCCACCACGTCGTGGCGCCCTCCACGCCGGCCACCGCCCGGCCGCCGGTCGCAAGGAGCAACCCGTCGAAGCCCTGCCCGCCGCCGTCGCGCAGCCGGGCCTGCTGGTTGCCGTCGTCCACCCCGACGACCGCGTCGATGACGAGCTCGGCGTTGGTCTCGTCGGCGAGCTGCGTCAGCGGGACGTGGTAGGCATGACCCAGCCCGAACGGCTCCGCCACCGCCAACGGCCGATAGGAGAAATCGGGGTTCGGGGCGATCAGGCGCAGCGACACGCGCTCCCCGGCCACGGCGTGCAGCGCGAGTAAGGCCTCGAGACCGGCGACACCGCCGCCGGCGATGACGACGTCCATGATCGGGACCATAGGGCAGGCCGTCGCCGGCCGCCACGAGACGAGCGCGGCCGCGGCCGTTCGGTCGCGATCTTCAGTGTTTCTCCGACCTGCACGTTCCGTGACGAATGCGGATGGCGGGCGCCGCCCTCGCCAACTACGGTCGCGTCATGACGACGACCGCCTCGTCTCCGCTGGCTGCGATCGAGGCGCACACGGTCATGGCAGCAGGGCTGGTCAGCTGCCCGCCGTGCGCGGCGCTCACCGACGTTGCGACGCTGATGTGCGTCCACCAGGTCCACGCCGTGGTCGTCGATCCCGGGGCGCCGCGTCTCATCACGGCGCGCGATGTCGTGCGCGCGAGGCTCGCCGGCGCGGCGAGCGTCGATGAGGTGATCGCGCCGGAGGCGCCATCGATGGATCCCGATGACACGCTCCTGGCAGCGGCCGAGCTCATGGTGCACGCGGGCGAGGGGCACGTGGTCGTACGCGATCGCGGCGCACATCGCGCGCGTGGTGTCCTTTCGAGCTTCGACGTCGTCGCCCTGCTGGCCGGCCACGAGCCGCGCCTCGCACGGATCGTTCGCCCGGCGCCCGCGCGTCCGGCCATCAGCGGCGGTCCGCTGAGCGCCCACAGGGTGCGCGACGTAATGCACCGGGGGATCTTCTTCTGTCCGTCGACAGCCCCGCTCCCGGAGGTGGCGCGCGTGCTGGTCGAGCGTCGCACCCACACCGTGATGGTGTGGCTCGAGGACAGCATGGCGTTCGTCACCGACATGGACGTCGTCGCCGCGGCGCTGCGGGGCTGGCCGTTCCCGACCGCGGGCGAGCTGGCCGGCGGCGGGCTCGCGCTCGTCCGCGCGGACGCATCGCTCGAGCAGGCGGCGTCGCTCGTCGCCGCGACCACCGTCGGCCATGTCGTCGTGGCCGATGCCAACGACTTCCCGGTCGGGGTGGTGTCGACGCTCGATGTCGTCGGAGCCATCGTCGACGGGTGAACGGGTAAGCGTTCGGAGCGCGATGGCCGCGATCGTCGAGAGGGTTGGTCTCGATGCGCTCCTCGAAGCATTGCGCGGACGTGGCTACACGGTGATCGGGCCGACGGTGCGCTCGCAGTCGCTCGTCTACGACGAGGTTCGCAGCACCGACGACCTTCCGGCCGGCTGGGTCGACGTCCAGGACGGCGGCACGTTTCGCCTGCAGCGCACCGACGACGAGGCGTTCTTCGCCCACACCGTCGGGCACGACTCGCTCAAGCGCTTCCTGTTCCCGCCCGAGTTGCGTGTCTGGCGGGCGCGGCGCGCGAGCGACGGCACGCTCGAGGTGGACGAGCCCGAGCCGCCACCGCGCTACGCGTTTCTCGGCGTGCGCTCGTGCGATCTGCACGCGGTGGCGATCCAGGACCGCGTGTTCATCGGCGACCGCTACGTCGACTCGGACTACGCGGCACGCCGCCGTGACGCGTTCTTTGTCGCCGTCAACTGCGGCCGCGCCGGAGGTACGTGTTTCTGCGCCTCGATGGACACGGGCCCGCGCGTCACCGCCGGGTTCGACCTGGCGCTGACCGAGGTGCTCGATGCGCGTGGCCACCGCTTCGTCGTCGAGGTGGGCAGCGAGCGCGGCGCCGAGGTGCTCACCGCGATCGACCACCGGGCGGCGGACGGCGACGAAGAAGGCGCGCCCGATGCCGCCGCGGCGCGGGCGCGCGCGTCGATGGGCCGGACGCTCGACGTCACCGACATCCGCGACCTGCTGCAGGCCAACGCCGAGCACCCTCGCTGGGACGAGGTCGCCGACCGCTGCCTGAGCTGCGGCAACTGCACGCTCGTGTGCCCGACGTGCTTCTGCAGCACCGTCGAGGACACCACCGATCTCGCGGGCGGCGAGACCGCGCACACCCGGCTGTGGGATTCGTGCTTCACGCTCGAACACTCCTACGCGAATGGCGGCAGCGTGCGGCAGTCGGGTCGCTCGCGCTACCGGCAGTGGATGACGCACAAGCTCTCGACCTGGATCGACCAGTTCGGCACGTCGGGCTGCGTCGGCTGTGGGCGCTGCATCACGTGGTGCCCGGTGGCCATCGACATCACGGAGGAGGTGGCGGCGATCCGTGCAGACGATTGAGCAGCTTCTCGACGAGGCGCCCGCACTGCAGGGCCTCGCGCCCGAGCACCGCGCGACGCTCGTCGGGTGCGCGAGCAACTGCGTCTTCGCCGACGGCGAGCGGATCATGCGCGAGGGCGACCCGTCCGACGCCTTCTATGTCATCCGCGACGGCGCGGTGGCCCTCGAGACCGAGGTGCCCGGACGGGGGACGATCGTGGTGCACACGCTGCACGACGACGAGCTCCTGGGCTGGTCGTGGCTCGTACCGCCGTACCGGGTCGCGTTCGACGCACGCTCGCTGGGGACGACGCATGCCATCGCCCTCGACGGCGCGTGCCTGCGCGGGAAGTGCGAGGCAGACCCGGCGCTCGGCTACGAGCTGCTGAAGATCGTGTCGACCGTGTTCGTCGAGCGCCTGCACGACACGCGCGTGCGGCTGCTCGATCTCTACGGGAAGGGCGCCGGTGCCTGAGCCCCCGATCGCCTACCGGGTCGCCGAGAAGCGCCGCGAAACCGGCGACACGTGGACGCTGCGGCTCGTGCCGGCCGACGGTGCCGCGATCGCGCGCTGTGCCCCAGGGCAGTTCGCGATGCTCTACGCCTTCGGGGTCGGCGAGGCGCCGATCTCGATCAGCAGGATCGGCGCCGACGATGCCGTCGTGCACACCGTCCGCGCGGTCGGGGCGGTCACCAACGCCATCTGCGCCGCGCAGCCGGGGGAGGTGCTCGGGCTCCGCGGGCCGTTCGGGACGGTGTGGCCGCTGACCGAGGCGGACGGCCGTGACGTCGTCATCATCGCCGGTGGCATCGGACTCGCGCCGCTGCGCCCGGTCATCCACGAGCTGCTCGCGCACCGCGACCGCTACGGCGCGGTATCGGTCCTCTACGGCGGGCGGTCCCCCGCGAACCTGCTCTACATGAGTGAGCTCGAGGCCTGGCGGGGGCGCTTCGACGTCGACGTCGACGTGATCGTGGACGTTGGCGACGCCGACTGGCGCGGGCGCGTGGGGGTGGTCACCCGCCTCATCCCGCGCGCCGTCTTCGACCCCCAGAGCGCTGTTGCGATGGTCTGCGGCCCCGAGGTGATGATGCGCCTCACCGCGCTCGCCCTGGAGGATTGCGGCATGAGCCGCGACCGGATCTGGCTGTCGTTGGAACGCGGCATGACCTGCGCCACCGGCCACTGCGGGCATTGCCAGCTCGGGCCCCTGTTCATCTGCAAGGACGGGCCCGTGCTGCGCCGCGACGTCGTCGAGCCGCTCATGCGGGTGGCGGAGCTGTGAGCGACATGCGCACACTCGCCGTATGGAAGTTCTCCTCCTGCGACGGCTGTCAGCTGTCGCTGCTGGACTGCGAGGACGAGCTGCTCGAGCTCGCCGGCGAGCTCGAGATCGCCTACTTCACCGAGGCCGGCCTCGAGCGGGTGCAGGGCGAGTACGACCTGTCGATCATCGAGGGCTCGATCACCACGCCCGAGGAGGCCGAGCGGATCCGCGAGATCCGCGCGCGCTCGCGCCGGGTCGTCTCGATCGGCGCCTGTGCGACGTCCGGCGGTATCCAGGCGCTGCGCAACTTCGCCGACGTCGATGACTTCATGTCGCTCGTCTACGCCAGCCCGCAATACATCTCGACGCTGGCGGACTCGACGCCGTCATCCGGGCACATCGCGATCGACTTCGAGCTCAACGGCTGCCCGCCCGACAAGGGCCAGCTGCTGGAGGTCATCAGCGCGTATCTCAACGAGCGCAAGCCGCAGATCGCCGCTCACAGCGTCTGCATCGAGTGCAAGCGCCGCGGCAACGTGTGCGTGATGGTCGCTCACGGGACGCCGTGCCTGGGGCCGGTGACGCACGCCGGCTGCGGCGCGCTGTGCCCGAGCTACCACCGCGGCTGCTACGGCTGCTTCGGGCCCATGGAGCAACCCAACACCGGCTCGCTGGCCGGCTGGTTGGCGCGCCACGGCCTGCCCGAACGCGACGTCGTGCGCCTGTACCGCACGTTCTACGCGGGCGCCCCGGCGTTCCGCGCCGAAAGCGAGGCCCACCATGGCTGAGCGCGAGATCATCACCGAGATGCTCGCCCGCGTCGAGGGCGAGGGCGCGATGGAGGTGCGGGTGCGCGACGGCCAGGTCGAGGACGTCAAGCTGCGCATCTATGAGCCACCGCGCTTCTTCGAGGCGTTCCTGCGCGGCCGGCGCTTCACCGAAGTCCCGGACATCACGGCCCGCATCTGCGGGATCTGCCCCGTCGCCTACCAGATGAGCTCGATCGCGGCGATGGAGGACATCTGCGGCGTGGAGGTCCCCGATCAGGTGCGTGCCCTGCGGCGGATGCTCTATTGCGGCGAGTGGATCGAGAGCCACACGCTCCACGTGTTCATGCTGCACGCCCCGGACTTCCTGGGCTACGCGAACGCGTTCGAGATGGCGGGCGATCATGGCCCGGTCGTCGAGCAGGCGCTGCAGCTCAAGAAGGCCGGCAACGCGCTCATGCGCGTCATCGGCGGGCGCGAGATCCACCCGATCAACGTCCGCGTCGGCGGCTTCTATCGCGCGCCGATCCGCGCCGAGCTCCAGCCCGTCGTGGAGGAGCTCGAGGCGGCCCGGGAGTTTGCGATCGATGCGGTCGCGTGGGCGGCGGCGCTGCCGATGCCAGACTTCGAGGAGGACTACACGTTCC
>DATBKW010000374.1:0-7614 GCA_036555665.1 Solirubrobacteraceae bacterium | reverse complement strand
GGAAACCCCGGGCGCCGATCACCGCCAGGCGGCGTCCTCGACCCTCGAAATGCCTCGGCATTCCTTCGGGTCTGCGTCCTTGCCTGACGGCGCCGGCATCCCGGGGTTTCCGGCGCAACGTCACGAGAAGACCCACTAGCTCGCCAGCACGTCCCGGTGCAGGTCGGTCTGCACCGGGAGCCCACCGGAATGGGGCAGGTGGTCCGCGATCGCCTCCTCGTCGCGGGCGGCCAGCCAGGGCGCCAGCCAGCGCCCCGCGACCTTGCCCGGCGGCCACCACAGCGTGTGCGTCGTCGCCTCGCCCTCGCCGCCACCACCGCCGGCGTCGTAGCGCATGTAGCGCGGGCCGCGGCTGGTCAGCAGCCGCCCGCGCAGGACCGGACGGAAGGGCTTACGCTCGACCGGCGCGCCCGCCCCGGCGGCGATGTCGGCCGCAGCGGCGTCGGCCTGCTCGGCAGCCAGGCCGCCGAACTTGACCGGGAAGGCGATGCCGTCGCCGGCCGCCCACACGGCCTCGACGCCGGCGACGCGACCGTGCGGGTCCACGGCGATGAATCCGTCGGGGTCGGCGGGAATGCCATCGGGCACGCGGCCGCGAAGGCGCGGCAGCGCCAGCACGCGCTCGACCTCGAGGCGCCGCCCGGACGGGCGCAGCAGGAGGGCCCGCGGCGGCCCGGACTCGAGCGTCGCATAGGCCCCGAGCTCGACCCGCACGGCGGCGCGCTCGAGCTCCTCGGTGATGACCTCGACGGCGCGCGATCCGAAGATCGCCAGCGGCGCCTGCTCCGGTGTGACGAGCGTGATCTCGGGCCGGACGCCCATGCCGTGGGCCTCACCCGCGATGAGCAGCGCCAGCTCGTAGGCGGGCAGCGGCCAGCCCGGCCCGGGCGGGACGACGATCGCCAGGCGCTTGCTGTAGCCCTCCTCGAGATCGCGCAGGAGACCGCTGAGCGCGTCGGCGCCGGCGCTGCCATCCCAGGTGAGCACGCCGTCGGCGAAGGCGGGCTCGGTCGCCGCGCCCGTGGCCAGCAACAGCGAGTCGTAGGCCAGCTCCTGCCCATCTCCCAGGCGCACGGTGCGGGCGGCGGCGTCGACGGCTGCCAGCGGCGCCTGGACGAACGTGGCGTCGGCCGCGCGCGCGGCGTCGGCGAGCGGCGTCCGGCGCGGCCTGCCCAGCGCGAACGGCTCGGCCACCGCCAGCGGTCGGTACACGAAGTGCTCGGTCGGGGCGACGAGGGTCAGCTCGACGCGGTCGGCCGCCAGTGCGTGGAGCGCCAGCAGGGCTTCGATGCCGGCGACGCCGCCGCCGGCGATGACGATGCGATGCGGTGTGGAGGGCATGTTCCCTATCCGGTCGGGGTCCAGGTGACGTGCAGGTCGGTCCCACGATGTTCGTCGCGCGTGGCTCGGGCGCGGCGGAGGTCCGCCACGAGGCGGTCCCCGGTGACGGATGCGTCAAGCTCGAGCGCCACGAGCCCGCGTTCGCGGGCGGCCCGCTCGGTCGCCTCGATGAGCGCGAGCGCGATGATGCCCGTGGGCGCGAGCTCGAGCCGCAGTTCGCCGCGGGCACCGTACATGCGCGACAGTGTTGCGCGCCCGACGATCGTGCCGACGGCGTCGAGCGCGACGAGCCCCGTGCCGTCGAGCGTCTGCGGTCCCGATGGGCGCACCCGCAGCGAACCGGGATCGGCGCTCATGGTTCGCTGCCCGAGCGGCTGATGCCGCCCGTCCCCAACCGGCGCGGCGGCGGCAGCGGCCGCGCCTCGAGCTCGCGGGCCGCCAGCCACGGCGTCAGCCAGCGGGCCGCGACCTTGCTCGGCGGCCACCACAGGCATTGATCGGAGACCTCGGCCGCGCCGGCGCCGCCGGGCGGCTCGGCACGCATGTAGCGCGGGCCGTCGACGGTGCGCAGCAGGGCGCGCATGGCCGGCCGGTACGGGCGCGGCGGGTGCTCGGCGCCGGCGCGCGAAGCGATCTGCTCGGCGACGGCGTCGGCCTGCTGGGCCGCCAGGCCGCCCTGCTTGTACTCGCCTGCGGCGCCGTCGCCCACAGCGAAGACGTCGTCGGAGCCACGGACGCGAAAGCCGTCGTCGACGACGATGAACCCGGCGCTGTCGCAGGTCACGCCGCGCGTGTTCGGCCCGGCCAGGAGCGGCAGGTGCACGATGCGATCGCACGAGAGGCGCGCATCGGGCGCGAGCTGCACGACGGATGGATGCGGGACGCCGGCCGTCACGCCGGCGATGAGATCGACGCCCGCGGCGGCCAGCTCGTTGCGTACGAGCTCGCCGGCCGGCGCACCGAAGGCGCTCAGCGGCTCCTGTTCGGACGTCACGAGCGTCACCTTCGCCTGCTCGATGAATGCCGCGATCATCAGGGCCAGCTCGTAGGCCGGCAGGGTCCATGGCGCGCCGTTCGGCACGACGATCGCAACGCGGTCGACCAGGCCCGCGCGCAGGTCCTCGATCACCTCGTCGAAGCTCTCGGGATCGTAGGCGCGCGCGAAGGAGGTGCCGTGCTCGAACGCCGGGTAGGGGGTCGCGCCGAGGGCGAGGACCAGCACGTCATAGGGCAGCGTCATCCCGGAGCCCAGGTGGACGCTGTGGCGGTCGCGGTCGACGCGCGCGAGCGTGTTCTTGTGGAGCGTGGCGTCGAGGTCGGCCGCCACCTCGGCGAGCGGATAGCGGTGCGGACGGCCCATGCCGAAGGGTTCGAACACCTCGAGCGCGCGCATGACGAAGTCGTCCTCGGGGGTGACGAGCGTCAGCTCGACACGATGGCCGACCAGTCCGCGCAGCGCGATGAGCGTTTCGAGGCCGGCGATGCCGCCGCCGGCGACGACGACCCGCAGCGGCTCCTCAGCCCGTCCGGCGGTGGCGGACATCACGCGTCGCCGGTGGCCGCGAGGGCGTACGGCGGAGCGGCGGTCTCCTCGGCTCCGCGGGGCAGCACGATGACCGGGCACGACGCCGAGCGGACGAGCTGCACCGAGGTGCTGCCGAGCATCAGGCGCCTGAGCGGCCCGTAGCCGCGCGACCCGATGACGAGCAGGTCGAGCTGCGAGCTGCGGCGCGCCAGCTCCACGTCGGGGACGCCCTGGGCGGTCCACACGCTTGCGCGATCGCCGATCGCGCGCGCGGCCTCGGTCACCAGCGCGGTGGACTCCTCGCCCGGCGGCACTGGTGCAGCCAGCACGCACATGAGCTCGAGCTTCGCGTTGGTGAGGCCGGCGAGATTCACGGCGAGCTCGAGCGCCCGCTCGGACTCGGGCGATGCGTCGTAGCCGACGCCGACGGTGCGCACCGTGGCTGCCGTGCCGGCGAGGCCCAGCGGCGCGACCGCCACGGGGCAGGGCGCGCCGTACAGGGTCCCGTTGGTGACGCCGCCCGCGAGCACGCGGCCGGCGGGACCCTGGTGATCGGAGCCGACGATGATGAGGCCCGCACCCTCGCGCTCGGCGACGTGGTGCAGCGCGCGCGCCGGTGAGCTGTCCGGCACCGCGAGCGCCCTGGCCTCCAGGCCGGCGGCGGTCGCCTCGGCGGCGATCACGCGCTCGGCGTCCTCCTCCACGGCGGCATCGTACGCCGGGCTGCTTCCGCGCGTCAGGGGGTGGTCGTGGGGATAGGCGGTGACGGCGACGACGTGGCTGCCGAGGGCGCGCTGCAGCGCCCCGGCGAGGGCAAGCGCTGCGCGCCCGCCCTCGCGACCCTCGACACCGACGACGATGGTCTCGAACATGGTGTGGTCTCCTCGTTGAACATCTGGCGGCGCTCAGGACGCGTGCGCGGCCGCCGCTGACTCCTCGTCCTCGTGGGCGTGCCTGGCGCTGCGCGTGAGCACCATCACGGGGCAGGGCGCCTCGTGGACGAGCTTGGCCGAGGTGCTGCCGAGCATCAGCCGGCGGACCGGGCCGTATCCGCGCGAGCCGGTGATCAGCAGGTCGAGGTGGTTGCCCTCGAAGGCCAGCTCGCGAGCGGGATCGCCGAAGGCGATGTCGCCGGTGGCGATCTCGCCGAGCTCGGCGAGGACCGCCTCGAGGCGCTCCTCGGCCTCCTCGCGGCGCACGCGCGCGTGCTCGGTCCAGTCGGGGTGGTACGCGCTGAACGGGCCGCCCGGCTCGACGGGCACGACGACATCGATCACGCGCAGGCGCGCGCCGATGCCCTTGGCGAGATCGTGCGCCAGCTCAAGGGCCGCCTGCGACTCGGGCGAGCCGTCGTAGCCGACGCCGACGGTCGCGAGCTTCTTGCCGTGCTCGGCGTAGCCCGCCGGTGCGACAAGGACCGCGCACGGCGAGCCGTGCAGCGTGCCGGCCGTCACGTCGCCCGCGAGCACGCGCCCGATGCGGCCGCGATGCGCGGAGCCGACCACGATGAGGTCGGCGTCGCGGCGCTCGGCGATCCGGTGCAGTGCGCGGCCGGGCGAGCTGTCGGAGATGGCGATCGCGTCGGCGCTGACTCCGGCGCGCTCGAGCTCGCCACTGAGCGTCTCCTGCGCGGTCGTGTGCATGACGGCCTCGAAGTCCGCACTTGCGCCACGGCTGACGTAGTAGTCGTAGGGATAGGCATGGACGGCGATGAGCTCGCCGTTGAAGGCTCGCGCCAGGCGTTCCGCGAGGGCCAGAGCGTCGCGTCCGCCCTGGCGGGCGTCGATACCGACGACGATCCTGTTGAACATCGGTGCTTCCTTTCTCCCAATCGGTGCCCTGATCGTCCTCGCCGAGCCCGTCTGCGCCATCCGCGGCAAACCCGAGAGCTGCTGCGGGAAAACACGTACACAGAAGCCCCCCGGTGGCCGGGGGGCTTCCGCAGGTGGGACCGGACGAAGCGAAGGCGGCTCAGCTCGTGACGGCCACCTTCCCGGACGTCCCCACGAGATCCGGCTCGGGCTCCCGCCCGAATCGCTGCAGGACGCGCAGTGTGAGGACCAGGAAGCCGGCGCCGGTGATCATGAGAGCGAAGCCCATGACGATCGCGAAGGTCGCCACGCTCTCGGCGAAGTACGACGAGTGCAACGCGGTCGTCAGCGCCGTCTCGGTGACCCAGATGTTGCGGGCCGGGTTGTCGACCGGCTTGCCGCTCTTGGGATCGACGGCGGCTGCCTTCTCGTCGTTGGTCGGCTTGCCGTCCTTGCCCATGTAGCGAGGCATCTGGGAATAGGTCTGGCCGCCGGTGGCCTCGAGGGTGTGCTTGCGCATCGTCTTGGCGAAGGCCTCGGCCTTGCTGCCGTTGTCGACGAGCTGGTTGGGAATGCTCGAGTCGGGCGTCCCCACGATCTGCTCGCGGGCGAGGTCGTTGTGGACGCGGTCGCGGCCGTTGAAGCCGACGATGACGGTGCCGACGCCGAGCGCGATCAGCACGACGCTGGCGACGATGCCCCCGTACTCAAACAGCTTGCTCATGTCTACTCCCGTTCTGCGAATGTGGTGACGCCGCCAGTCTTCTCGGGAGTGCTCGGAGCGCCATCCGCGTCCGGAACGGTTCGGATTCCGTGAAACTCCGCAGTCCGGTCGGGGGCGGAGTCCGTAGTTTTCTGAAGGCCGCCGACCGCAACGCGACCACGGGAGCGACCCATGACCGAGACCCAGACCGCCGCTTCGCAGGGACCGCTCGCGCCCGACGAGCTGCGCCGCATGGACGCCTGGTGGCGTGCGGCGAACTACCTGTCGGTCGGCCAGATCTACCTGCTCGACAATCCGCTGCTGCGCGAGCCGCTGCGCCTCGAGCACGTCAAACCGCGCCTGCTCGGGCACTGGGGCACGACGCCCGGGCTGAACTTCCTCTACGCGCACCTCAATCGCGTCATCCGCGCCAACGACGTCGACGCCATCTTCATCACCGGGCCGGGGCACGGCGGGCCGGGGCTCGTCGCGAGCACCTACCTGGAGGGCACGTACAGCGAGGTCTATCCGAGCATCAGCGGCGACGAGGAGGGTCTGCGCCGGCTCTTCCGCCAGTTCTCGTTCCCGGGCGGGATCCCGAGCCACGTCGCTCCCGAGACGCCGGGCTCGATCCACGAGGGCGGCGAGCTCGGCTACGCGCTGGTGCACGCCTACGGCGCCGCCTTCGACAACCCCGACCTCCTCGTCTGCTGCGTGATCGGCGACGGCGAGGCGGAGACGGGGCCGCTGGCGGCCAGCTGGCACTCCAACAAGTTCCTGGACCCCGCGCGCGACGGCGCCGTGCTGCCGGTCCTGCACCTCAACGGCTACAAGATCGCCAACCCGACCGTGCTCGCGCGGATCTCGCACGACGAGCTGCGCGCGCTGCTCACCGGCTACGGACACGAGCCGTACTTCGTCGAGGGCAACGACCCCGAGACGATGCACCAGCTCATGGCCGAGACGCTCGACCAGGTGGTCGGCGACATCCGGTCGATCCAGGCCGGCGCGCGCGAGGGCGGGGCGGCGGTCAAGCGCCCGCGCTGGCCGATGATCGTGCTGCGCACGCCGAAGGGCTGGACGGGCCCCAAGGAGGTCGACGGCAAGCGGACCGAGGGCAGCTTCCGCTCACACCAGGTTCCGCTGGCCCAGCTGGCCGACCGGCCCGATCACCTCGCGGTGCTGGAGGGCTGGATGCGCTCCTACCGGCCCGAGGAGCTGTTCGACGAGAACGGGACCGTCATCCCCGAGATCACCGACCTCGCGCCGGAGGGCGATCGCCGCATGGGCGCCAACCCGCACGCCAACGGCGGCCTGCTGCTCCACGACCTGCGGCTGCCGGACTTCCGCGAGTACGCGGTCGCGGTCGACGAGCCCGGGACGACGACCAGCGAGGCCACGCGCGTCCTCGGCGGCTGGCTGCGCGACGTCATGCGCGCCAACGCCGACGAGGCCAACTTCCGCGTGTTCGGGCCCGACGAGACCGTCTCCAACCGCCTGGGCGCGCTGCTCGAGGTCACCGAGCGCGCCTGGATGGCCGAGCGCCGCGACGGCGACGACCACCTGGCGCCCGACGGCAGGGTCATGGAGGTCCTCAGCGAGCACCTGTGCCAGGGCTGGCTGGAGGGCTACCTGCTCACCGGTCGCCACGGCCTCTTCAACTGCTACGAGGCCTTCATCCACATCGTCGACTCGATGTTCAACCAGCACGCCAAGTGGCTGAAGGTCACGCGCGGCATCCCGTGGCGGCGGCCGCTGGCGTCCCTGAACTACCTGCTGTCCTCGCACGTCTGGCGCCAGGACCACAACGGCTTCTCCCACCAGGACCCGGGGTTCATCGACCACGTGGTCAACAAGAAGGCCGAGATCATCCGCGTCTACCTGCCGCCGGACGCCAACACCCTGCTGTCGGTGATGGACCATTGCCTGCGCAGCCGCGACTACGTCAACGTCGTCGTGGCGGGCAAGCAGCCGTCGCTGGACTGGCTGTCGATGGACGACGCGATCACGCATTGCACGCGCGGGATCGGCACCTGGGAGTGGGCCAGCAACGACGACGGCGCCGAGCCGGACGTCGTGCTCGCCTGCGCCGGCGACGTGCCGACGCTGGAGGTCCTCGCCGCCACGGCGATGCTGCGCGAGCACCTGCCCGAGTTGCGCGTGCGGGTGGTCAACGTCGTGGACCTGATGCGACTGCAGAGCGCCGAGGAGCACCCCCACGGGCTCTCCGACCA
>DATBKW010000373.1:0-67420 GCA_036555665.1 Solirubrobacteraceae bacterium | reverse complement strand
GGCCCTGGCCGACCTCGGCGGCGCGCGCCTGGACCCGGGCGCCCGGCGCTGCCTGGCCGCTCTGGAGCGCGGCGAGGACCCGCCGCCGGCGCGGCTGGCGGTCAGCGAGACGATCGACGGCACCTTCCTGCGCCTCGACGTTCTCTGGGACCCCGACGTCGGCGCCGCGTTCGACGCGCTGCCCGGGTCGGGCGAAGTGGGGCGCACGCTCCCCATCGACCCGTGGATCGTCGAGCCGCTCGACGCCTTCCTCGCTCTGCACGGCGTCGCGGTCGACGGCGCGGCCGCCGAGGAGCTGGCCGAGCTGCGCGCCGAGCACGACGCGGCGCTCGAGGCGATCCGCGCCTCGCGCGCCACCACCGGCGAGCCGATCGCCGAGGTCGCCGACGTGCTCGGCGGCGAGCTCGCGCCCTTCCAGTGGGCGGGCGTGCGTTACGCGCTCGCCGCGCGGCGCGTCTTCCTCGCCGACGAGCAGGGCCTCGGCAAGACGGTCGAAGCGCTCGCCACGCTCGAGGCCGACGACGCCTATCCGGCCGTCGTCGTCTGTCCGGCGTCGCTGAAGCTCAACTGGCAGCGCGAGACGCAGCGCTGGCTGCCACACCGCTCGGTCGCGGTCATCCACGGGCGCGTCCCGGTGCCGCCGACCGCCGAGATCACGATCCTCAACTACGAGATCGTCGCCGCCCACCGCGAGGCGCTCGCGCGCCTGCACCCCGGCGCGCTGGTCGTCGACGAATCGCATCTGTGCAAGAACCCGCAGGCCAAGCGCACGCAGGCGGTGCGCCGCCTGGCCGAGGGCATCGGGCCGGACGGCCTGCGCCTCGCGCTGACCGGCACGCCGGTGCTCAACCACGCCGACGAGCTCATCAGCCAGCTGCGCGTGCTCGGCCGCCTGGAGGACTTCGGCTCGGGCGCGCGCTTCAAGCGCCAGTTCCGCGGCCGGCTCTCCGAGGAGCGTCTGCACTGGCACCTGCGCCGGCGCTGCTTCGTGCGCCGGCTGAAGACCGAGGTCCTCCCCCAACTCCCGGCCAAGCGCCAGGTCGTCGTGCCGGTCGAGCTCGACAACGAGCGCGAGTACCGCCTCGCCGAGCAGGACGTCATCGCCTGGCTGCGCGAGCAGCCGCTGGACCTGCGCGAGCTCAACGCGCGCATCGCGGCCACGCTGCGCGCCGAGCGCCTGGCGCAGATCGGCACGCTGCAGCGGCTGGCCGCGCGCGGCAAGCTGCACTCCGCGCTGGCCTGGATTCACGACTTCCTGGCCTCGGGCGAGCCGCTCGTCGTCTTCGCCCGCCACGTCGAGGTCCAGACCGCGGTGCTCGAGCGCTTCCCGCACGCGCTGCACATCATGGGCCGCGACACGATCATCGAGCGCGACGAGGCCGTGCGCGCCTTCCAGGACCCCGACGGCCCGCAGCTCATCATCGCGGCCACCCGCGTCGGCGCGCAGGGCATCACGCTCACCCGCGCGTCCAACGTCGCCTTCCTCGAGCTCGAGTGGACGCCGGCCCTGCACGACCAGGCCGAGGACCGCTGCCATCGCATCGGCCAGCGCGACGCGGTCACCGCCTGGTACCTGCTCGCCGCCGAGACGGTCGACGAGACGATGGCGGCCGTCATCCAGCGCAAGCGCGGCCTCATCGCCGCCGTCACCGACGGCCGCCAGCTCGAGGACGAGGGCATGCTCGACCAGGTCGTGCGCGAGCTGCGCGGCGGCAAGCCGTTCCGGCACCTGCAGCGGGTCGTCTAGTGGGTCTTCTCGTAACGTTTGACCGGTAACGGCGGCCGGCGGCGCCGATCCGGCAAGGACGCAGACCCGAAGGAATGCCGAGGCATTTCGAGGGTCGAGGACGCCGCCTGGCGGTGATCGGCGCCCGGGGTTTCCGGTGAAACGTTGCGAGAAGGCCCACTAGCTCCGCGACGGGGCGATCGCCTGCTCGCCGGTGATCTCGCGCCCGACGATGAGCGACTGGATGCTGTCGGTGCCCTCGAACGTGAAGACCGCTTCCATGTCGGCGTGGTGGCGGGCGACGTGGTGGGCGAGCAGGATGCCGTTGCCGCCGAGGATGTCGCGCGCGTCGGCGACGATCTGGCGCGCCTTGGCGGCGTGGTTCATCTTGGCCAGCGAGGCCATGCCCGCGGTGAGGCGGCCGTCGCCGGCCAGCTCGCTGAGGCGCAGGCACAGCAGCTGCATGGCCGTGATCTCGCCGAGCATCCGGCTCAGCTTGTCCTGCACGAGCTGGAACGAGGCCAGCGGGCGGCCGAACTGGCGGCGCTCCTTGGCGTAGCCGAGCGCCGCCTCATAGGCCGCGAGCGCGACGCCGAGCGCGCGCCAGGCCACCGTGTAGCGCGTGAGGGTCAGCACCCGGGCGACGTCGCGGAAGCTGCCGCACCCGGGCAGCCTGCTCTCCGCCGGCACGCGCACGCCGTCGAGCGTGATCTCGGCCTGCCAGACCGCGCGCAGCGAGGTCTTGCCGGTGATGACCTCCGTGTGGAAGCCCGGCGCGCCCTTCTCCACGAGGTAGCCGCCGACCTTGCCGTCCTCGCCGCGGGCCCAGATGATCGTCACGTCGGCGAACGAGGCGTTGCCAATCCATTTCTTGGCCCCGTCGAGGACGAACTGGTTGCCGTCGCGCCGCGCGCTGGTCTCCAGCGCGACCGCGTCCGAGCCATGGTCGGGCTCGGTGAGGCCGAAGGCGCCGATCGCCTCCAGCGCGGCCATCGGCGGCAGCCAGCGCTCGCGCTGCTCCTCGGAGCCGAGCAGGTGGATCGTCTGCATGGCGAGGTTGGAGTGCACGCCGAAGAAGGTGCCGATGCTGCCGTCGGCCCGCGCCCACTCCATGCTCACGATCCCCGCCGCGGTGGCGCTCATCCCCGGGCAGCCGTAGCCCTCGATGACGCCGCCGGCGAGCCCCAGCTCGGCCATCTTCGGCACGAGCTCGAACGGGAACTCGGCTCGCTCCCAGTAGCTGTTGATGATCGGCGTGACCTCGCGGTCGCAGAACGCGCGCAGGCGGTCGCGGATCGCGCGCTCCTCGTCGGTCAGGCGCTCGTCGAGCAGATAGAAATCGGTGGCCATGACGGGTAGGGAGCCTTCCACATGATCTTCACCAGCCCGTACCCCGATATCGACATACCCGCGGTCGCGCTGACCGACTTCGTACTCGAGCACTCCGAGCGCTACGGCGACAAGCCCGCGCTGATCGACGGGCCGAGCGGGCGCGCCTATAGCCACGCCGAGACCGCCGACGCCATCCGCGCCGCCGCCGGCGCGCTCGCCGCCCGCGGCGTGGGCAAGGGCGACGTCGTCGCGCTGTGCGCGCCCAACTCGCCCGAGTACGCGATCGCCTTTCACGCCGTGGCGGCGCTCGGCGCGGTGGTCACGACGCTCAACCCGACCTACACGACCGACGAGATCGCCTTCCAGCTCGAGCACTCCGGCGCCCGCGCGCTGATCGGCGCACCGGAGATGCTCGATCGGGCGCGCGGCGCCGTGGACGAGCTCTACGAGATCGGCGACTACGGCGAGCCGGGCCCCGTGCCCGCGCCCGGCATCGACCCCGACGACCTCGTCGCCCTGCCCTATTCCAGCGGCACCACCGGGCTGCCCAAGGGCGTGATGCTCAGCCACCGCAACCTTGTCGCCAACGTCCTGCAGTCCAACGCCCAGCAGGCGGTGACCGAGGACGACACGCTCGTCGGCGTCCTGCCCTTCTTCCACATCTACGGGCTCAACGTGGTGATGAACGCCGTCCTGCGCAACGGCGCCACCGTCGTGACGATGCCGCGCTTCGACCTCGAGGGCTACCTGAAGCTCGTGCAGGAGCACCGCGCGACGAAGGCCCACCTCGTGCCGCCGATCGTCCTGGCCCTGGCCAAGAGCCCGCTGGTCGAGCGCTACGACCTGTCGAGTCTGCAGCTCGTCAACTCGGGCGCCGCGCCGCTGAGCGCCGAGCTCGCCGAGGCCGCGGCGGCGCGCGTGGGCTGCCCGGTCGTGCAGGGCTACGGGATGACCGAGTCCAGCCCCGTGACCCACGTCACGCCGGCCGACCCGGCCCGCCACCGCCCCGGCACGATCGGGCCGCCGGTTCCCAACACCGAGTGCAAGATCGGCGAGCTTCCCGGCGGCAGGGAGCTCGAGCCCGGCGAGGAGGGCGAGGTGTGCGTGCGCGGACCGCAGGTCATGCGCGGCTATCTCGACGATCCCGACGCCACCGCTGCCACCGTCGACGCCGAGGGGTGGCTGCACACCGGCGACGTCGGCCGCGCCGACGACGACGGCTACGTCGTGCTCGTCGATCGCGTCAAGGAGCTCATCAAGTACAAGGGCTAT
Source organism: Solirubrobacteraceae bacterium (assembly GCA_036555665.1). Classification (GTDB taxonomy): domain Bacteria; phylum Actinomycetota; class Thermoleophilia; order Solirubrobacterales; family Solirubrobacteraceae; genus JAOPZW01. The sequence continues at coordinate 63,090 of DATBKW010000373.1, read as the reverse complement.
CAGGTGGCGCCAGCCGAGCTCGAGGCGCTGCTGGTCGAGCATCCGGCCGTCGCCGAGGCCGCCGTGATCGGGCGTCCGGACGAGGAGGCCGGGGAGGTGCCGGTGGCCTTCGTCGCGCTCGACGGCGACGCGACGCCGGAGGAGATCCGGGCCTACGTCGCCGAGCGCGTCGCGCCCTACAAGAAGCTGCGCGCGCTCGAGGTGGTCGACGAGATCCCGAAGTCGCCCTCGGGCAAGATCCTGCGGCGCAAGCTGCGCGAGGGCGCGTAACACAGTCCCAACGCACGCCGAATGCGCCGTTAGGCACGCGCGCGGATCGTGCCGCCGTGCTGCGCATTCCGCTCGTGATGGCCGTCGCCGGTTCCACGCTCGTCGCGAGCTGCGGCGCCAATCAGGCCGCCCGCGGCGGCCCCGATCTCACCGGCCAGGTGCGCGCCGACACACTCGCGGGGGTGGCCAAGCGGATCTACCGACAAGAGGTCCGCGGCGAGGTGGGTCACGCGGCGGTCAAGCGCATCGCGCGTGACCGCGCGCTCCTGGCCGCGTTGGGCACAGGCAACCGGACCGCGCTGCGCGCCGCCGCGCTGCGCCAGCTCTTCGATCCCGGCAAGCACGTCGTCCGCCTGAGCGTCGTGCGCGAGGGACGGACGCTGACCAACGTCGGCGGCGCGTTCGTGGTGGCGCCCGCGCAGCTCGAGCTGCGGACCCGAAACGGCCGCGACCTCGGCGTCCTGGAGGCCTCGATGCAGGACGTCACCGGCTACGTCAAGCTGGTGCGCCGGCTGACCGGAGCCCAGATCGTGGTGCGCGGCGATGCCGGGCATGTCGAGAGCTCGTTCGCCGACCCGCCGGCGGCGCTCCCGGCCTCCGGCACGACCGTCGTCGCCGGCCGCCCCTACGTCGTGCGCTCGTTCGCCGAGACCGGCTACGCGCAGGAGCGGCTCACCGTCTGGATCCTCACGCCGGTCAGCGGATCGAGCGGCGGCTGAGCTCGATCGCCTTGCTCGCGTTGCGCGCGGTCACGAAGTTGGGCCCGGTCGCGATCACGTCGCCCTGCGCCGGGAAGATGCCGTAGCGCGCGCGCTCGGCGAGCAGCACCACGGGCAGGTAGCCCTGTAGGTAGGCCTGCTGGTCGACCGCGAAGAGCAGCTGCCCGGCCTTGACCGCTTGCAGCACGTCGGGCCCGAGGTCGAAGGTGGCGACCTTCACGGAGTCCGGCCGGTCGAGGCCCTGGACCGCCGTGACCGCCTCCATGCCGCCGGTCGCGTTGAGCGCGAGCACGCCGTCGATGCCACCTGCGCGGATCGCGTCGGCGATCCTCCGCGGCGCCGACGGGCTCTGGTCGTCGATCCCGAAGACCCGCGAGCCGCCGCCGGCGGCGCGCATCGCCCGCTCCAGGCCGCGGCAGCGCGCGTCGAGCCCCTGATTGCCGATCTGCTGGTTGACGCACAGCACGTGGCGCACACCGGAGGCCGCGAGCCGCTGGCCGGCCCCGAACCCCGCGCGCTCTTCGGGCTGGCCGACGTGGGCGAGCACGCCCAGCCGCTTGTAGAAGTCGCTGCCGGAGTTGATCGAGACGACGGGGATGCCTGCGCGCACCGCGCGACGGACCGCGGGCGCGAGGCCACGCTCGGGAAGCGAGACGACGAGGCCGTCGGGCCGGCGGGCCACCGCCTGGTCGACCAGCCGCTCCATGCGCTCCAGGCTGTACACGTCCGGGGCTCGATAGTCGACGACGACGTCCATCTGGCGGGCCGCCGCCTCCACGCCGTTGCGCACGATCGCCCAGAACGGGCTCGACGCCTGGCCGTGCGTGACCACTGCGATGCGCACGCCGCCGCCCGGGCGCGCCGGGCCGCCGGCCGCCGGCTCGCCGCCCGTGACCACCAGCGGGGGCTCGTGCACGGTCGTCGTCCCGCCGCACCCGGCCACCACGACCAGCAGCGCGATCGCGAGGGTCCGAATCACGCGGGCCACGGGATCCGTGCCTCCAGCCGGGTGCCGCCATCGTGCGGGCTGTCGATGCGCAGCGTGCCGTCGACGGCGGCCAGGCGGTCCTGGAGCCCGCGCAGACCGCTGCCCGAGCCGACGTCGACGCCGCCGACGCCGTCGTCGGCCACGAGGACGAGCAGCTCGTCGCCGTCGCGGCGGACCTCGACGTCCGCCCGCTCGGCCTGCGCGTAGCGCGCCACGTTGGTCAGCGCCTCGGCCACGACGAAGTAGGCGGCCGATTCGATCGGCGCGGGCAGGCGCTCGTCGACGGTCACCTCGGCCTGCGCGGGAGCGGGCGAGCGCTCGACCAGCGACCCGATCGCGGGGCCGAGCCCGCTCTGGGTCAGCAGCGCCGGGTGGATCCCGCGCGCGAGCTCGCGCAGCTCGCCGAGCGCGACGTCGAGCCGCTGCGCCAGCCCGTCGACGAGCGCGACCGTGTCGTCGCCGTTGACGCGCGAGCGCAGGACGCGCAGCTCGAGGGCGACCGCGAGCAGCTGCTGCTGGGCGCCGTCGTGCAGGTCGCGCTCGATGCGCCGGCGCGCCTCGTCGGCGGCCTCGACGATGCGCTGGCGCGAGACGCGCAGCTCGGCCACGCGCGCGCGCAGGTCGGCCTTCAGGCGCTCGTTGTCGATGGCCAGCGACGAGGCCGCGGCGGCGGCCTGCACGAGCTCGCTGCTCGTGTCCAGCGCCGCGTCGTGGACGATCGCGGCCACCCGGCGGCCGTCGCGCTCGACCGCCGTCCACGCGCGCCCGCTGCCCGGCTGCGGCAGCTCGATCGGATGGCCGGCCTCGTCGACGAACGTCTCGCGATCGGGCAGCCAATAGGCGATGGCGACCGAGCTGTCGCCCAGGCTCTCGGCCAGCATCTCGCGCACCGGGCCGCTGTCGGGCGAGCGCGGGGCGAGCAGCGAACGGCCGATCGTCGACAGCACGACGTGGAGGGCGTCGAAGGTCGCCACGACGAGCACCGCCGCGGGCAGCGCGAGCGCAAGGAGCACGAGCCCCGTGCCGACCCCGAGGCTCCAGGGCCCGAAGTAGTCGACCCCGCCCACGCTGCCGACACCCTGCACGCCGAGGAGGATCAGCACAGCCATGAGGACGACCGGCACGAGCCCGACGCCGACGAGGACCGCGATGACCAACGGCTTGGTGGCCAGCAGGGTGACGATCCGCAGCAGCCCGCGGTCGGACAGGATGGCCAGCGAGCGGCGCCACGGGCCGCCGGCGGCGGAGCGCGGCGGTGCGGCCGCGATCGGCGGGATGTGGAGGTCGAGGAAGCGGTTGGCCGCGCGGCGGTCGACGCGCACGAGCCAGCGGCAGGCCGCCGCCGCGCCGATCAGCAGCGGAAGGCCGATGACAGCGATGCTCAGCGCCGCCCCCAGCACCAGCGCCACGACGGACAGCGCGCCGAGGATCGCGATCGGCACATTGATGGCCAGGTAGGCCAGGGCGCGCCCGGCGCGCTCGATACGGCGATCGAGCTCGAGGGACGCGATCACTGGCGGCCCTCCACGAGCACGTCGCCGGAGCTGCTGAGGGCCTGGATCGAGAAGGGGGCGTCGGCGACGGCGGCCACGCCGCGCACCTCATGGGTGCCCGATGCGCTCTCGGCCTCGACTCGGTAGCGGCCCGCGGGCACCGACGCGTGCACGGATCCGGAAGTCGAGCGCAGCGACAGCTCCTGCGGCGCGCACGCGGTGCTCGCGGCGATGTCGCCGCTCTCGGCGCGCGCCTCCAGCGAGAAGCCGCAGAACGCCCCGATGTCGATGTCGCCGCTGCGCGTCGTCACGCGCGCCGAGCCGCGGTAGCGGCTGAAGCTCACCTTCCCGCCGGAGGTGCGGACAGTGACCGGCACGTTGTCGGGCACGATGAGGCGGTAGCGGACCGAGCATCCCTGCGGGAGCGTGGACGGGCAGCGCGCGCGCAGGCTCAGCTCGCCGCCGGAGACCGTGCGCTGCACGTCGGCATCGTGGCCGAAGGCGTAGCGGTCGGTGCGCTGGACCTCGAGCTGGGGACGCTGGCCGCCGCCGGCGATGACGACGTCGCCATCGCCGACGTCGAGCGCGACGCCGTTCAGCGATCCACGCACGGCGAAGGAGACCATCCGCTCGTGGCTGGAGGTGACGCTGGCGATCAGCAGGGCCGCTGCGCCGCCGAGGACCAGGACCGCCGAAACCGTGACGACGACGCCCCAGCGCGAGATGCGTGGGCTCGAAGCCTGCCCTTGCATGGCCCGACTGTAGAGCGCACGCCGTGCGGCGGTCGCGACGGTGGCAGGTGCGCTCGCTAGATTCCGGCCATGAGCCCCAACGGCGACCTCGGCGATCCGATCTCGTACATGGCGCTTGACGAGGGGACACCCGTTTTCGCCGCCGACGGCGACGAGGTCGGGCACGTCACCCGCGTGCTGGCCGACGAGGAGGAGGACGTCTTCGACGGCATCGTCATCGCGCACCACCTCGGCCATGACGCGTTCGCCGACGCCGACCAGGTCGCGGCGATCCACCAGCGCGGGGTGACGCTGACCGTCTCGGGCGCCGAGGCGCAGTCGCTGCCGCGACCGTCGCCGAACCCCACGGTGATGGAGGTCGACCCCGCCGACACCGTGTCGTCGGGCTTCGGGGCCACCATGCGCCGGCTCTGGGACCGGCTGACCGGCAACTACTGAGCATGCGCGCGATCGTCTGGCAGGGCCCTGGGCGGATGACGCTGGAGGAGCGCCCGGAGCCGCGCGACCCCGGCGCCGGCGAGCTGATCGTCCAGCCGGGCGCGGTCGGGATCTGCGGCTCGGAGGTCGAGGGCTACCTCGGGCACATGGGCAACCGCACGCCGCCGCTGGTGATGGGCCACGAGTTCGCCGGCACCGTCGTCGCGGCCGGCGAGGGCGCGCGCGAGTGGGACGGGGCGCGCGTGGCCGTCAACCCGCTGGTCGGCTGCGGGCGCTGCCGCCTGTGCCGGGCCGGCCGGGAGAACCTGTGCCCGGAGCGGACGCTGATCGGCGTGCACCACGACGGCGCCTTCGCCGACCTCGTGCGCGCCCCGGCCGCCAACGTGCGCGCGCTGCCCGACGGCATGAGCGCGCGCGCGGGCGCCCTGGTCGAACCGCTGGCCAACGGCGTGCACGCGGTGCGCCTGGGCCTCGCCGGCGGGCCGGTGCGCCGGGCGGTGGTGCTTGGCGCGGGCACGATCGGGCTCATGACGCTGCAGGCCGCGCTGCTGTCCGGCATCGAGAACGTCGCCGTGCTAGAGCCCCAGGACGAGCGCCGCGAGCGGGCGCTCGCGCTCGGCGCGCACGAGGCGTATCCCGGTGCCGATCAGGCGCGGGCGGCGCTGCGCGCGGCCGACGACGGCCTCGGCGCCGACCTGACCCTCGACGCGGTCGGCGCGCAGGCGACGCGGCGGCTGGCGCTCGAGCTGTTGGCACCCGGCGCCCGCGCGGTCTGCATCGGCCTCGCCGCCGACGACACCACGCTCGGCTTTCACGGCGTCGTCCGCGGCCAGCTGACGATCCAGGGCTCCTACGCCTACACGATGACCGACTTCGAGCAGGCGATGTCGTGGCTGGCCGAGGGGCGCGCGTCGGTCGGCGAGTTGGCCGCCGTACGCCCGCTGGCCGACGGCCCGGACGCGTTCGCGCGGCTGGCCGCCGGGCCGCCGCCCGCGGAGGTCAAGGTGTTCCTGGCCGGCGCCGGGCGCGAGACCTGACCGTGGGCGCGCTCGACGGGCGCACCGCGCTGGTCGCCGGCGCCTCGAGCGGCATCGGCCTGGCGACGGCGCTGGCCCTGGCCGACGCCGGCGCGCGCGTGCACGCGGCCGCTCGCCGCGCGGAGCTCATCGAGGACGCGGCCGGCGAGCGCGACGTCATCGCCCACCGCCTCGACGTGACCGATCGCGCGGCGGTCGAGCGGATCGTGGCGCGCGTGGCCGCGGACGGCCCGCTGCACGCGCTGGTCGCCGCCGCCGGGACGAACATCCCCCGCCGCCGCCTGGCCGACCTCGCGCCCGAGGCCTTCGACGCGCTCGTCGCGGTGAACCTGACCGGCGCTTTCAACCTCGTGCGCGCGTGCCTCGAGCCGCTGCGCGCGACGCACGGCGACGTCGTGCTGATCGGCAGCGTCTCGGGCAGCTGGCCCGACCGCTCGGGCCCGGCCTATCAGGCGACCAAGGCCGCGCTGTTGGGCCTCGCCCGTGGCGCGGCCTTCGACGAGCAGGACGGCGTGCGCTTCACCACGATCATGCCCGGCGTGGTCGACACGGCGATCCTCGACCAGCGCCCCGAGCCGCCGACCGCCGAGCAGCGCGCGCAGATGCTGCAGCCCGACGACGTCGCGGCGGCCTGTCTGTTCGCGATCTCGCTGCCGCCGCGCGCCCACGTGCCCGAGTTGACGATCCTGCCCAGCGGCCTGCAGGCGCTCGGGCGCACTGGGTGACTACGAACTTTCGGTCAGTGCGGAATCTTGCGTGGGCACCGTCGGCGACATTACGGTGCGCCGGTCGCTCGCGAAGGGACGAGCGCAGATAGACAGGGGAAGGGATGAGCAACCTCGAGGGGGCGCTGACGCGCCCCAGAATCGCTGCGCCCACGCTCGGAATCATCGGGCTCGTCGTAGCGCTCGTGATCGTGTTCGCGGGCAACTACCACGTGGAGAGCGGCGAGAACGGCGGCACCGGCCCGGCGATCATCACCGGCGTCGTCTGCTTGGCCCTCACGCTGGCGCTCTTCGGCTACGTGGTGCCGCGCGCGACGAACCTCGACCGCACGGCGCTCATCCTGGCGATCGTCGCCGTGGTCTCGGTCCTCGTGTTCTGGTCGGGCGTCACGCCCGTACTGACTGCGGCGGCACTCGCCGTCAGCGGCCGGGCGCCTGTCGCCCCGCCGCGCCGGGTCGTCGCCGCGGAGGCGCTCGCCGCGGTCGCGACGCTCGCCGCGGTGATCATCACGCTCAGCCAGAGCCACCTGTTCTGAGCAGCGCGCTGCGCCCGACCGGCAGGCGCTCGTCGTCGCGCAGCGCGCGGTCGTCGAACAGGCTGCACGCGTCGAAGGTCTCGCACTCGCACGCGCTTGCGGCCTGCAGCCAGCGGTGCACCGCCTGCGCGCGGTCGATGAGCGCCTCGATCTGCGGGAGCTTGTGGTCGGCCAGCGCGCGCACCCGCCGTGAGGCCGGTTCGTCGGCGGCGCTGACGAGGTCGCGGATCTCCTCGAGCGAGAAGCCCGCGCGCTGGACGACGTCGACGACGGCCAGACGGCGCAGCACTTCGGCGGTGTAGCGGCGCTGCCCGGCCACCCGCTCGGGCTCGGGCAGGACGCCGAGCGACTCGTAGTAGCGCAGCGTCGACGCCTTGACGCCGGATCGGCGGGCGACTTCGCCAATCGTGAGCATTTGCGACGGTTCGCTCATGACGTCCCCTTGACTTCCAGCCGACTTGAAGGTCGACGCTAGCACCATGACCGATTCCGTCCCCGTGGTGTGCTCGCTCACCGCTGCGGCGGCCGCCGACCGCGCAGCGCGCTGGCGCAGCCTGCTCGACGACAGCCTCGTCGACGCCGGCCCCATCGCAGGAGGCCGGCGCCTCGCCTTCCGGTCCGCGCCCCGCCTCGCCGCTGAGCTCGACGAGCTGGTGGCCGCCGAGCGCGACTGCTGTCCCTTCCTGACCCTGACCGTCGCGCGCGACGGCGGGCGCGTCATCCTCGACGTCGTCGCCCCGCCCGAGGCCGCGGCGATCGTCGAGACAATGTTCGAGACCGCACCATGACCTACGTGATCGCCGAGCCGTGCATCGGCACCAAGGACAACTCCTGCGTCGAGGTCTGCCCGGTGGACTGCATCCACCCGACCCCGGACGAGCCCGACTACGACAACGTCGAGATGCTCCACATCGACCCCGAGGAGTGCATCGACTGCGACGCCTGCGTCGAGGCCTGTCCGGTGGACGCGTGCTTCGCCGAGGACCAGCTCCCGGAGGAGTGGCAGAAGTACACCCAGATCAACGCGGACTACTACGCGAGCAGCTCGTAGCGGTCCAGCGCCGCACCTGATCGCCCCGCAGCATCACCCTCCGCGGGTGATGCGCACTCGCCCGGCGAGCCCGGAGGATGTACCCCGACCACTCGTGGGTGTGGGCTGGGTGGTCAGGGCCTTCGCTCGCGCCCGCGGCAAACTTCAAGGGAGGTTCGTATGCGCCCGACGCGGACGCTGAACGTTCTCCTGCTGTTGCTGCTCGGCTCGCTCCTCGGCGGAACCGCCTTCGGCGCGGCCCAACAGGTCTTCACGAGCAGGAACATCAAGGACGGGACGATCCAGAACCGGGACATCCGCAGAGGGGTGATCTCGCTGAACCGGTTGACCACCGGTGCGCAGAACCGCATCAACCAGGGCGGCGCGCAAGGGCCGGCCGGTGCGCCCGGCGCACCTGGGGCACCCGGCGCTCCGGGCGCACCCGGGACCCCGGGTGGCTCGACGCCGGAGCTGTCGAGCGGCAACTTCGGGATCATCAACCGCAACACGATCGGCGCGCCCGTGGCGCAGCTGCGGTCGGGCCCGGTTTCGGGGGACAGCCACCCGCCCTACGGAACGGGGAGCCTGAATCTGCTCGTCCCGTCCAACGAGAGGATCGCCTACGGCGTCTCCGGCAATGGGCTGGTGGAGAACCTCGACAAGGTCGGCTTCTCCGTCTACACGACCGGCGAGAACAACTCGCGCGGCAACCCGAACATGCCCGTCATCCAGTTCGAGATCAACCCGCGCCTCGAGACGAACCCGACCACGTTCTCGACGCTCACGTTCGTTCCTAACAACACCAACCCATCCGCGTGGACGACGGTCGACGCCACCGACACGTCGAGTGGATTCTGGTGGCTCACCGGTGCAGCCGGTACGGCCACCGGGTGCACGCAGGCAGCCCGGTGCACCTTCGACGCCATCAAGGCGAAGCTCGACGACGGCGGGGACCCAGCGAGCATCTTCACGCTGATGATCGGCAAGGGCAGGGATCCAGGCCTGGACTTCCAGGGCGCGGTCGACGGCCTGCGGGTCAACGACACGGTCGCGGACTTCGAGGAAGGCGGTGTGATCGTCAGGAAGGTCTGAACCGGCCCGCGGCCGACCCGGCTAATAGACGAAGGTGATGCCGCCCTGCGCGATCGCGCTCTTCGCGATCGTGCGGTGGGAGACGACCCACGGCACCGGCGCGTTCATCTCGGAGACGGTGAACGTGCCGGCGTGGTCGTCGACGCTCTCGACGTAGGCGACATGCCCGGTGACCGGGCCGGCCCCCATGGTGCCCGGGTCGAACGTGACGATCGCGCCCGCCTTCGGAATCGTGCCGACCGGCATCCGCGCGGCACGCGCCATGTCGTCCCAGAAGCCGCCGTTCCAGCTCACGCCCGGGTCGGGCAGGCCCATGTAGTGGTCGGCCCACAGCCGGACGGTGGCCCGCTCGACGATGTCGGGGCGCTTCTGCGCGGCCCAGTCCGTGCACTGGCCGTTGCGGAACACCGCGATGTACCCGGGGCCGTAGGTCACCCAGTCCGCCTGGGCGCGGGCCAGGGCATCGGCCTCCGACATGGGCGCAGCGACGGCCGGCGCGGCCGCGGGCGTCGGAACAGGCGGCGTGCGCGGTGGCCGCGCGGAGGGCGGGGGCTTCACCACCGCGATGCGGATCGGGCCGGCCACGAGCCTCCCGCTCGGCGCCTGCGCGCGCGCGGCGCCGGTGACCGTCAGCACGACGCGCTGCGACGTATACGGCGCGCAGGCGATCGAAAGCAGCCACGTGCCGGCGTGGGCACGACGGGCGACGCGAAAGCTGACCTTGACACTGGCGGCGCCGGCAACGTTCGCGGTCCGCCGGCGACCGGCCGCTCGCACGACGCACGTGCGTGCACCGACGACCGGGACGCTGAAGCGCACGAGGCCGCCGGCGCGCGCGTGGGGCGCGATCGCCGGCGCCGCGTCGGCGGACGCGCCCAGGGGACTCAGGGCCGCGCCGAAGAGCGCGACGGCGAGCGTGATGGTGACGGTGCGGCGGCTGGCCACCGCCCGCTGATCGGCCGGCCACCGGCGGATTTGACGCGAGGCCGTCGTATGTACGAGAGCCGCGATGGCGCGGTGTAGCACGCCGCCGGCCTCGCATCACCGCTGCATTCGAAAGTGTTCAGCCCGTCAGCGCTGCCGGTCGGAGTCCGGTCACGGGAGCTGGGGCGCGACGAGCAGGTCGTCGGGATCGAGCTCGGCCCGCAGGCGCGCGAGGCGCTGCAGCGCAGCGTCGGGCACGCAGGTGCGCATCGAGGTCCAGCGCTGGGCGACGCTCGCGAAGCGGGTACCGGTCGCGGCCGGGCGCATCGCCTCGAACAGGTGGTCGAAGTGCGCCTCGACCGGCGTGAGGCCGGCGGGCCCGGGCATGCCGACGCCGAGCAGGAGGAACTCGCCCTCGAGCCGGGCGCGGGCGCCGGCGTCGGCCGGCTCGTCGGCGAGCGCCCCGCCCAGGTGGCGCAGTTCGGCCGCGAGCAGCGGCGAGCCCGGCCCGGCGACCCGCAGGAACGCGGCCATGGCGTCGTCGCCGAGGTCTTCGAGCAGAATGCCGTCGGTGATGGCCGGCACCGGCTCCTCGGGATCGCCGTGGAGGTGTGCGACCGCGGCGCTGGGCATCGGACCGAAGCCGCCGAGGATCGGCTGCGCCTGCGCGCGCAGGCGCCGGTCGAGGTCGGCCGCGACCTCCGGGTCGAGCGACACGCCGTCGACGCAGACGGTCGCGACGCCGCGCAGCGGCTCCGGCACATGCGGCAGCGGCGGCAACTGCAGGACGCGGAAGGTCGTCGTCATCGTCTCGGGCGCGGTGCGCGTCCAGTCGCGCCATGCCCGCAGAAGCGCCGGCGCGCGGTCCGCCGCGAAGAACAGCGCGCCGCCCGTGACCTGCGCGTAGGGCAGGAGCTCGATCTCGACCGCGGTGATCAATGCGTAGCCGCCCCCGCCGCCGCGCAGCGCCCAGAACAGCTCCGGGTTCTCGTCGGCGTCGGCGCGCAGCGCGCGGCCGTCGGGCGCGACGACCTCGAAGGCCCGCACGTGGTTGGCGGCCAGGCCGTGCGCGCGCCCGTAGAACGACAGGCCGCCGCCGACCAGGTAGCCCATCACGCCGACGGTCGGCGCCGAGCCGTGCATCGCGGCGAGGCCGTGCGGCGCGACGGCGCCGACGACGTCGATCCAGCGCGCGCCCGCGGGGACGCGGGCCGTGCGCGCGACGGGGTCGACCGCGATGGCCTGCTCGCGGTGCAGCGCGAGCTTGAGCAGCAGCGTGCGGTGCAGCGGCGGCAGGCCGTGGGCGAAATGGCCCGTGGCCTGCGCGGCGACGCGCAGGCCGCGCACGCGGGCATAGGCGATGGCGGCCTGCACGTGCGCCACGCTGGTGGCCACGCAGACGGCGGCCGGCCGCTGATCGGCGGTGAGGTTCCACGCGGCGCGGTCCGTGTCGTAGTTCGGGGAGCCGGGCAGCGAGATGGCGGGCGCGACGACATGGCCGGCGCCGGTGGTGAGCGATGCGGTGTTGGTCATGGCGCCAGCGTCCCGGCGCCCCGCGACCCTGACGAACGATTTGATGTGAATCAAATCCATCGCGCGGACGGGCGCCGTGCCCGACGCTCCGGCCATGCAACTGATCCGCATCGACCACGTGTCCCTCGACGTCCACGACCGCCAGGCCTCGATCGCCTGGTACGAGGAGGTCCTCGGCCTGCGCGCCCACGCGCGCCACGCCGTGCCGGAGGAGCCGGTCTTCCTCGGCCCCGTCGGCGCGCGCCTGGGCCTCTTCGCCGAGCGCGCACCCGGCCTGCGCCATGTCGCGCTGGCCACCGACCACGCCGGCCAGCGGCGCGTCGCCGCGCGGCTCGATCGCCTCGGGATCGCCTACCAGCCCGAACGCCATCGCGAAAGCGACTCGATCTACTTCCCCGACCTCGACGGCACCGTCCTCGAGGTCATGGTGCCGCGGGCGTAGGGGTTCATGGTGCCGAGGTCGCTGCTTCCGGTCACGGTGCCGAGGCCCTAGGTTCCGCCGGTGGTCCGGTTCGTCTTCGAGGTCGAGGATCTCGCCAGCACCCGCTTCGCGATCTCGCCGATGTGGGAGCTGGAGCGCTCGCTCGTCGCGCTGCGCGACCGGTCGCACGCGGCGCTGCACCTGCCCTGGCTGCGCTCGCTGAGCGGGCGGCTGGACGGGCTCGCGCTGGATCGAGCCGTCGCGCTGACCCCGCCGCGCGGCTACGGGCCGGACTTCATCACGCCGCCGCCCGCGGGACCGCTGGGCAGCATCGAGGACGACCTCGCGGCCCTGCGCGCGACGCCGATCGCGGAGATCCGGTCGGAGATGACGCTGTTCGGCTCGCAGCACCGGCGCGGCGCCGAGATCGCCGCGCCGTGGCTGGAGCACCCGCGCCGCGAGGTGCGCCGGCTCGCGGATGTGCTCGAGGCCTACTGGGCGCGAGCCGTCGAGCCGGTGTGGCCGCGCATACACGCCTTTCTCGATGCCGACATCGCCTACCGCGCGCGCCGACTGGCGACCGGCGGGCCCGCGGCGCTGTTCGCCGACATCGCCGACGAGATCTCCTGGCAGGACAATCGCCTCACCGTCCGCGTCCCCGTCCACGAGGCGACGATCGAGCTCGGCGGCCGGGGCCTCGTGCTGATGCCATCGGCCTTCGCGGCGACGCGGCCCCACGTCATCGACCGCGCGCCGTGGCAGCCGACGGTGATCTATCCGGCGCGCGGCATCGCGACGCTGTGGGACGAGGCTGCGCCGGCGCCCAACGGCCTCGCTCGCCTGATGGGTCCCACGCGCGCGGCGGTGCTCGCCGACCTCGGCGCGCCGCGGTCGACGACCGAACTCGCCGAGCGCCTGTCGCTCAGTCCGGGAAACGCGTCGCACCACCTCACGGCGCTGCGCGACGCGGGGCTCGTCAGCGGCCGCCGTGACGGCCGCTCGGTCCTCTACGTGCGCACCGCGCTGGGCGACGCGTTGATGGGGTGAGTAGGGTGCCCGGCCATGCGCCGGCGCCTGCCCCTCGTCGCGCTCGCGGCGTTCGTGCTGAGCTGCGGCGCGGCCGCGCCCGCCTCCGACGCCGCCGCCACCGCATGCGTGCGCACCAAGGCCAAGGCCAAGGTCGCCAAGCCGCGCTTCGTCCGCAACATCCCGACCGGCGAGACCGGATGGTTCTCGTCGCCCGGGCTGGCCGACCTCAACGGCGACGGCAAGCTCGAGATCGTCGCGCCCGACTACTCGACCTTCGTCTTCGACGCCGCCGGGCATCAGCTCGGCAAGGGCACCGCCACCAAGGGACGGGTCTACGCGCCCGGCGTGGTGGCGGACCTCGACGGCGACAAGGTCCCCGAGATCGTCGTCGGCGGCAACGACGGCACGGTCGCGGCCTACGACCTCGTCGGTGGCCGCCTGGCGCTCAAGGCGGGCTGGCCGGCGTCGACGTGCAGTGGTGGCCAGTGCCCCGAGGCGCGCGGCATGGCGGCAGCCGACCTCAACGGCGACGGCCGCCTCGAGGTGGTGGTGACCACGACGAACACGTCGTCGACCGGCTCGCAGGTCTTCGTCTTCGATGCCTCCGGGAGGCCGTACGGGCCACCGGGCGCATGGCCTCGCTACAACGCCTCCGACGCCGGCTTCAACGGCGTCGGCAACCACGGCTACGGCGCCTACGGCGAGAACGTCGGGATCGGCAACCTCGACGACGATCCGCAGCTGGAGATCGTCGTCACCTTCGACAACCACCAGATCAACGTCTTCAACGACGACGGCACTTCCGTCCTCGCCTCGCCGTGGTACACGAACCGCGAGAGCGGCCACGTCGGCGCGCGCCTGGGGTGGGGGCAGTTCATCCGCTGGCTGAGCCCGAAGGTCGAGAACGACCAGTACCACCGCCACACCGGTCCGTGGCCCGACGTGCGCAAGACCGCGTGGCTGCAGTGGACCGCATCGCCGCCGTCGCTCGCCGACCTCGACCAAGACGGGCACAACGAGGTGATCGGGCTGCCCAACGTGGAGATGAAGGAGCCCTACGAGACGCAGGCCTACGCGTTCATGGCGCTCGACGGCGCGCAGAACGGCGGCGTGCGCTCGGCCCGCAGGCACAAGGGCTTTACGACCTTGCCGCGCAGCCGCAAGCCGGCGGTGCGCGGTGCGAGCGACTATTACCCGCCGAGCGGCATCCCCGCGCCGACGGTCGTCGACATCGCCGGCGACCGCCGCCCCGAGATCGTCGCGCCCGTTCCCGACGGCTACGTCTACGCGGTGGGGCCGACCGGCAGGCGCCTATGGCGCTACGACTACGCCCGCGGCGCCAAGAAAACGTTTGCTTCGGAGGTGGTGGCCGCCGACCTCAACCGCGACGGCACGTCCGAGCTCGTCTTCGGGACGTACGGAGCGACCCGGCGCTCGGGCCGTCTCGTGGTGCTCTCCGCCGCCGGCAAGCGGCTCTACGACATCCGCCTTCGCCATCAGGGCAACGACGGCAACGGGATCGGCGTCCCGGCCGCGCCTTCGATCGCCGATCTCGGCGGCGACGGGCGCCTGGAAATCGTTCTCTCGACCTTCGACCACGGGCTCGACGTCTACCGCGTCCCGCGCTCGGGCACGAACTGCCTGCCGTGGCCGACCGGCCGCGGCAGCCTGCTGCGCAGCGGCACGGGTCCGGCGACGGCCTGAAGCGGCGGCCGCTCAGCCCGCCATCGGCAGCGACATCCCCTTCGGCGCCGGCGCCTCCTGCGCGGGCGCGGCCGTCTGCAGGATCGGCAGCTCGACCGGGAACATCGCGACCAGCCCGCGCGCCGCGTGGCGGATCGCCTGGGCGGCCGGATCGTCGGGATCGGTGAAGACCAGCGGCTCGCCGGCGTCGGACTGCTCGCGCAGCGGCATGGTCAGGGGGACCTTGCCGAGCAGCGGCACGTCGAGCTCGTCGGCCAGCGCCTGGCCACCGCCCTCGCCGAACAGCGTGTAGCGGTCGCCGCCGGGCGTGACGAAGGCAGCCATGTTCTCGACCACCCCGCCGATCTCCAGATCGACCTTGTGCGCCATCTCGGCCGCGCGCCGCGCGACCTTCTGGGCGACCGGCTGCGGCGTGGTCACGATGAGGAACTTCGCCTGCGGCAGGAGCTGGGCGAGCGTCATCGAGACGTCGCCGGTGCCCGGCGGCAGGTCGACGAGCAGGAAGTCCAAGGCGCCCCAGTCGACGTCCTCGAGGAACTGCGTCAGCGCCTTGTGGAGCATGGGCCCGCGCCACACGACCGCACTGTCCTCCTCGACGAAGAAGCCGATCGACATCACCTTCACGCCGTGGGCTTCGAGCGGGACGATCTTGCGCTCGGGCGATACCGGCGGGCGCCCGGAGACGCCGAACATGCGCGGGATCGAGTAGCCCCACACGTCGGCATCGAGCACGCCGACCCGCTTGCCCTCGGCGGCCATGGCGGCGGCGATGTTGGCGGTGATCGTCGATTTGCCGACGCCGCCCTTGCCCGAACCGATGCAAACGACGTTGCTGACCTGCGCCAGCGCGCCCTCGGGCAGCCCGCCGGGGCGGCCGAGCTTCTGCTGCAGCCCCGCCTTCTCCTGGTCGGAGAGGACGTCGAAGGCGACCTCGACGCGCTGGACGCCGGACAGCTCGCCGACGGCCTTGCGCACCGCGGTCTCGAAGTGGCTGCGAATCGGGCAGCCCGGCGTCGTCAGCGACACCGTGACCCGCACGAGGCCGTCCGCGGTGTCGATGGATCGCACCATCTCGAGCTCGACGATCGAGCGGCGAAGCTCGGGATCGATGACCGCCTCGAGCGCCTTGAGGATCTCGTCGCGACTGGGCATGCCCTCATTCAAGCAGAGGCCCGCGCCCGGTCCCGGCGCGCGGCGCCGCGCACCGGCGAAAAGGAACGGCCCGCGCGATGGCGGGCCGTTCCTGAGGGAGGAGAGGTACTGCACTGCCGGCGGGGATATGCAGCCGGCAGTCCTTCGTCGCCGGGCCCTCTCCGCGCCCGGGACGGGAAGTCGTGCTAGGCGACGGTGCCGACGCGCTCCTGAATCTTCGTCGCGACCTCCGTGCCGCGGGTGAGCCCCGTCTGCACGATGTTCTCCACGCGCGCGCCGAGCAGGTCGGCCTGCGAGTCGAAGTCCTTGCGGGTCGAGCGGATCTCGCGCTCGACGCGCGTGCGACGCTGGCGCAGCTCGCGCTCGACGCGCGTGCGGGCCTTCTTGATCCGGCGCTCGACGCGGTTGCGCTCGGTGCGGCCGCGGCGCTCGAAGCGCCTGAGGTCGGACTCGATGCGCTTGCGCCGAGCGGCCAGCTCCTTCTCGGCCTTCTCGCGCGTGGCGAGGCTCGTGCGCAGCTCGTCGACCGTCGCGATGACGTTGTCACGAGCCACGAGGGCGGCGCCCACGGGGATCAGGACGGCACGCTCGGCGTACTCCTGCACGCGATCGACCGGGGTCTTGGCCAGCTCGCGGCGGGTCTCGGCGGCCTTCTTGGCGGCCGTCGAGCGCTTGCGCGCAGCAGCGGCCTGATTGCGGCTGCGGGTTGCGGCAGCCTTCTTGGCGGTGGTGGACCGCTTGGTGGTGGCAGTGGTGCTCTGCTCGGCCATGGTCATCCTCTACTAAGGAAGTTAGTTCTAATCTTGTTCGCAAGGAAGTCTATCATGCGAACACATGTTTGTAACCCTCTACGAGCCCGGGGTTACAGCACGAACCTGCGTTCGCCTGATCCAGGCGGCCGGATCCTCGAGCTCGACGAGGTCCGGAAGCAGGTCCGCAGCGGTCCAGGCGCGGTTGAGGGCATCGATCCCCCAGTCGCGCACGACCGCGTCGCAAAAGCGCTTGCCGATGATGTACTGCCGCAGCTTGAGATCGAGGCCGAGCAGACGCTCGATCAGCTTGACCAGCGGCGGCTTCTCGCGCCGGCGGCGCTCGAGCGACTCGCGCAGCTTGGGCAGCGACGGCAGGACGTCGGCCCCGGCCGCGTCCATGACGTGCTCGGCGTGGCCCTCGATCAGGGCCATCGCCGCCTGCAGCCGGTCGATGATCGCCTTGCGCTCGGGGCCGGCCACGGCGTGCACCAGGCCGTCGTCGCGGACCGCGTCCCACGCCGCGCGCACGTCCTGGAGCTTGGGCAGGCGCAGCAGAGCGGAGGTGTCGATCTGGACCTTCACCGACTCCAGCAGCTCGCTCAGCATTCCGGCGAGGTGCTCGCGCAGCCAGCTGACGCCGGTGAACTGGACCGCGTGGGTGATCTCGTGGAAGACCACCCACTCCAGCAGCTCGGCCTCGTCGGCCTGGAACGTCTTGGCCGCCTCGCGCAGGTTGGGCGCGACGAGCAGAAGCCGCGCCGGGCGCTCCGGATCCAGCAGCGCGAGCTCGTACTGGCCGAGCACCGAGCGGCCCATGAAGCCGACGATGCCGCCCGCCTCGGCGCCGATCAGGACGCCGCCGGCGGCCTGCAGCGGCCCGCTGCCCAGCCGCTCGACGAGCGGCTCGAGCGTTCCGCGCATCGTCTCCAGGTTGGCCCGCGACCATTCGCGCCGGCCGATCGCCTCCGCGGCGGGCGGCGGCGTCGCGGGTTGCAGCCGCGCGTAGTGGCTGACGCGCTCGCACGCGCGCTGGGCCATCGCGGCGATGTCGACGCCATCGCCCAGCGGCGGGCCGGCGCCGTCGCCACCGGAGACGGCATCGGCCACGCGCTCGGCCAGGCGCCAGTCGACCATCACGCGGCGGGCAGCGTGGCCAGCTGGGCCAGCGCCGTGTCGGTTCGGGCGGCCACGACGGGCGAGCGCGGCTCGAGGTCAAGCGGCGCGGCCAGCGGCTCGTCCATCGCCGTGAAGGCGACCAGGCCGCCGCTCTCGCGCACCACGAGCTGGGCCGCGGCCGCATCGACCGCGCGGCAGTTCCACAACGTCGCCATCCCGTCGACGCGGGTCGCCGCGACCTGGCACAGCGACACGGCAATCGAGCCGATCGCGCGCACGCGCGCGGTCACCTGCACGAGCGCGTCGCTCGAGGCCGCCAGCCAACGCGGATCGGCCGACTCGATGGCCACCAGCTCGAGCTTGCCGTCGGACCGCCGGCGCTCGGGCTGCGGCGCCGACAGCGGCTGGTCGTTGAGAAAGGCGCCCAGACCGCGCATCGCGCGCCACTCCTCGCCCGGGCCGAGGTCGTAGACGTAGCCGAAGAGCACGTCGGCCATCGTCGGCCCGTCGGCCACGGCGATCGACAGCGCGTGATGCGTCAGGCCACGCTTGGCGTTCATCGAGCCGTCGATCGGGTCGATGACGACGAGCACGCCCGGATCGCCGTAGTCGACATAGCCGCGCTCCTCGGAGAGCGCGGTGAAACGCGCGCCGTCGTCGTGGAGGCGGTCGAGCTCGCCGAAGACGCGATCCTCGGCCTGCGCGTCGATGACCAGCGTGCGGTCGCCGCCCTCGCCGCGCTCGCCGGTCTCGATCACCCGCTCGCGGCTCGTCGGATTCTCGAGCAGGACGCCACGCAAGCCCTTCGCCGCGCTGCGGCACGCACCGAGCCAATCGAACGAGAACAGCTCACCCGTCGCGTCGCGAGCGGTCGCCATGTGCCTCATATCCTAGGGGCGTGCCCGATCCGCTCGACGGCCTCACACCGGCGCAGCGCGAGATCGTCGCGCACCGCGGCGGTCCGCTGGTCGTCGTGGGCGCGGCCGGCACGGGCAAGACGCGCACGCTGCTGCACCGCCACGCGTGGCTGGCCACGGCCGGCGGACTGGCCCCCGAGCAGGTGCTCACGCTGACCGCCTCCGAGGCCGCGGCCGACGCCCTGCGCGCCGGCGTGGAGGACGAGCTCGAGCACGGCTTCGAGGAGCTCGCGGTGCACACCGTCCACGGCTTCGCCGCGCGCCTGCTGCGCGACGAGGCGCTCGAGGCCGGCCTGGATCCGTTCGTGGTGCCGGTCGCGCCGGCCGACCGCCTGGCGATGCTGCTCGAGCGAGTCGACGAGCTGACGCTGGCCGTGCACGACTTCCAGGGCAACCCGGCGACGCTGCTGGCCTCGGTCATCGCGCGAATCGACCGCCTCAAGGACGCGATGATCACCGCCGATGAGGTCAACCGCTGGGCGGCCGAACTGCCGGACGGCGACGAGCGCGCCGAGCGCGAGCGCGAGTTCGCCGGCGTCTACTCGGCGCACGACCGGATGCTGCGCGAGCAGGGCGCGCTTGACTTCGGCGACCTGCTTCTCGGGGCGATCAGGCTGCTGCGCGACAAGCCACACGTGCGCGCGCGCGCCGCCGCGCGCTGGCGCCACGTGCTCGTCGACGACGCGCAGGACCTCGAGCTCGCGGGGCTGCGGCTCGTCGTCGCGCTCGGTGCCGAGCACGGCGGGCTGACCGCGGCGGGCGACGACGACTGCGCGGTCCGCCGCGGGCGCGGCGCCGCCCCGCGCAACCTGCGCGCGCTGACCGCCGAGCTGCCCGGGGCCCAGACCGTTCGCCTGCAGCGCTCGCTGCGCTCGCCGTCGGCGGTGCTCGCCGCGGCCGAGGCGGTGGTGGCGCCCATCGCGGACCGTGTCGAGAAGCCCGTGGTCGCGCCCCCCGGCCAGACATCGCCCGGCCTCCGGCCGGCGGGACCCGCCTCCGGCGGCCACGTGGCCGCCTCCGGCACCCGTCAGGTCCGCGTGTGGCGCTGCGCCAACGAGCGTGCCCAGGCGCAGGGCGTCGCGGCGGAGATCGAGCGGCTGGTGCGAAGCGGCGTGGCGCCCGAGGAGATCGGCGTGCTGGTGCGCTCGGTGCGCAACGAGGGCCAGACGATCGCCGTCGCCCTCGAGGAGCGCGCCCTGCCCTACGCGCTGGCGGGCGCGACGGCGTTCTTCCAGCGCGCGGAGATCAAGGACGTGCTCGCGTGGCTGCGGCTGCTCGTCGACCCCGGCGACGCCGGCGCGGTCGTGCGCGCGCTCGCGCGCCCGCCGGTCGAGCTGCGCTCGATCGACCTCGCGCGCTGCGTGCAGATCGCGCGGCGGCGCAAGCTCGACATGGTCGGGGCGCTGGTGGCCGCCACCGAGTCGCCCCAGATCCCGCCGGAGGCGCGCGAGCGGATCCTCGGCTTCCTCAAGCTCCACCGCTCCGCTGCCGGCGCCCTGGACACCTCGCGCCCGGACCTCTTCGTCCACCGCCTGATCGACCGCCTCGGCCTGCGCCGCCAGCAGCTCTTCGCCGCGCAGGCCGACGTCGTCGAGCGCCTCGTCTCGCTGGCGCGCTTCGGCGAGCTGGCCGCCGCCTACGTGCGCCGCTCGCCGCAGGCGACGGGCCGCGAGTTCGCCCGCTACGTCAGCGCCGTCGCCGAGGCCGGGCTGCACGACGACGAGGAGGGCGTCGGGGAGGGCCGCAGCGGCGCCGTGGCGGTCATGGCCATGCACGCCGCGCAGGGCCGCGAGTTCCGCCACGTGTTCGTGCTCGGCCTGCAGTCGGCGCGGATGCCGGGCGCGCGCCGGCGGTTGGCCGAGCCGATCCCGGCCGAACTGCTGCACGAGGAGCTCGCGCCGGACACGCGCGCCGAGCATGTTGCCGACATGCGCCGCCTGCTGCACGTCGCGATCACCCGCGCCGGCGAGGGGCTCGTGCTCGCCTACGCCGAGCGCTCGTCCGCGGGCGCGCTGCAGCACCCCTCGCCCTTCCTCGAGGAGGTACGCGCCGCCGTCGACGCGCCGTGGGAGGAGCACGCCGAGGAGCTGTTCGGTCCCGACGAGACGCTGCACGCGACCTTCACGACGCTGCGCGACGAGCTGCTTCGCTCGATCCCGCGCACGGGCACGCGGCTGGGCGAGCTGCGTTTCGACACCGACCTCGACGTCGCTCACGGCGCCGTCCGCTACCTGGAGCTGCTCAAGCTTGCCGCGCTGATGAACCGCCCCGAGGGCCAGTCGGTGGCCGACGCGCTGCCCGGGATCAACGTCGCCCTGATCGGCGCCGCCACCGCGCAGCAGCGCGAGATCCTGCAGACCAGCTCGCTCGACGACCTGCTGCTCGACGCCGAGCGCGACGCGCACGCGCGCGCCACCGCGATGGCCGCGCGCGAGGAGCCCTCGCTCGAGCCGTTCCTGCCCACGCGCGGCGACGGCCTGCTGCTCAGCGCCTCGGACATCGAGACCTACCGGACGTGCCCGCTGAAGTACAAGTTCGCGCGCGTCTTCCGGATCCCGAGCGAGCCGACGCTCAACCAGCGCTTCGGGATCCTCGTCCACCAGGTCCTCGAGCGCTATCACCAGAGCGGCGGGCGGACGCTCGACGAGCTGCTCGGCCTGCTCGAGGCCGGCTGGCGGCGCGGGGGCTTCGGCGGCTCCGACCAGGAGCGCCAGCTTCATTCCAAGGCCGACGGGGCGCTGCGCCGCTACCACGATCGCTTCCGCTCGGAGCCGTGCGAGCCGCTGTGGTTCGAGAAGGCCTTCAGCTTCCGGATGGGCGCCCACACGCTGCGCGGGCGCGTGGACCGCGTCGACCGCCTGCCAGACGGCGACTACGAGCTGATCGACTACAAGACGGGCCGCCCGCGCTCGCCCGCGCAGCTGCGCGAGGACGTGCAGCTCTCGCTCTACGCCGTCGGCGCGCGCGAGGCCTGGGGGCTTGACTCCTCGCGCCAGGCCTACCTCTACGTCCTCGACGATACGAAGGTGCCGCTGCCCGTCGAGGACGTCGATCGCGACTGGATCACCGAGACGGTCTTCGAGGTCGCCGACGGCATCCTCGGGCAGGGCTTCGAGCCGACGCCCTCGTATGCGGCGTGCTCGGTGTGCGACTACCGCATCGCCTGTCCGGCGGCCGAGCGGTGAACGACCCGCCGCCGCTGGAGGCGCTGGAGGTCGGCCACTCCTACGGCCGGCTCGCGGCGTTGCGCGATTTCTCGCTGACGATCGTGCCGGGGCAATGCGTCGCGCTGGTCGGCGCCAACGGCAGCGGCAAGTCGACGGCGGTGCGCACGCTGGCCGGCCTGATCGAGCCGACGGCGGGGCAGGTGCGCATCGAGGGCTTCGACCCGCACCGCGAGCCCGACGCCGAGCACGCGCGCGAGCGCCTGGCGCTTGTGCCCGACAACCCGCTGCTCTACGAGGACCTGACGGTCCGCGAGCACCTCGAGCTCGTGACCGTCGCCCACGGCCTGGCCGGATCGGAGAGCGACGGCCGCATCGATGACCTACTCGATCGCCTCGGGCTGGCCGCGCGCGCCGACTTCCACCCGGCCGAGCTGTCGCGCGGCATGCGCCAGAAGACGCAGCTCGCCTGCGCGCTCATCCGCCCGGCCGCGCTGCTGCTGCTCGACGAGCCGGTCGTCGGCCTCGACCCGCCGTCGCAGGCGCTGCTGCACGCGATCCTCGCCGAGCGCAAGGCGGCCGGCTGTGCCGTGCTGCTGACCACGCACCAGCTCGGCTTCGCCGACGGGCTGGCCGACCGCGGGGTGCTGCTCGCGGAGGGCGAGGTGGTGGATACCGGCAGATATCGCGAGGTGGCCGAGCGCGCCGCAGCTGCCGGATGGGAGATCGCGTGAGCGCCCAGGTCGCCACCGTGCGCGCGTGGTGGCACGTCAAGCGCCCGGGGCCGACGCTCGGCGCGCGGCTGGACACCCTCTACACGGTCGCGATCTCCACGGCCATTCTCGGCGCGCTGCTCTACGGGACCGCGAGCGCCGCGCTCTCGCGGTGGATCACGCCGGACACGGTCGCGGAGTGGGGACCGGCGATCGTGCTGGTCGCGCTGGCCGTCGTGGCGCGCTGGGGGAGCTGGCAGGGCCCGGTCGTCTTCGCCGAACCCGACGTCGGCTTCCTGCTCGGCGCGCCGCTGTCGCGCCGCGCGCTGGCGTCGCGGCCGCTGGCGCGTGCCGTGGCGTGGGGCGCGTGTGGCGGAGCGCTCGTCGCGGCGGTGACGCTGGTCGGGCTCGGCGGACGCGGGCGCGGCGTCGAGGCGTTCGAGGTCGTGGGGCTGGGGCTGGGGCTCGCGCTGGTCGGCGTGCTCGCGGTGGCGCTGGCCGGGCACGTGGAGTGCTCGGCGCGCGCGTCGCGCGCGGCGGCGGTCGCGCTGCCGCTGTCGGTCGTGGTGGGCGCGGGCCTTGTGGTCGCCGCCCGGTCCGGGGCGCAGACGGCGGTGCTGTGGTCGGGGCCGTGGGGCTGGGCGCTGCAGCCGGAGGCGGGCTCGACGGCGGCTGCGGGCGGCGCGTTGATCACCTTGGCGGTCGTCACCGCGCTCGCGCTGCTGAGCGCGGCGCGGCGCTTCGGAACGTGCCCGACCGAGCGCCATGTCGTGCGCGCCGAGGCGCACGCGGGCGCACGCGCTTCGGCCTGGAACTGGGATGCGCGCACGGCGCGGCTGGCGCTGGCGCGGGCGGGCGGACCCGGCCGTGTGCGCGCCGGCGGTCGGCTGCGACCGCCGCGGCGCGCCGCGCTGGCCATCGCGTGGCGCGACGCGTGCGCGAGCCTGCGCGCGCCGGCGCGGACGCTCGGCGCCATCGTGCTCGCAGTGGCCGCCGGCGCGCTGGCCGTGGCCGCGGCGCCGCATCCGGCCGCGGAGCCGATCGCGGCCCTGGGGATCTACGTTGCCGCGGGCATCGTGCTCGAGCCGCTGCGGCTGGAGGTCGACCATCCGAGCACGTCGCAGATCCTGCTGCGGCGCCCGTTCGGCCGCATCCTGCTCGCGCATCTCGCCGTGCCGATCGCGATCGTGGCCGTCGCGGTCGCCTTGGCGGCCGCGGGGGTGGCGGCGGCCGGCGATCTGCCGGAGCACGGCGGCGCGCTCGCGGTCCTCGCGGTCCTCGTCGTTCCGACGGTCGTCGCGTGCGCGGCGCTGTCGTCACGCCGCGGCGGGCGCGTGCCGATCAGCGTGCTCGCCGCGGGCGCGGCCGGCGATCCGACCGGCGGTGGCGGCACCGTGATCGCGTGGCTGGTGCGCTGGCCGGCCGCGGCGGCCGTGCTCGGAGCGCTGCCGCTGGTCATCGTCGCGCAGGCGCGCGCGCTGGCCAACGGACTGCCGCTGGCGCTCGCGATCGCGGCGTGCGCCCCGGTTGTGCTCGGAGCCGTGCTGGCGAGCACTACTCGCTGACCACGCGTGCCCACGCGCCGACGAGCGGCGGCATGGCCGCCATGCTGCCCCGGTCGGCGACCTCCTCGCGGAACCGATCGGCGAGCGTGTCGACGTCGAGCTCGTCGGGATCGGCGCTGCCCGTCGCCTCGATCACCGGCAGCAGCGAGCGGAGG
Organism: Solirubrobacteraceae bacterium; assembly: GCA_036555665.1. Classification (GTDB taxonomy): domain Bacteria; phylum Actinomycetota; class Thermoleophilia; order Solirubrobacterales; family Solirubrobacteraceae; genus JAOPZW01. The sequence continues at coordinate 38,865 of DATBKW010000373.1, read as the reverse complement.
ACCAGCGCCAGGTTGTCGTAGCCGGTCCAGTCGGCGCTGCCGCCGACGTCCTGCTCGCTGCGCATGGTGGGCTCGCCGAGACCGGCAGCGACAAACGCGCTGCGCAGCTCGAGCCCCATGCGCGTGTGGATGCCGGCGCGCCTCATGGTCTCGACGAGGATCTCGACGGCGCGATCCCAGGTCGGGGACGGCGGGTGGCACGGGAGCCAGGCGAGGTCGTACTCCATCGAGAGGATGATGCCGCCGGGACGGACCAGGGCGGCCGCGTCGCGCAACACGGCGACCGGATCGGCCACGTGCATGATCAGCAGGCGGGTGATGACGGCGTCGAACTGGCTCTCGAGCGGCGGAAGGTCGGTGACGTCGGCTTGCACGTAGTCGACCGCGGTGGCGCCCAGCGATTCGAGCCGTGCGCGCGCGGCGGCCGCGGTCTCCGCCGAGCGCTCGACCGCGACGACGCGGCCGTCCGGTGCGGTCAGGCGCGCCGCCAGCAGCGCCGAGTCGCCCATTCCGCTTCCGAGGTCGAGGACGCGCATCCCCGGCGCGAACCCGGCCTCGCGCATGTAGCGCTCGGCGATGCGATCGAGTGCCTTCGCCTGGATGACCAGGCGCTCGTGGTCGAGGGGGTTTTCAAGTGCATACGCATGAGTGGCCATGGGGCGGAGGACGCATGCGGCGCCGTTTCGTTTCCCGTGGCGTGCGTCACACCGGCCGCAAGGCCTCGGGGCGCTGCGCGATCCGCGCGAACGCCTGCGCGAGGTCGGCCACGAGGTCCTCGGGAGCCTCGATGCCGCAGCTCAGGCGGATGAGGTCGGCCGGCACCGCGGCGGCGGAGCCCTCGACCGACTGATGGGTCATCGCCTGGGGCACCTCGATGAGCGACTCGACGCCGCCCAGCGACTCGGCGAGCATGAACAGGCGCGTGGCCTCGGCGATGGCCACCGCATCCGGGTGGCGGAAGGAGACCATGCCGCTGTAGCCCGGCCAGCGCACGTCGGTGGCGCCGTCGGCGGTGCGCAGCCACTCGGCGACGGCACGGGCGCTCTCAGCGTGGGCGCGCATGCGGACGGCGAGCGTGCGCAGGCCGCGGTGCACGAGAAAGGCGTCGAAGGGTCCGGGCACGGCGCCGATCGCCTTCTGGATGAAGCGCACCTGCTCGTGCAGCTCGGCGTCGCGGACGATGACGGCGCCGCCGATGACGTCGGAGTGCCCGCCGAGGTACTTGGTCGTCGAGTGCACGACGGCGTCGGCGCCGTCCTCGAGCGGACGCTGATTGACCGGCGTGGCGAAGGTGTTGTCGACGGCGACCAGCGCGTTGCGCCTGCGCGCGACGACACCGGGGACGTCGACCACGTTGAGCGTCGGGTTCGTCGGCGTCTCGACCCAGATCAGGCGGGTGTCGTCGGTGACCGCGGCGGCGAGGGCGTCGAGGTCGGTCTGGTCGACCATCGTGTAGTTCAGGCCCCACCGCGAGAGGACCTTGTCGAACAGGCGATAGGTCCCGCCGTAGAGGTCGTCGGGGATGACGACGTGGTCGCCCGCGTCGCAGGCGGCGGTGACGAGCGCGTGGGTGGCGGCCATGCCCGAGGAGAAGGCGCTGGCGAGGCCGCCCTCGAGCTCGCCGAGCGCGCGCTCGAGCGCCGACCGCGTCGGGTTGGCCCCGCGCGAGTAGTCGTAGTCCTCGACGACCTCGCCGACGGCTCGCTGCACGAAGGTCGAGGTCTGATGGATCGGCGGGATGACCGCGCCGTAGCCGGGGTCGGGCTCGAGGCCGGCGTGGACCGCGCGGGTGGCGAAGTGGTCGTGCGACGTGTCCTCGCTCACCGCGCCAGCGCCTCGAGCAGATCGGCGCGGGTGAGGATGCCGGTCGCGCGGCCGGCGTCGGTGACCATCAGCGCCTGGCGGTCGCCGACGAGCAGCTCGACGGCCTCGCGCACCGGGTCGCCGGATGAGACGGCCGGGAAGGGGGCCTCCATGACGTCGACGATATCGGCGTTGAGCAGCGCGGGGTCCTCGACGGCGTGCTTGAGCAGGCCGCGCTCGCCGATCGAGCCGACGACGCTCGAGGGGTCGTTCGCGCTGACCACCGGCAGCTGCGAGACGCGGTGCTCGTGCAGCAGCGCGACGGCGTCGCGGACCTTCTGGTGGGTCTCGATGGTCACGAGCGGCGGGATCTCGCCGGCCTGCTGCTTGGCGCGCAGGACGTCGCCGACCGTCTGATCGGTCGAGCGCTCGAGGAAGCCGTGCTGGGTCATCCACGCGTCGTTGTAGATCTTCGACAGGTACGAGCGCCCGCCGTCGGGGAGGATCACGACGATCAGCGCGCCGGGGTCGTCGGTGCCCTGCGCCACCTCGAGCGCTGCGTGCACGGCCAGGCCGCCGGAGCCGCCCGCGAGGATGCCCTCGGTCATCGCCAGTCGGCGGGTGGTCAGAAAGGCGTCGCGGTCGGAGACCGTCACGTAGCGGTCGACGATGGACGGGTCGAAGGTCTGCGGCCAGAAGTCCTCGCCGACGCCCTCGACGAGATAGGGCTTGACCTCGGGGCTCGAATAGATCGAGCCGTAGGGGTCCGCGCCGATGACCTCGATGTCCGGGTTGCGCTCCTTGAGGTAGCGCCCCGTGCCGCTGATCGTCCCGCCCGTGCCGACGCCCGCAACGAGGTGCGTGATCCGCCCGCCGGTCTGCTCCCACAGCTCGGGACCGGTCGAGCGGTAGTGGGCCTGCGGGTTGGCCGGGTTGAGGTACTGGTTGGGCTGGAAGGCGCCGGGGATCTCCTCGGCCAGCCGATCGGCGACGCGGTAGTAGGACTCCGGCGACTCGGGCGGCACCGCGGTCGGCGCCACCACGACCTCGGCGCCGTAGGCGCGCAGGAGGTCGATCTTCTCCTTGGACATCTTGTCCGGCATGACCGCGATGACTCGATAACCCTTCAGGCGCGCGGCGATGGCCAGGCCGGTGCCGGTGTTGCCCGACGTCGGCTCGACGATCGTGCCGCCCGGCTTGAGCTTGCCGTCGCGCTCGGCCGCCTCGATGAGCGCGATCGCGACGCGGTCCTTGATCGATCCGCCGGGGTTGAGCGCCTCGACCTTGGCCACGATCTGCGGCGTCAGCCCCGCCGCCAGGCGCGACAGCCGGACGAGCGGCGTGGTGCCGATGGCGTCGAGGATCGAGTCCCTGATGTCGACGGTGGGCCCGGCGGTGGTGGCGCTCATCGAGACAGTGTGGCATCTGTGCGGTCATCTGATGCGATGGTCGAAGATCCTTCGCTGTCTGCTTGGTTCACCGCTGTTTGTTCGGATCGGCGTGCAAGAATGGGGCCCGTGCCGAACGATGACCTGGACGCGATCGACCGCCGTCTGCTCGAACTGCTCGCGGCCGATGCGCGCATCTCCAACGCCCGCCTGGCGGCCGCCGTCGGCGTCGCCCCCTCGACCGCGCTCGCGCGCGTCCGCGCGCTGCGCGCCCGGGGCGTGATCCGCGGCTTTCATGCGGAGGTCGACCTCGCCGCGCTCGGGCGCCCGCTGCAGGCGCTCGTGGCGATCCGCCTGTCCGTGCACTCGCGCGAGCAGATCGAGTCGTTCACAGAGCACGTCCGCGCCCTCCCCGGCGTGCTGTCGATCTTCCACGTCACCGGCCAGACCGACTACCTGCTCTGGGTCGCGGCCGCCGACGCCCACGACCTGCGCGAGTTCGTCGTCGAGCACCTCGCATCCGACCCTGCCGTGTCGCACGCGGAGACCTCGCTGATCTACGAGCAGCGCCGCGGCCCCGGCGTGTTCGGCGCCGACCCGGCTTAGCTGCCCCGCCGGCCGTCCGTCCGGTGCCGCGCGGTCGTCCGCGCCGCGCTTGCCGCTCCGCGCACGCCCCACACCACCGGTGGACTTCACTCCCTCAATGCCAAGAAAGGCCGCGCGGCGCCGGCAACGCCACGCGGACGACCAGCGTCAAGGCCCCGGCGCGTCGGGCCCCCGCTGCCGCAGGAACCGCTGAAAGTCGCGCGCGATCGAGTCGCCGCTCGGCAGATCTTGCGGACTCATGTCCGGCTCCTCCTCCTCGGCGGCCTGCTCCAGCCGCTCGACGAAGGCCTGCACGTCGGGGTCGCTCTGGACCGCCAGCGAGACCTGGCGCTCGTAGTCGGCCGCGGCGCTCTCGAGCTCGCCGGCGTCGACCGACACGCCGATCAGGCCCTCGAGCTTGCGCACCAGCGCCAGAGCGGCCTTCGGGTTGGGGGCGGCGGCCACGTAGTGGGGCACCGAGGCCCACAGCGACGCGGTCGGGATGCCGGCCTCCTGGCAGGCGGCGTGCAGCGCGCCGACGATCCCCGTCGGGCCCTCGTAGGAGGACGGCGACAGCCCGACGCGCTGGACGAGCCCCTCGTCCGAGGACAGGCCCGTGATCGGCACCGGCCGCGAGTGCGGCACGTCGGCCAGGAGCGCGCCGAGGGTGACGACCATCTGCGTCCCCATCGCCTCGGCGAGGTCGACGATCAACCGGCAGAAGCTGCGCCAGCGCATCGATGGCTCGGCGCCCTGCAGCAAGACCAGATCGCGCGGAGCTCGCGGGATGCGCGCCTCGTAGATCTCGACCTCGGGCCACTCGATCTGCCGGGTGCGCCCCTCGACGAGCTTGATCTTCGGCCGCGTGGCCTGGAAGTCGTAGAAGTCCTCCGGGTCGATGCGCGCGAAGCGGGTGGCTGCCAATGACGAGCCGAGGAACTGCAGCGCGGCCGATGCGGCGTCTCCGGCGTCGTTCCAGCCGGTGAACGCACAAACGAGCGCCGGCGCCCGCAAACCGTCCGGGCGATGCTCCCAGATGAGGGGCTGCATCCGCTCCACGGTACATCATGGGTTCGTGCGTTCTGCAGAGCTTCACGCCGTCCCGGCCCAGCCCATTGCAGTCGCGACGATGCGCGCGGGCGACGAGGTCAGCGGCGTCTTCGCCTGCACGCGCAAGGATCGCCTGATCGCGCGCACGGGCACCGCCTACCTCGCGCTCGAGTTGCGCGACCGCACCGGGGCGATCCCCGCGCGGGTCTTCCGCGACGCCGACCTGTACGCCGGCCGCTTCGAGCAGGGCGACCTCGTGCGCATCGCCGGGCGCGTCGAGCGCTTCCGCGACGAGCTGCAGCTCGACCTCCGCACCATCGCGCGCGCCGACGATGCCGACCCGGCCGCGTTCCTGCCGGTCGCCTACCGCGACCTCGACGAGCTCGACGGCTTCCTCGAGCACCTGGCCGGCGAGCTGCGCGACCCCGCCTTCAAGGCGCTCGTCGACGACCTCCTCGCCGACCCGAAGGTGCGCGCCGCGCTGCGGCGAACGCCGTGCACGCGCAACGGCCACCACGCCTACCTCGGCGGGCTGCTCGAGCACACCGTCGCCGTCGCCACCCTCGCGGTCGAGACGTGCACGCTGCACCCGCGTCTGGACCAGGACCTGCTGCTGACCGCGGCGATCGTTCACGACCTCGGCAAGACGCGCGAATTCGCGCTCGGCGCCGAGATCGGGCTGACCGACGAGGGCCGCCTGCTCGGCCACGTCGAACTCGGCCTGCGCATGCTCGACGAACGCGCCGCGCCGCTCGACGAGCCACGGCGCCTCGCCCTCGCCCACTGCGTGCTCACGCACCACGGCGACCGCCGGCCGGCCACGCCCGAGGCGCTCGCGCTCTATCGGCTGAACGCGGTCGACGCGGCTGTGAAGGGCGCGCTCGAGCACGGTGTGCCGAGCGGTCCGTAATCGCGAGCGGCCGCGCTCGGACCGAGCGGCCGCGAGTGGCCCCTTAACTTAAGGCGCCGGTGTTGGGGGCACCGGCGCCTAGGCGGTGGGCCACGGAGCCCGGGGGGTAGGGGCACCGCAGGCGAAAGCCTCTAGTCGAGCCCGCCGCGACGCCCGCATGCTTGCTCGCTCGCACCAAAGGGCACAGCGGCCGTCGACGCGCGGCGATCGGCCCGCGACCGGCGGCGACGCCGGCCAGTCGGGCGGCTACCGCTCGGCTGTGATGTCCGCGGGGGCGGTGGTCAGCGCGTCCTCGACCGCGCGCAGAAGACTTGCGCGCGTAAACGGCTTCTGCAGGTACGCGATGTGGCGCGCCCGCGCGCCGTTTCGGACGAGCACGTCCTCGGTGTGGCCGGACATGTAGACCACGCGCAGGTCCGGGTTGCGCTCGGTCGCGATCTGGGCGAGCTGCTGGCCGGTCATGCCCGGCATGACGATGTCGGTGACGAGCACGTCGACCGGCTGCCAGCCCTCGAGCGCCTCCTCCGCCGCGCCCGCGCCGGTGACCTCGTAGCCGTGGGCCTCGAGGATGCGGCAGGCCTGCCGGCGCACGGGCTCCTGGTCCTCGACGACCAGCACGCGCGCCACGGTCGCCGCGCGCTCGCCGGGCTCGGCCGGCGGCTCGGCCGGGCGCACCGCCTCCCGGCAGCCCGGAAGAAAGATCGTCACGACGGTGCCCTGACCGGGCGTCGACTCGATGTCGACCGTCCCGCCCGAGTCGGTCACGATCCCGTGAACCGTCGCGAGGCCCAGGCCCGTCCCCTCGCCCGGGTCCTTGGTGGTGAAGAACGGCTCGAAGGCGCGGTCGCGCACCTCCTCGGGCATGCCGAGGCCATCGTCGGCGACGGTGATGCGCACGCCGTCGGCCACGCGCCCGACCGCGATCGCCAGCGTGCCGCCCTCGGGCATGGCATCGCGGGCGTTGACGGCGAGGTTGATGAGAACCTGCTCGAGCTGGGCGCGGTCGGCCAGCACCGGGACGAGATTGGGGCCGACGGTGATCCGCAGCGCGATCCGCTCGCTGAGCGTGCGATTGAGCAGGCGCTCGAGGTCGCGCGCGAGGCCGCCGACGTCGAGCACCTCCGGCTTGACGACCTCGCGGCGGCTGAACATCAACAGCTGGCGCGTCAGCGCCGCGGCGCGATCGGCGGCGCGCCCGATCTCCTCGACGTCGTCACGGACGGGATGATCGGCGGGCAGCTCGCGGCTGGCGAACCCGACGCAGGTCAGGATGACCGACAGCAGGTTGTTGAAGTCGTGCGCGACCCCGCCCGCGAGCTGGCCGACGCTCTCCAGGCGCTGCGCCTGCGCGAGGCGATGCTCGAGCTCGGCGCGTTCCTCGGCGCTGCGCCGGCGGTCGGTGATGTCGGTGGCGATGGTGACGACCGCCGAGATGTTGCCGTCGACGTCGCGCAGCGGGAACTTGACCATCAGGAAGGTCCGCTCGTCCTGCCCGTCGGGCTCGGGGATGACCATCATCGCCTCGTAGGGCTCGCCGGTGACGCTGACGCGCTCGTCGATCGCGAGGTGGTCGGGCCGTCGGGTGGCGGGCAGGACCTCCGCCGACGTGCGTCCGATCGCCTGCTCGGACGGCACGCCGAAGAGCTCCTCCCAGCGGCGGTTGACCAGCAGGTAGCGATGTTCGAGGTCCTTGACGATGATCAGCGCCGGCGAGTTGTCGATGATCGCCTGCAGGCGCTCCTCGCTGGCCTGGCGCTCGGCCTGCGCGCGGCGGCGCTCGGTCACGTCGACCATCTGGCAGAGGAAGTACAGCGGGCGCTCGCCGTCGCCGTGCATGAGCGAGACGTGCAGGAGCGCGTGGACCATCTTGCCGTCGGCGCGCAGATAGCGCTTCTCGATCGCATACGAGCGCCGGCGGCCGGCCAGCAGCTCCTTGGTGAGGGGAAGATCGAGGCGCCGGTCGTCGGGATGGCTGAGGTCGTTGAGCTCGGTGGTGCGCAGCTCCTGCTCGGTGCGCCCGAGCATCTGGCACAGCGCGCGGTTCAGCCGCAGCCAGCGGCCGTCGAGGTCGATCAGCGCCATGCCGATGGGGGCGTCGTCGAACGCACGGCGGAACAGCTGCTCGGCGGCACGCAGCGCGTCCTCGACCCGGCGATTCTCGGTGACGTCCTGGCAGGTCCCACGGACGGTCGTGGGACCGCCCTCGCCGTCGAGCACGATCTCGCCGCGGGCGTGGATCATGCGCTGCTCGCCGTCGGGGCGCACGATGCGGTAGTCGAGGCTCCACGACCTACGCTCGGTCAGCGCGGTCTCGATGACGCGCGCGACGCGCGCGCGATCGTCGGGATGGACCTTCCCGAGGTAGGCGCCGTAGGAGTGCGGCGCGTCCTGACGCGTCACGCCGTAGATGCGGTACAGCTCGGCCGACCAGGTGACCTGATCGGTGGCGATCTCCCACTCCCAGGAGCCCAGCCGCGCGATCTGCTGGGCCTCGGCGAGCTTGGCCTCGTTGGCGACCAGTCGCGCCTGCGCCTCGTGGCGCTCGGTCATGTCGAGGACCTGGCAGACGTAGCACTGCGGCGCCCCGTGCTCGCCGCGCACGAGCGTGAGGGTCACCAGACCGACGACCGGGCGGCCCTCGCTGTGGCGCATGGGCGCCTCGATCTGCAGCGACGGCTCGGCGGCGGCCAGGGCCTCGGTGACCCGAGCGTCGTCGACGACGTCGGCGAGCCCCTCGCGCCGAAGCTGGTCCTCGCTGCGCCCGACCAGGTGGCACAGCGTCTCGTTGGCGCGCAGGAACGTCCCGTTCGGCGCGAGCAACGCCATGCCCAGCGCGGCATCGCGGAAGGCGTCCGCCAGGCGATCGACGAAGACCGCCTCGGGTGGGGTGTCCTGATGGATGCTCATCCTCGCCGCCAGCGTCGAGGGTAGACCCGGTGCGGTTTCACCGCCACGTGCCCGCGAGCCGTCAGCCTAGTCCGAGCGCCGAACGGCACCATCGAACAGACAAGCGGAAGGGGACCGCGGGCACGGTTAAGGTGTGCCCACAAGGAGGTTATTCGGCTTGGATCAGCGAATACCAGGGCACCCCGCGGGCGTCGAGCCCGTTTCCGTGCACTTCATCAACAACGTGCTGGCAGCCGCCGCGAGCTATATCGAAGAGGACCCCGACACGGCGCGTGACGTCCTCGCCGAGCTGGGCGCGTTCCTCTCCCATCGCCTGCGCGGTCCGCGGACCGTGGCGCCGGCCGACGAGCTCGAACACGTCGGCGTGTACCTGCGCCTCGAACAGGCGCGCTTCCCCGGGCGCATCGACGCCGAGCTGCCCGCGGCGGAGGACCTGCCGGCAGCGCAGCTCGCCCCCGGCGAGGTGCAGGCGCCGTTGAGCGAGGCGCTCAACCGCTGGCTGGGGCAGCATCCGGGCCGCGTGCGCCTGGCCCTGCGGGCGCGCAACGGCGCGCTCGACCTGCAGCTCGACCGGCCCGACGAGCCGGGCGAGCCCGGCGAGCGGGTGCGGATCCCGCTCGGGCCGACGACCGCGGAGGGGGTGGCATGAGCTCTGGCCTGGCGATCCTGGCCGTGGACGACGAGCCGCGGGCGCTCACCGACATCAAGCGGCTGCTGGAGACCTCGGCCTCGGTCGAGCGCGTCGCCACCGCGACCTCGGCCAAGGAGGCGCTGGTCTTCCTGTCGGGCGGGCGCTACGACGCGCTCTTCCTCGACGTCGCGATGCCCGAGATCGAGGGCATGGCCCTCGCCCGTCTGCTGCGGCGGTTCGCCGACCCGCCGGCGGTGGTCTTCCTCACCGGCCACCCCGACGCGGCCGTCGAGGCCTTCGAGGTCCAGGCCCTGGACTTCCTGGTCAAGCCCGTGACGCGCGAACGGCTGGAGTCGGCGCTCACGCGCGTCGAGCAGCACGTCCGCGGCACCGAGGCCGCCAAGGGCGGCCCCTCGGCCGACGGCTCCGAGGGCGCCGCGGCGGGCCCCGACGTCGTCGCCGTGGACAACCCCAAGGGCGGCGGCAAGCGGCTCGTGCGCCTGGAGACGATCTCCTTCGCCCAGGCCAACGGCGACTACGCGCGCATCGTCTGCGAGGACGGGCGCTTCCTGCTGCGCACGCCGCTCAGCCAGCTCGAGAAGGATTGGGGCGCCAGCGGCTTCGCCCGCGTACACCGCGCCTATCTCGTCAATCTCAAGCACGCGGTCGAGCTGCGCGCGCAGCTCAACGGCACCGCCGTGCTCATCATGCGCGACGACACCGAGATCCCGGTGGCGCGCCGCAACGTCGCCGCCCTGCGGCGCCGGCTGCACGCGTAGGCCGCCGGTAATCCGCCGCGCAGAATCGTCGGCATACTAGGTTCGTGTCCGCTGCCGCGACACTGGCCGAGCACATCGAGCCCCTGCGGGCCGATCCGCGACACAGCGCGATCCTGCTCGACGTCGACGGGGTGCTGGCGCCGATCGTGCGCCACGCCGACGACGCCCACGTGCCCGAGCCCACGCGCGTTCCGCTCATCGCGGTGGCCAAGCGCTACGGCCTGGTGGCCTGCGTCACCGGACGGCGGGCGACGACGGCACGGCGCATCGTGTCGCTGGGCTCGATCACCTACGTCGGCAACCATGGCGCGGAGGTCCTGCGCGGCGGCGCCACCGAGATCGAGGTCGACCCCGAGGTCGCCGCGTGGTCGCGGCGCATCGACGAGTGGGCCCGCGAGGCCTGGAGCGACCGCCTGCACCGCCTGCGCGTGCGCGCCGAGGACAAGGACGTCATCCGCGCCTATCACTGGCGCGGCGCACCCGACGAGGCGACGGCCGAGGCTGCCGTCCGCGACCTCGCGCAGCAGGCCGAGGCGGACGGCCTGGTCGTGCACTGGGGGCGCAAGGTGCTCGAGGTCCGCCCACCGGTCGAGCTCAACAAGGGCCGCGGCGTCGAGCGTCTGCTCGAGGGCACGGCGATCACCAGCGCGGTCTACGTGGGCGACGACAGCACCGACGTCGACGCCTTCGAGAGCCTGCGCCGGCGGGCGAGCGAGGGGCAGCTGGAGTACGCCCTGTGCGTGGGCGTGCGCTCCGACGAGACGCCCGCCGAGCTCGAGGCCCAGGCCGACCTGCTCGTCGAAGGGCCGGTCGGCGTGCGCACGCTGCTATCGGCGCTGGCGGCATAGCCCGGCAGTGCGCTTCGTCGACCTGCTCAAGAGCACCGTCATGCTCAGCGCGGGCGCGGCGACGATGCTCGCGATCATCACGGTCATCGCCGCGACGGGCGAGAACAACAACACGCTCGTGCTTATCGCCGCCGGCTGGTGGGTCGCCGCCTCGATCATCGGCATCGCGCTGGGCCGCCGCGCGCAGGTCACGGTCTCGATCGGGCGCCTGCTCGCCGACGCCAAGGTGGCCACGATGCTCCCCGAGCACCGCCCGGGCGCGGTCGTCCTCAACCGCCTCTGGCCGCTGCTGCTCTCCACGGTGGCCGCCGGCGCAATCGGCTTCCTGTTCGCGCAGGTGCCCGCGGTGGCGTGCGGCTTCGCGATCATCTGGTCGCTGGCCTGGCGGCGCCAGGACGCGGCGGTGCTCGCGGTGGAGGAGCGCGACGGGGTGACCTACTACGTCGAGCGCACGTCGCCGATCCGCCCGATCCAGCTCGTGCGCACCCCCGGTTTCCGCCGCGAGGTGCCGACGCTGACGTCGGTCAACGGCAGCGGCACCGGCTGATGGCCACCGACATCCTTGTGGTCTCGCTCGGCTCGACCGCGGGCCTGCGCGCGGCCGACGCCGAGCTGGCGGGCGCCATGCAACGCGCGGGGGCCGGCGCGGCGGTCGTCGCGGCACGCGCGCCGCGCGAGGTCCGCACGCTGGCCCTGACCGACCTCGTCTGGGCGCGCGCGGCGCGGGTGGCGGCGCAGCGCGGGATCGCCGAGCACCGGCCGCGGGCGATCGTCTATTGCACGGTCACCGCGGCGCTGCTTTGGCCGCGGGCGGGCGCGATCCGCTACGACGCCCCGGCGGCCGGTAACCGCCCGGGCCGCCACGGCATCTGGCAGCGCTCGCTCGAGCGCCGCCGGCTGCGCGAGGCGCCGCTGCTCGTTCCCCAGGCGCCGGGGACGCTCGACGAGTCGCCGTCGCCGCGCGCGCGGGCCGTCGTCGTGCCGATACCCGTCGAGCCGTCGGGCCCGGCGGCTGCGCAACGCGACATCGCGGCGATCACCTACGCCGCCAACCCCTCGAAGAAGGGGCTTGACCGCGTGCTCGCCGCGTGGGCGGCCGCACGGCGGCCGGACGAGGAGCTCGTGGTCACGGGGACCGACCGCGTACCCCGCGCCGACGGCGTGCGCTCGACTGGGCCGCTCGAGCCGGCCGCCTATCGGGCGCTGCTGCGCCGCGCGCGCGTGTTCGTCACCGCGCCGCGGCGCGAGGACTACGGCGTGGCCCAGCTAGAGGCGCTCGCCGACGGCTGCCTGCTGGTGACCACGGCGGCGCCGGGCCCGTATGCGGCGCTGCCGGTCGCGCGTGTTCTTGACCCGCGGTTCGTCTCCGACGACCTCGGCGGCGCGCTGCGCGCGGCGCTCGACGACCCGCCGGCCGGTTACGCCGAGCGCGCGCTGCAGACGATCGCGCCCTACCGCCGTGCGGCCGCCGACGCGGCGGTGCGCGACGAGCTGCTGCCGGCCCTGCTCAGCGCGCGCGCTTCCTGAGCTTGGCGAACTTCGTCCAGGGCAGCGTGTTGGCGACGTCGGCCTTCGTCAGCCATGCGCGGCGCGCGGTGGCCACACCCCAGCGGGTGTGGATGAGCGTCTCGGCGCCGTGCGCGTCGGAGTTGACGATGATGCGCACCCCGGCCTGGACGGCGTTGCGCGCGTTGACGTCGTTGAGGTCGCGGCGGTCGGGCGCGGAGTTGATCTCGAGCATCGTGCCCGTGCGGGCCGCGGCGTCGATGACGCGGTCGAGGTCGACGGCATAGGGCGCGCGGCGCGTGATCTTGCGGCCGGTCGGATGGCCAATGGCGTCGATGAGCGGGTGCTCGATGGCGGCGACGATGCGGTCGGTCATCGCGTCGGCGCCGATGGCAAACGACGTATGCACCGAGCCAATCACCCAGTCGAGCTGCGCGAGCAGGTCGTCGTCGTAGTCGGGACTGCCGGTGGTGCCGATGTTCGTCTCGGTGCCGATCAGCACGCGGATGCCCTCGATGCGCTCGTCGAGCTCGCGGATCTCCTCGATCTGCTTCTTCAGAGCATCGGGCGAGACGTCGTTGCCGAAGCCGTGCGAGGCCGAGTGGTCGGTGATCGCGATGTACGCGAGGCCCAGCTCGCGCGCGCGCAGCGCCATCTCCTCGGCGCTGTTGCGCCCGTCGCTGAGGGTCGTGTGCATGTGCAGGTCGCCCTTGAGGTCAGCGTGCTCGACGAGCGCGGGAACCTGGCCGTTGCGCAGCGCCAGCTCGCCGCGGTTCTCGCGCAGCTCGGGCGGGATCCACGGCAGCCCGAGCAGCCCGTAGACCTCCTCCTCGGTCGCGCAGCGGTGCGTCGTGCCGGTGGAGTCGTCGAGCAGGCCGTACTCCGAGACGTGCAGGCCGCGGCGCACGGCCGCCTCGCGCAGCGCCATGTTGTGCTCCTTGGAGCCCGTGAAGTGCTGCAGGAGGTTGCCGAACTGGTCGGGCTCGACGACGCGCATGTCGATCGACACGCCGGTATGCGTGCGCGCCCGGGCGGCGTTCTCGCCGGGCGACGAGGCGGTCTCGATGATGTCCAGCGCGGCGAAGGCGGCCAGCAGCGCCGGGGGGTCGGACGCCGTGGCGATGATGTCGAGGTCCTTGACCGCGTCGGTCAGCCGCCGCGCCGAGCCGGCGAGCTGGACACGGTCGGAGGCGGGATGCGCGCGCAGGGCGTCGACGATGGCGTCGCCGATCTCGAGCGCCTTGCTGAGCAGGACGCGCTCGCGCGGCGCGTCGCCCGCGCCGGCGGCCAGCGATGCGAGGACGGTCTCCTCGAACTTCTCGCCGAAGCCGCGCACGTCGCGCAGCCTGTGCTCCTCGGCCGCGGCCTGCAGGGCGTCGAGCGAGTCGATGTCCAGCTCGTCGAAGAGCTTGCGCGCGCGCTTGGGGCCCAGGCCTGGCAGGCGCGTGAGGTCGATCAGGCCGGGCGGGAACTTGGCGCGGAGCTTCTCCACCGCGGGGATCGAACCGGTCTCGATCAGCGCGAGGATCTTCTCCTCGAGGGTGCGGCCGATCCCGGGCAGCTGCGTGACCTTGCCGTCGAGCGCCATCGCGGCGACCGAGCGCGGCGCTTCGCGGACGGACTTGGCCGCGTTGCGGTAGGCGACCACGCGGTGGACCACCGCGCCGTCGAGCTCGTAGAGGTCGCCGAGCTCGTCGAACAGCGCGGCGATGGTGGCATTGGAGGGTGGGTCGGTCATGAGGCGCTCGCCCATAAGGTACGCGGCCCGCTATGCCCGGACCGCCCTGGCTCGTCCTGCCCACCTTCAACGAGGCCGAGAATCTCGAGACCGTCGTCGCGGCCGCGCGGCGCGTGCTGGCCGACGCCGCGCCGGGCGGCTTTCGCGTGCTCGTCGTCGACGACGACTCGCCGGACGGGACGGGGCGCCTCGCCGACGAGCTGGCCGCGGCGCATCCCGGCGAGGTCGAGGTGCTCCATCGCTCGGCGCGCGAGGGCCTCGGGCCTGCATATCTCGCGGGCTTCGCGCGCGCCCTGGACGGGGGCGCGGGCTACGTCTTCGAGATGGATGCCGACCTCTCCCATGACCCCGCCGATCTCGCGCGCCTGCTCGCCCCGGTGCGCGACGGCGACGCCGACGTCGCCCTGGGCTCACGTTACGTGCCCGGCGGCGGGGTGGCCGACTGGGGGCTCGTGCGGCGCGTCGTCAGCCGCGGCGGCTCGTGGTACGCGCGCCGCACGCTGGGCATCGACGTACGCGACCTGACGGGCGGCTTCAAGTGCTTTCGGGCCGACGTGCTGGAGGCAATCGACCTGCAGAGCGTGCGCTCGCGGGGCTACGCGTTCCAGGTCGAGCTGACGTATCGCGCGCTCGTGCGCGGCTTTCGCGTCGTCGAGGTTCCAATCGTCTTTCGCGACCGTGTGCGCGGGACGTCGAAGATGTCGTGGAGGATCACTGCCGAGGCGGCGTGGCTCGTGCCACAGCTCCGGCGCGGCGCCGCGGGGGTCCGACATCCGGCCGCGGGCGCTCAAGCGCGGTCGTCGCCGCGCCGAAGCGATACAGGGTGAAGGTCAGCCAGCTCGCCCTCGTTCAGGGCATGGACGACACGCGCGCCGCTCTGCGGCGCTGGAACGCGGCGCCGCTCGCGGCCGTTCGCCCCTGGGCGCTCGGTGCCGCGGCGATCGCCATCGCTCTTCTCGTGACGGTGCTGCTCGTGGGCCATGCCACACAGCCCGACGCCACTGGCTACCTCCTGCCCGGCCTCAACACGCCGGCCACATATGGCTCCGTGGGTCACGTGCTGTTCCGCAACTCGCTCGTGCTCGCGCTCCACGCCATGGCGTGCGTCGCGGGGTTCATCGCCGGCAGCTCGATGCCGCTGCAGGCGGAGCAGCACAGCGGCTGGTGGCGCACGGTGCACGAGAAGGCCGGTCCTGCCGCGATCGCGTTCGTCGGCGCGGCCACCGCCTTCTCGCTCGGCACACAGGCCTACGTGCTGGGCAGCGGCGCGTCGACGATCTCCGGTCAGCTCGACATCAGCCAGGGGATGCTGATGCTCACCCTGCTGCCCCACGCGCTGCCGGAGCTGCTGGCGCTGTTCCTGCCGCTGGCGGCGTGGATGGTCGCCAGCCGCCGGGGCGCCTGGAACGAGCTGCTTGCCGCCACTGCGGCGACGACCGCGATCGCGGTGCCGATGCTCGTGCTGGCGGCGTGCATAGAGGTGTTCGCATGGCCGCACCTGCTGCGGCTCGCGTCGCCGGTCGTGTAGCCGCGCCGCCGCGGGTAGCTCGGTCGTGTAACGGCACCGCCGCAGGGGCTACTACACTTTGTATAGTGACTGGCAAGAGGCCAGCACGCGACCAGGAGAAACCCGAATGGCAGCCAACATCATCGAGGTCACCGACGCCAACTTCCAGGCAGAGGTCATCGAGTCCGAGACCCCCGTGCTGGTGGATTTCTGGGCGCCTTGGTGTGGGCCGTGCCGCGTGGTGGCTCCCGTCCTCGAGGAGATCGCGCAGGAGCGCGACGACCTGCGAATCGTCAAGCTCAACGTCGACGAGAACCAGCAGACCGCCGCGACCTACCAGGTCCTGTCGATCCCGACCCTGATCCTCTTCAAGGGCGGCGCCGAGGCCAAGAAGGTCATCGGCGCGTACCCGAAGAAGCGCCTCGAGGCCGAGCTCGAGCCCGCGCTGGCGTAACCGGCTCACCCGCTCCCCCGCCGCACGCTGCCGAGTTGCTCAGCCGCCACGCGCTGACACGCGCTTGCGCTTGCTCGGGGCCGCGGGCTCATCCGCGCCGGCTTCGGCGAGCCGCACGCGCGCGTCCTGACTCGCGCGATCGCGCTCGTCGAAGACCAGGCCGTCGCGGTTGAGCAACTCACGCACCTGCGCAGGGTCGCCGAGGGCCTTCTCGGCGACCCTGCCGTCGGCGCACAGCACGCGGTGCGCATTGGGCACCTCGAGCTGGATCAGGCGCTGGTTGACGCTGCGCGCCTCGTCGGGGAAGCCGCCTGCCGCCACACAGACGTCGGCGTAGCTCATCCAGTGCCCCGGCGGGATCCCCTCGACCACCGTCTTCAGCTTGTCCCGGTCCACCTGTGCTCCCTTCGTCGCGTGTACGACAGCGACGGTACGTGCGGTGAGCCGTCGGACCAGGTGATCGCGCGCGTCTTTTTACAGACGCCGCGCAAAGGCATAAAAGAGGGCGGCCGCGGTTGGGGAACGCGACCGCCCTTACATGTGCTGTCCCATCGTCGGGGGAAAGGACTCGTCCTGTTTCGGCATCCACGAGCCGGGACTTGGGAAGTGATCGCGCAGGTGTCAGAGACCGCGTGCAGGTCCGTCAGGGGATGATCGGGATCTCCGGGAAGGGCAACTCCGGGACCTCGGGCACCTCGGGGACTTCCGGGACCTCTGGGACCTCGGGCGCGGGCGGTTCCTCGCCCGCAGGCGGCTCCTCACCCGCGGGAGGCTTCCCGCCCGCCGGCGGCTCCCCGCCGCCAGGCGGCTCCGCCCACGGATCGCTGCCCGGCTGGTTGTCCCAGTAGGCCTGCCCGAGCGTCGGCTTGAAGTACGTGCGCGTCGTGCCGTCGGCGTTGTAGGAGCCGAACTCGTTCGTCGCCGGGTCGTAGACGCGGATCGTGCCGTCGGTGTCGACCTTGGTCGGCAGGCGCTCGCTCACAGCGCGCTGGAAGAAGTCCTGTGCGCGCTGGGCGTAGTCCTCGGGGTCGGTCGCACCGAAGTCGCCGCCGTGGTCGCGGAAGTGGCGCGCGAGCGTGCCGGGGCGGCCCCACGCGTTGCCGCCGGCGTCGCGCAGCGCCTGCGCGTCGCCCGCGGCGGTCTGGACCTGCTCGCCGAGCGGGTTGGACGCCGCGCCGCCGGAGCCCACGCCCGCGAGCACTCCTCCGATGCCGCCGAGCGCAGGAGCCTGGCCAGTCGACGAGCCTGGCTGCTGAGGAGTTGAGGCGCTTGGGGCGCCGCCCGCTCCACCCGCACCGGTCCCGCCACACCCGCTCCCGATCAGCGCGCACACCGTCGAGGTGACCCCCGACGCCACGCTGGGCGCCGCGGTCACCAACCCGCCGACGATCACCACGATGACCGCGAACACCGCCAGGTACTCGACGAACGTCTGCCCGTGCTCGCCGTCGCTCACCACAGCGCGCAGCTGCGCCCGCGGGTCCCAGCCCTCCGGAGGCTCCGACGAGCCGCGGTCCCACGGCATCCCTTCCGCGATCCACCGCTCGCGCCACGCCGCGTAGCTCCAGCCGTCGTCGTCGTCGGACTTGCCGAACTGAAAGCCGCACGACGGGCAGATCTCCAGCGAGCCGGCGCCCGACGCGCCGCGCGGCGGATCCTCGAGATCCGGATAGCCGCAGACGGGGCACACAAACGCCACGGCGCGATCTTCGCGCCCCCGCCGCGCGAGCACCATGGGCCGCTGGGCCCATCTGGAACCTGGGCCCGGCCTAGGCCCGTGCGACCGCGATGCGGAGCTCGCGGTCCTCGATCGTCGCCAGCACTCCGTCGTGTGCGCCGTCGTAGACGACCTCGACCGCGAGCACCTCGCGAGCGAGGTACTCCTCGTGCGCCTGCGCTGCGCCGACGAGCTCGTCGTCGCCACCGAGCACGAGCCGGATGCGGTCCTCCACGGCCAGGCCGGCCGCCTTGCGCGCGTTCTGCACCGCATGCACGACCTCGCGCGCCAGGCCTTCGCGGCGCAGCTCGTCGTCCAGGGCGAGCTCCAGCGCCACCGCATGCGAGCCCTCGCGCTCGAGCTGGTAGCCCTCGAGCGGCGCCATCGCCAGCAGCAGGTCGTCGGGACCGAGCTCGTGGTCATGGCCGTCGACAGAGATGCCGATCGGCTGACCCTCGCGCAGCGCCTCGCCAACATGCGTCGGGTCGAGCGCCGCGACCGCCGCCGCGACCTGCGGCATCGCCTTGCCGAAGCGCGGCCCGAGCGCGCGGTAGTTGGGCTTGACCTCGTAGGAGCCCAGCTCGTCGGCCGCCTGCACGAAGCGCAGCTCCTTGACGTTGAGCTGATCGCGCACGATGTCGGCCAAGCGCTCGATGCCGTCGCGCTCGCGACCGACCGCGACCACGACCGCCTCCTTCAGCGGCTGGCGCAGCTTGACCTTCGCAGCGGCACGGGCCGACAGCCCGAGGCGCACCGTCTCGCGCGCGACCGTCATCGCGTGCTCGAGGCCCACGTCGCGCTCGCCGGGCTCCGGCCAGTCGCACAGGTGCACCGACGGCTCGGACCCGTCGAGGTTGTCGTAGAGCTCGTCGGCCACGAACGGCGTGAACGGCGCGAGCAGCTTGGCGACCGTCACCAGCGCCGTCTCGAGCGTCGTGAACGCGGCGCCGTCGCCCTCCCAGAAGCGCCGCCGCGATCCGCGCACGTACCAGTTGGACAGGTCGTCGACGAACTCGGCGATGGCGCGCCCCGCGGTCGTGGCGTCGAACGCGTCCATGCGCTCGGTCACCTCTTCGACCGTGGCGGCCAGACGCGACAGGATCCAGCGATCCAGGTCGGTCACCTCGCCAGGCCGCTCCCGCTCGTACGTCGACAGGAAGGCGTACGTGTTCCACAGCTGGCGCAGGAACAGCCGGATCGAGTCGCCGATCGTGTCGACGTTGAAGCGGTACGCGTCCCACGGGTTCTTGGCCGTGAAGAAGTACCATCGGAAGGCATCGGCCCCGAAGCGGTCGATGACGTCCCAGGGCACGACGATGTTGCCCTTGGACTTCGACATCTTCTGGCCCTCGGCGTCCAGGATCAGGCCCAGGCAGACGACCGTCTCGTAGGGCGAACGGTCGAAGAGCAGGACGCTGATGGCCAGCAGCGAGTAGAACCACCCGCGCGTCTGGTCGATCGCCTCGCAGACGAAGTTCGCGTAGCTGCGGGCCTGGAAGCGCTCCTCGTTCTCGAACGGCGCGTGGTATTGCGCGAAGGGCATCGAACCCGAGTCGAACCAGACGTCGATGACCTCGGGCACGCGCTCCATCCGCGCCCCGCACTGCGGGCACGGGAAGCCGACCTCGTCGACGAACGGGCGGTGTGGGTCCTCGAGGCGCACGCCGGACAGCTCCTCCAGCTCATCGAACGACCCGATGACGTGGGTGTGCTCGGCGTCGCGCGAGCAGCGCCAGACGGGCAGCGGCGTACCCCAGTAGCGCTCGCGCGACAGCGCCCAGTCGACGTTGCCGCGCAGCCAGTCGCCCATGCGCCCGTCGCGGATGTGCTCGGGGTGCCAGGCGACCTGGTTGTTGGCCTCGATGAGCTCGTCGCGCAGCTGAGAGGTGGCGATGTACCACGAGCGCTTGGCGTAGTAGATGAGCGGGTCGCCCGAGCGCCAGCAATGCGGGTAGGCGTGCTCGATCGTCTCGGCGCGCAGCAGGCGCCCGCGCGCGCGCAGGTCCTCGATGAGATCGGGGTTGGCGTCCTGGACCTTGCGTCCCGCGTACGGGCCGATGCGCTCGTCGTAGGTCCCGTCCAGGCGCACCGGGTTGACGACGTTGAGCCCGTATTGCTGGCCGAGGCGGAAGTCCTCGTCGCCAAAGGCGATCGCGGTGTGCATGAGGTCGGTGCCGTCGTCGGCGGTGACGAAATCCCCGAGCAGCACGGTGTGCCCACGCTCGCCGTAGACGTCGGACTTCAGGAACGGGAACGGCGGCTCGTAGCGCACGCCGTCGAGCGCGGCCCCCGGGAAGCGAGCGAGGACCTGGACGCCATCGCGGCCGAGCACGCGCTCGACGAGCGACTCGGCGAGGACGACGGGCGCCTCGAGCGGGCCGGCCTTGGCGCGCACGTAGGTCAGCTCGGGGTCGACCGCGACCGCCGCGTTGGAGACCAGCGTCCACGGCGTCGTGGTCCACACGAGCAGTTCGTCGCCGGCCTGCAGCGGGCCGCCGTCCTCGACGACCGGCAGGCGCACGTAGACGCTCGGGTCGACGACGTCCTCATAGCCCAGCGCGACCTCGTGACTGGAGAGCGCCGTCTCGCATCCCGGGCAATAGGGCACGACCTTGTGGCCCTCGTAGAGCAGGCCCTTGTCGTGGATCTGGCGCAGCGCCCACCACACCGACTCGACGTACGTTGCGTCAAGCGTGCGATAGGCGTCCTCGAGGTCGATCCAGAAGCCGATGCGCTCGGTCAGCGCGTTCCAGTCCTCGAGGTACTCGAAGACCGCTTCGCGGCAGCGCTGGTTGAACTCGGCGATCCCGAACTCCTCGATCTCGCGCTTGTTCTCGATCCCGAGCTGCTGCTGGACGGCGATCTCGACGGGCAGGCCGTGGGTGTCCCAGCCGCCCTTGCGCTCGACCTGGTAGCCGCGCATGGTCTTGTAGCGCGGATAGATGTCCTTGAAGACGCGCGACAGCACGTGGTGCGCGCCGGGCTTGCCGTTCGCCGTCGGCGGGCCCTCCCAGAAGACCCACGACTGCGCGCCCGCGCGGCGGCGGACCGACTCGTGGAACACGTCGCGTTCGCGCCAGCGCGCGAGGACCTGCTCCTCGAGGGCAGGGAACGACTGCTGGGGGTCGACGGGACGACGCACCATCTGGACGGGGAATTGTAGGAGCGCAACCCCGGGGTATCCCGGAGCGTTGCAACGGGCGATGACCACGCGCACCGTCCTGACGGCCGTGCTCGCGCTCGCGCTGGCGCCGGCGGCCGCCCACGCAGCACCCTGGAGCGCGCCACGATCGGTGACTGTGAGCGGGCAGGCCCGCGAGCCCGTCGTCGCCCTCGGCGGACCCGACGCCGCCGGCGTCGGCTACGTCCGCCACATCGACGGCGCCGACCGCGTCGAGTTGCGCCAGGGCACGGTCGACACGCTGGGCACGCCGGTCATCACCGCGCGCGACACGCGCGGACTCGACTCGACGGCCCTCACCTACAGCGGCCATTCGGCGCTCGTCATGTGGCGGCAGTTCCGCAACCCCGACGCTCGCGTGCTCCAGCTCTCCTCGGTGACGCGCACCGGGGCGACGACCGGGCCCAACGCGATCACGGGGCCGCCCAACAGCTACGACCCGGCCTTCGTGACCCCGAATCTCGTGCAGTTCAATCGGCGCACGGCGGCGTATGTGCGGTCGATTCCGCAAGGGCGCCCGGGCGTCACCATGCGGCTGCCCGTCGGCGCCACCTTCGACGCGCAGGTCGTCCGCCTCGCCAACGGGGCGCTGATCGCCGTCTGGCCGAGCGGCGGCGCGATCTACACCGCAACGGTCGCGCCCGGGGCGACCGCGTTCGGCCCGGCGACGCGCGTGTCGGCGCCGGGCGGCTTCGCGCGCACGCCGAAGCTGGCCGTCACGTCCGGCGGCCATATCGTCGCCGTCTGGACCCAGGCGGATGCGAACGGCCGCGCGCTGGTGGCCGCATCCGCGGCGCCCGGCGCGCCGTTCGGCGCCCCGATCGTCCTTGCCCCGTCGACCGCCCGGGCGCTGACCGCGCAGGCGATCGCCACGACCAACGACGAGGTGCTCGTGACCTTCGTGTCCGCGCGCGCCGACTCGCCGGCCGGGCCGCTGCAGGCGCTGCAGCTCGCGCCCGACGGCCACGCGGTCACGCCCGTGCTCGCGCTCACGCCGCCCGGCGAGCGCACGCGCGACGCCGCGCTCGCGGTCGACAGCGGCGCCGGCTACGCGGCGTGGGTCGTCGGCGGCAACGGCGTGCGACATCGCGTGCGCGTCGTGCGCATCGCCCCGGGCGGGATCGTGGGCACGGTGCGAACCGTCTCCGGCACCGACTCCGCGGTCAGCACCCCGCCGGCCTTCGCGATGACGACGCGCGGGCAGGCGCTGATCGCCTACGCGACGCAGGGCCTGCGGATCCGGCTCGTGACGCGGCGCGCCGGCTAGGCCGCGAGCTTGCGGCAGATTTCGGCGAGCGACCGCTTCTCCCGCTCGTCGAGCACCGCAAACGCGCGCTGCACGCGATCGGTGTGCTCGGGGAAGAGCCGGTCGACGACCTCCTGACCGAGCGGCGTCAACGCAACCGTGGCGGCACGGCGGTCGTGGGGCAGGCGGCTGCGGACGACGAGGCCGCGGACCTCGAGCGTCGTTACCACCTCGGTCGCATTGGCTTTCGACGTCTGCAGCCGACGGCGCAGCGCGCGCAGCTCGAGCTGGCCGCCGGCCGTCGTGAGCACTACAAGGACGCTGAACCCAGACGCGCTCAGGCCCTCGCGCTCGAGGTCGGCCGAAAGGCGCCGACGGACGCTCGCCTCCGCGCGTAACAGCGAGTCCAGCGCGCGGTGGGCCAGGGGATCACCGGGCACGAGCGTCATCGCGCGAGATCATTACGCCAGGGGCGGACGGCTCCGACGACCGTCCACTTCCGCAGAAATCGCCTCAGGATCGACTCTCAGTGGTCGATTGCCGAGGCGAATGTACGTAGCCGCCTACTTCGTCGGCCTGGCCTGCGGCCTGGTCTTCCTCATCCCGACGCTCCGTCGCATGCGCTCCGCGCGCTCCGCCACGGAGGCCGCGCGCGCCCTGGAGCGCTCGACCCAGGTCGAGCTCTGCGTCGCACGCGAGCGCCACGCCAACGAGGTCGCCGGGCTGCGCCGCTCGCACGACGACGAGATCAACGCGCTGCGCGGCCGCTTCGGCCTCGAGGTGCGCATGCTGCGCGAGGCCGTCTCGAGCGCTCGCGCCGAGCTCGACCGCAACCAGGGCATCGAGCACCTGGTCAGCCAGGTGGCCGAGAGCGTCGAGCGCGTCGAGCGCGAGCTGCGGCGGATGGACCGCCGCCCGCGCGTCAAGCGCCGCTAGCGTCGGGCGTCGGTCAGTAGTTCCGCGCGGCGCTCATTGCGGGCGCTCGCGGATGTGCTCGCACTCACGCGCTGCAAGGGTGCGTGGGAGATCAGGTCATGAGCACGCGGCGCACCGAAATCGGCCGCCAGGGGCGCCTGCAGCTGGCGCTGTTGGCAGTCGGCGTCCTCCTGTTGATGACGCTCGTCATCGACAGGATCTTCTTCGACAGCTCGAGCACCCCGGCGGGCACCGGCTCGGGCGTCGCAAAGACGCAGGTGCGGGAGCTTCCACCCTTCAGCGCCATCGACCTGGCCGGCGCCAACAACGTCATCGTCCATGTCGGCGGCAAGCAGTCGGTCATCGTCCACGCCGACAGCAACCTGCTCGGACGCGTCACCACGCGAGTGCGCGCGGGCAGGCTGGTGATCGGGACCACTCCCGGCAGCCTCAATGCCAAGACCCCGATGTTCGTGGCCGTGAGCCTGCCCGTGCTGGACAACCTCAAGCTCGCAGGCGCCGGGAACATCGCCGCGACCGGAACCACGGCAAAGCTCGGCGTCACCCTCAGCGGCGCAGGGAACGTCCTGCTGCGCGAGCTCG
This sequence comes from Solirubrobacteraceae bacterium, assembly GCA_036555665.1. Lineage (GTDB taxonomy): Bacteria > Actinomycetota > Thermoleophilia > Solirubrobacterales > Solirubrobacteraceae > JAOPZW01. Next base: position 15,097 of record DATBKW010000373.1, on the reverse strand, counting down.
TCGCGCGCGACGCGAGAGCCGTTCTCAGTGGCGACGGCACCATCACGCTCACCGCGACGCGCAGCCTCGCGGCGACGCTCTCGGGCCGCGGCACGATCCTCTATGGCGGCAACCCCGCGCGCGTCACCCGGACGGTCACCGGGAGCGGGGTGATCAGCGCTCAGTAGCGACCGACCGCGATCAGCTCGGGCCGCTGAGCCCGCGCACCGCCGTCGAGGTCCTCGACGAGCTGCTCGCACGCCGCCAGCGGGGCGTCGCCAAGCCGCGGCACGGTGGTCGCGCCCGTCGCGCCCAGCGCACCGCGGAAGTCGTAGATCGCGACGCCGTCGCCACCGATCCTGCGCGCCGCATACACGAGGCGCCCGAGGCCGTCGAGCGATGCGCGGCGGCCGGTGAGCACGACCGCGCGCGGGGCGAGCGCGTGCAACGCGCGACCCATGCGGCTGGGGTCCAGCGCCACGGTCAGCGTCAGCGTGCGCAGCCCGCGGCGGCGCAGGCATAGCTCCAACGCCTGCGCGTGCAGAGCATCGAGGTCGCACGGCGCGCTGGCATCGAAGACGAGCACGCCGTCCGCGCGCGTCGCCGACGGGGCGACCCGCATCGCCGCCGCCAGCCATCCGGTCGCCCACCGCCACGCGAAGCCGTACTCGGGGCCCGTGGGATCGAGCGCCTCGACGCCGCGCAGGAGCACCTCCTCGACCGTCCGCTCGACAGAGCGCACGGCAAGGCTCTCCTCCAGGACGCGATCGGCGTCGACCTCGTCGTAACGCGCAAACGCGCTGCGCAGGCGCGACGGCGTGGCGGGCCCGGCGCCGCGCTCGCGCGCGAGGGCGACCGCCGAGGAGATGTTGTGCGTCTCCTCGAAGGCGCTGCGCAGCGCCTCGATCTCCGAGAGGTCGAACTGGCGATGGCCGCCCGCGGTGCGCTGCGGCTCGGGGAACCCGAAGCGCCGCTCCCAGGAGCGCAGCGTGTTGGGGCTGACGCCGAGCATGGCCGCAGCGGCGTTGGTGCGGATCGCGCCCATGCGCGATGTATCGAGCGTTGGTGAGGTTTGCGCAACGTCGGCAAGCGTTGCTGCAGCCTGGGCGTTTCCTTGCACACGCAGGACCGCGGCCGGTGACCGCGACGGGCGATGTCGCCGCTGGTCAGGCCCGGCCGTCGGCCAGCACGATGAGCGCCGCCTGCGGCGGGCCGCACGGCGCGATACGCGCCCAGAAGCGGATCCCGAACTCCTTCGCCGGGCGCAGCACGACGTGGCTCGGCTCCCCCGTGCCGCGGGCCGCGTGCACGATGAGGTTGACCAGCGAGTCCGGGCCGGAGAGCTCGATGTCGGCCGGCACGAGCAGGTCGCCGATATGGGAGTTGACGGCCTCCGTCTCGCTGGTGAGCAGCAGCTCCTCGGCCAGGCGGCTCACCGCGCAGACCGAGAGCTGGCCGTCGACCAGCAGGAACGGGTCGTGGGGCGACGGCGCCGCATCGGGCGTTGCCGCAACCATCAGGCCGAGGCCACAGCGGGCGCAGACGCGCGACGCCGACTGGATGTCCGTGGCCGTAGGAGGTCGTCCGCAGTGACCGCAGAAGTGGACGTCGGGGCGTGGGTGGTCTCGGCCCGGTAGGGCGACGAGGCGGGGGCGATCGATCACGAAGCTTTCACCTGGCGGCTGGTGTCCGGCTGGTCGATGTGGTCGTCAGCCGGAGCGGCCATCCCCCGCGGCCGGCCATCGAGAATGTCAAGGACGATGCGGTGCGCCTCGCCGGAGGAATCCGGGAGGGTGCGCGCGGTCGTGCGGGCGGCGTCGGCGCGGCCGCCGCGGCGGTAGAGCGCCATCGGCAGTGCGCCGCTGGCGGAGCGGACGCGGTAGGCCCAGCGTGCGACGTCGTCATCGGAGGCGTGAGCCCCGGCGATGACGACCACCTGCGGCGCGAACGCTCCGAGCACCTCGTTCAGGCCCGCCACGCCGGTGATCGGCAGGACGAGCACGCGCGCCCCGGAGCGGACGGCGAAGAGCTGGAGCGCCTTGAGGGCCAGCGCGTCGGGATCGAGGTCGTCGCGCGTGGCGTCGCCGACCAGGATCGCGGTCGGCCGCGTCGGCGGCGGCGCCATCCGCTGGGCGCGCTGGAGCCAGTCGGTGGCCCAGCGTGCGGCGAAGGCCCAGGGCGCCGAGTCGAAGCCGTGGCGCTCGCCGATCTCGCGGATCGACGGCAGCAGGACCTCCTCGACGCTGCGCTCGACGGAGCGCAGCGCGAGCGCCGCCTCCATCGCGGCATCCGCGCGGTCGAGCTCGAAGGCCTGCAAGGCGCCGACCAGCGTGCTCGTGTCCGAACTCAGCGACTCGCGCGCACGCGAGATTGCGGACGAGATCGAAAGCCCTTCCTGCAGGGCGTCGCGCAGAGCGGCGACCTCGCCGTGTGTGTAGAGCCGATGCTTGCCGGCGGTCCGCTGCGGCTTGGGGTAGCCGAAACGGCGCTCCCACGCGCGGAGCGTATTCGGGCTCACGTTGAGCACCGCGGCAGCCTCGGAGGTCTTCAGCGTGCGCACAGCCCTCGCACTGCACCAGTCTTACAGAGATCTGTCTCCGCGCACACAGATCTTGCACGGGTTTCGCGGAGAAATCCGTGCAATGCCATCTGGACGTGTGTATGTTCCGCCACGTCCGATCCGGCAAACCCCCAAACGAGGGGAGCACTTGTGATGTTTTACGGCGGCCGCTAGGCAGCTCTCTTTCCAACCACGTCTGGACCTCTCGCAGACGTTGTAATTTCTGCGCATGACGGAGGCCCAGCCTCGGGGGCGTCCCGTGCTCGCGATGACGCTTGCGGTCGTCGTCGTTTGCGTCGGGGTCGTAGGGCTGACGATGTCGTCCTGGTCGCCGCTAGTCAAGCCTTTAGCAGTCGTCCTGGCGGTATGCGCCCTGGTCGCTGAGCTTATCGCGGCCCGGCACGCGCCCACCCTGACGCTGTCGGCGGCCTTCCTTGCGGCAATGCTCGCTGTGGCCTTCCTGGGCCCCGTCGCCGCCTTCTGGGTGCCCACGATCTCCTACGTCGGCGTGTGGATCGTCGACCGCTACCGCTGGCAGGCGCTGCTGATCAACATCGCGGGCTCGGCGACGCCGGTGATGCTGGCGGCGTTCCTCTTCGAGGCGATCGATCCACCCAGCGACAGCTTCGAGTTCATCGCCGTGCTCGCGCTCGTGGCGACGGGAACGATGGCGGTGAACCTGCTGTTCGCGTCGACGGCGTTCGCCCTCCTCGACGGCAAGTCGGTCCTGGGGACGATCCGCGGCGCGCTGGCGACGTTCCCAGCCGTCCTGCTCAACGTCGGACTGGTCGCGGTCATCGCCGGCATCTACGACCAGCTGGGACTGCTGGCGCTCGTCTTCGTGCTGCTCAACGTGATCGCGTTCTCCTACATGGCGCGCCTCGTCATCGTCGCGCGCGAGCGCACGCGGCAGTACGCGAACCTCTCCTGGGGCGTCCTCTCGGGACTCATCCGCACCCTCGACGAGCGCGACTCGCGCGCGGCGCGCCATTGCGCGGCGGTCGCAGCGTTCTCGCGCGACATCGCCAAGCACTGCGGCATGTCCAAGCGCGACCAGGAGCTCGCCCATACCGCCGGCCTCCTGCACGACATCGGCAAGTTCGCGCTCTCGGACCGCGTCATGGAGCGCGGCGGGCGCCTGGCGGAGGCCGACTGGCGCGGCATCCGGCGCCACCCGGACATCGGCGCGGAACTGCTGCGCGACATCGGCGTCTACGGCCCGGTCGCCGAGATCGTGCGCGCCCATCACGAGCGCATCGACGGCCGCGGCTACCCCCAGCGGCTGCACGGCGACGAGATCCCCGCGATCGCTCGCGTCGTCGCGGTGGCCGAGGTCTACGACACCCTGACCGCCCCGGACACGTATCGGACGCCGATGAACTCGTTCGAGGCCCTCAACGAGCTTCGGCGCGTCGCCGGCTCGCAGCTCGACGCGACGTACGTCGAGGCGCTCGCCGATCTGCTCGCCGGACGCGGCACCGAGTACCGCCACGCCGACGAGGCCGACTTCGACCGCGAGCTCGACATCGAGCGCCGCATGAACGAGGCGATCGCGCCGTCGTCGTGAGCCGCGCCGGCTGGTCAGCCGCCGCGCGGGCGCAGTGAGTCGAGGAAGGCGTCGAGCTGCTCGACGCTGAAGCGGCGCTGACGGCCGGGCGTCCGGTAGGCCTGCAGGTGGCCGGCGTCCGACCAGCGCCGCAGCGTCGAGATCGAGACCCCGAGGTGGCGCGCGGCCTGTGACGCGGTCAGCCCCAGCCGCGCATCCGGACGAGCGGTGGTGCTCATGGCGCCAAGTACGGCATCCGGCGGCGCCCGCGCGACCGGCGCTGCGGCTTTGCGCAGGTTTGGCGGGCCGATACTGCCGATCTACGCGTGCGCGCCGACCAGCACCCACCGCCGCCGCGCGAAGCGCGCGCCGAGCGTCGCCACGCGCACGAGCATGAGCACGTCGATGGCCACCCAGACGACGGCAACGGTATTGGCGGCGAGCACGATCGGCGCGAAGACGACGAACGAGACGACCATCGCACCCGCCATGTACGCCGTGTCACCGGCGCCGATGAGGATCCCGTCGAGCGCGAAGGCGACCGCGGCCACCGGCCACATCACACAGAACAGCGGCCATAGGTCGTGCGCCTGGTCGATCACCTGCGGATCGTCGGTGAACGCCCGCGGCACTACGTTCGTCAACGCGAGGAAGACGCCGCCGATGATCAGGCCGGCGAAGAGCGACAGTTCGATCATCCGCCGCGCCGCGGCCACGGCGTCGTCGGCGTCACCGGCGCCGAGCGCGCGCCCGACGATCACCTGCCCGGCGATGGCGATCGCGTCGAGCAGCAGGGCCAGGAAGCCGTAGAGCTGAAAGGCGATCTGGTGCGCGCCGAGCGTCGCCGCGCCGATACGCGCACAGACGGCGGTGGCGAGCACGAAGCAGCCGAGCAGCGCCGCGGTCCGCACCACGAGCTGGGCGCCGATCGAGACCAGCGAGCGGATGCGGCCGGGATCCGGCGCCGCGAACACCTGCAGGAGCACGACCGCGAACGCCACGCCCATCCCGAGCTGCGCGAGGACCGTCCCCCAGGCCGAGCCGTCGAGCCCCCAGTCGAAGCCGTAGACGAACAACAGCTCGAGCACGACGTTGGCGGCGTTGGCCACCACGACGATGATCAGCGGCGTGCGCAGGTCGCCCATGCCGCGCAGCCAGCCCTGCCCCGCCAGCGCGATGAGCGCCATCGGGACGCCGAGCGAAGCGATGCGCAGGTAGCTGACGGCCATGTCCGCGACGTCGCCCTGACCGCCGAGCGCATGCACGAGCGGGTCGGCCAGCGCGGCCACGGCTCCCGCGACGATCACGCCGACGGTCAGCGCGAGCCACAGCGCCTGCGGGCCGAGGGCGGCCGCTTCGGCGTCCTGGCCCGCGCCGTGCAGCCGCGTCACGCGCGCCGTCGTCCCGTAGGTGAGGAAGATGCACAGCGCGATCAGGCTCGCCAGCACCGTCGATGCGAGCGCGAGCGCGGCGAGCTGCGGTGTCCCCAGATGACCGACGATCGCGGTGTCGACGAGCAGGTACAGCGGCTCGGCGGCGAGCGCACCGAGCGCCGGCACCGCGAGACCCAGGATCTCCCGGTCGTAGGAGGAGCGGACCACCCGGGCCACTCTACGATCCGGACATGGTCCGGGTCCTCGCGCTGTCCGCCGCCGTGCTGCTCGCGGCGTGCGGCGGCGGCGGCGAGCCGCTCGACGACGCGTGCCTGAGCTCTCCGGGCGCGATCGAGCGCGCGCTCGCGCGGGCGCCCGCCACCGTGACGCTGCCGACGGGCACGCGCCTGTCCGAGTGCGTGGCCAACGCGCGCAGCGATGCCGACCTGCAGAGCGCCGGGCTCGTCCTCACCCGGGCGGCCGACCACCTCTCCGACGCAGCCAAGGGCGGCGACGCTACCGCCGCGCTGCGTTTGGGCTATCTGGTGGGCGCCACGCGCCGCGGTGCGGCCCGGACCGCCGGCATCCACGCCGAGCTGCAGCGGCGCATCGAACGCGCCGCGGCCTTCCTCGATGCCGGCGGCCCGCGCGTCGTCGCCGCGGTGGCGCGCGGCGTGCGCGCCGGGGAGGCGCGCGGGTGAAGCTGCGCCTCTACCACCACACCGACGGCGCGCGCGTGGCCTACCGCGAGGCGGGCACCGGCCCGGGCCTCGTCCTCCTGCACTCGGCGCTGCTGAGCTACCGCGAGTTCGAGCCGGCGGTTGAGTACCTCGACCACCGCTACCGACTGATCCTCCCCGACCTGCCCCTGCACGGCGACTCCGAGGACCGCCCGCGCCACCCCTACACGCTCGATTGGCTGGCCGAGGTGATCGCCGCCTTCTGCGTCGAGACCGCCGGCCCGCGACCGCTGGTCGGCGGCCACGAGCTCGGCGCCGAGATCCTCCTGCGGGCGCTCGAGCTCGGGCTGCTCGAGCCCGGCAGCCTCGTGTTGATGCCCAACCCCCTGCACCGCCCTGCCCCGCGGGAGCCGTGGCGCGCGGCGGCCCGGCTCGGCGCGGTGCCCGGCCTGGACCGCGTGATGACGCACGTCGCCCGTGCGGCCTTCCGCCCCAAACGCGGCGTGAAGCTGTCGGTGAGCGCCGAGCCCGCCGCCCGCGACCTCGTGCGCCACGCGATGGCCGACATCGGCGGCAACGCCAACCTCGCGCGCTCGTGGGCGCGGCTGGCCAAGCGCTGGCCCCGCGGGCCGCGGCGCGAGCTGCTCGACCTCTACCCGCGGCTGGACCTGCCGGTGCTGCTGCTGTGGGCCGACGAAGACCGCCGCCATCCGCTGCAGGCCGCCGAGGAGGCGCTCGACCTGCTGCCCGACGCGCAGCTGCGGGTGCTGCCCGGCACGGGCTTCCTCATGGCCTACGACGACCCGGTGGGAGTCGCGCGCGAGTTGGCAGCGTTCTGCGGCTAGGGTGCCGGACATGGCACCGCGAAAGACGCTTTACGGCGGCGAGACGAAGAAGGCTGTCGAGAACTTCCCCATCTCCGGCGAGACCGTTCCCGCCTCGGTCATCCACTGGCTCGGGCGCATCAAGGGCGCGTCGGCGCGCGCCAACGCCGCGCTCGGCAAGCTCGATCCGAAACTCGCAGAGGCGATCACCACCGCGGCCGACGAGGTCACCGCCGGCACGTATGACGCCCAGTTCCCGATCGACGTCTTCCAGACCGGCTCGGGCACGTCGACGAACACGAACGCCAACGAGGTCATCGCGGCGCTGGCCGGCAACGGTGTGCACCCCAACGACCACGTCAACATGGGCCAGTCGTCCAACGACGTCTTCCCCAGCGCCGTCCACCTCGCCGCGCTGGACCGCGCGACCAACGACCTGCTGCCCGCGCTCAAGGCGCTCGAGCGCGCGCTGTCGCGCAAGGCCAAGCGCTTCGACAACATCGTCAAGTCCGGGCGCACGCACCTCATGGACGCCGTCCCGGTCACGCTCGGCCAGGAGTTCGGCGGCTACGCCGCGCAGATCCGCCTCGGCCAGGAGCGCGTGACCGCCGCGCTCGGGCACGTCCGCCAGATCCCGCTCGGCGGCACCGCCACCGGCACCGGGCTCAACACGCATCCGAAGTTCGCCGAGCAGGTCCGGCGCGACCTCACCAAGCAGACCAAGCTCAAGATCGCGGCCCCCGCCGATCCGATGGAGGGCAACGCTTCGCGCGACGCCCTCGTCGAGCTGTCCGGCGCGCTGAAGGTCCTCGCGGTGTCGCTGACCAAGATCGCCCAGGACATCGCGCTCATGGGCTCCGGCCCGCGCGCCGGCATCGCCGAGATCTTCCTGCCCGAGCTGCAGAAGGGCTCGTCGATCATGCCCGGCAAGGTCAACCCGGTCATGTGCGAGGTCATGCTGCAGGTGTGCGCGCAGGTCATCGGCAACGACACCGCGATCACCGTCGGCGGCATGCAGGGCCAGCTCGAGCTCAACGTGCGTATCCCGCTCATGGCGCGCAACCTGCTGCAGTCGATCCATCTCCTCTCGACCGCGTCGGTCGCCTTCACCGAGAAGTGCGTCGACGGCATCGAGGCCAACAAGGAGGGCACGAAGCGCTCGGCGGAGGCGACGCTGGCGGCGGCCACCGCCCTCAACGAGCACATCGGCTACGACACTGGCACGACGATCGTGCAGAAGGCCTCGAAGACCGGCCGCCCCTTGCGCGAGGTCGCGCTCGAGGAGGGTGTCGACGCCAAGCTCTACGACCGCATCATCGATCTGCGCAAGATCGCGGCGGGCAACCAGACCTAACTGTCGGCGAAGGCCTGGCGCACGGCCGCAACGGACGGCTTCGGCCGGCCGTCGTAGGTGAACAGCCCCTTCTGGTTGATGCCGCGCACGAGACGGATGTTCGGCACCTCGTGGCGGATCGAGCCGCCGGCGAACGACGGCGCGAGCGCGAAGTCCTGCAGGTTCCAGATCAGCGATCCGGATAGCCACGGCGTGGCGTCGTAGACGCCAATGTGCTCGGTCAGCAGGTTGGCCTGGAAACCGTCCGAGCCCGGGGCGCCGGGCGGGTTGAGGCGGTTGGCCTCGGCACCGAACTCGCTGACGATGAGGACCTTGCCGGGGAACGTCGCGTGGAGCTGGGCCAGCCACTGGCCGATGCGCGCGCGGATGACGTCCGGAGTGGCGTAGGTGTCGTCGTACCAGCCCTCGTAATTCGTCGCACCGACCGCGTCGATGTGGCGGTACATCGGCCCCGCGATGTCCGGCATGTGCGTGCCCCAGACGTCGATCGCCGCGGGCCGGCCCGGATCGAGCCGATGGACGAGCTGGGCAGCGGCGTCGACGTACTCGGGCTGGCCGCCGTAGTGCCCGTTGCCGGCGACCTCGTTGGCGAGGTTCCAGGCGACGATGCTCGGATGGATGCGCGCCTCGATGATGTTGAGGCGCACGCGGCGGATGGCGCGCTGCTGCTGCGCGGGTGTCCGCGACGTCCACGCGCCGGGCGCGTCGACCGGGCCGACCCCCTGCCAGACGAGGATTCCCGCGGCGTCGAGGCGGTCGAGCAGCGCATCGCTGAGCGGGTGCTGGCTGCGCGTGGCGTTGGCGCCGATCGCCTTCAGGCGGGCGACGATCGCGTCCATGTCGGCAGGGAGCAGCGCATCGCCGCGGCCCGGCGCGTCCTCCTGCAGCGACGCGCCGTGCAGGCGCAGCGGCTGGCCGTTGAGCAGCAGCCGCCCTCCGGACCAGCGCAGCTCGCGCAGCCCGACGCGCGCGTTCAGCGCCGACTCGCCCGGGACCACCAGGCGCAGCAACTTCAGCGCCGGGTGGCCGGGCTCCCACAGGTCGGGGTTCTTGATCCGCGCCTGCGCACGCACGACGCGCTCGGCGCCGCGGCCCATGTGCTCCGCGTCGAAGCGCAGCGTGCTGCCGGCGAGCGCGCCGCGCACCTGCAGCGTCCGCGGCCCGCTGCGGTTGGTGACGCGCACGGTGACGTCGACGACGGCCGTCGTGCCGTCCAGCCGCGTGACGATCGAGGGCGAATCGAGCTCGCTGGGCCCCAGCGGGCGGATCGTAACCGCGCGATTGATGCCGCCGAAGTTGAACCACGTGCGGTGCCACGCGTCGGCCTTCATCGCCGCCGGGTTGCGCCAGTCGGCCCGCACGACGAGCACGTGCGCGCCCGCGGTCAGGTGCGCGCGCGCCTCGAACGGCAGGTAGGTGCCGGTGTGATGGGTGATCTGGCGCCCGTCGATCCACACGGTGGCGATGTGGTTGACCGAGTCGAAGCGAACGGCGTAGTCGCCGTCGTGGGCGACGTTGATCGTCGTGCGATACCAGGCCACCGACCCCTCGAACGAGCGCGTCCCGGCGGCGCCGCGGACGTGGCGCGCGTTGGGCGAGTAGGGGACGGTCACCGTGCGCCCGCTGAAGTGTCCGCTCGGCCAGCCGAGCGCCCTGCCGCGCCCGGCGCGATCGCCGCGAATGATCCACGGGCCGTTGAGCGGTTGCTCGCCGGCGGCGGCGGTCGCCGGCGGCAGCATGCCTGCGTCGCGAGCCTGCTGGCCGATCGCGCCCGCAACGGCAAGGACGCCCATCGCCACCGCCAAGCAGGCGGCCAGGATTGCCCAGCGCGCGCGCGTCATCGGCCGCCGAGGCTCGCGGCGGCGCGGCCCTGCCCGGTGCGCATGGACGGACTCCTCACAACACTGCTAACGGCGGCTGGAGCGCGCAGGTTGCGCGGCAACGGACCATAGCGCGGCTCAGTCGTCGACAATCCCGACGACGCGCGCGGGCGCGGCGCTCGCGCCGACGATGCGCAGCGGGAAGCAGCAGACGACGAAGCCGGTGCTCGGAAGCGCGCCGAGGTTGAAGAGGCGCTCGATCTGCGAGTAGGGCAGGTCGACCTGGTGGGCGGCCCAGAAGATGCCGCGCTCGCCGCGCTCCTTGGCCTCCGCGGCCTGCAGGTGAAGCGGCCGGTCCCAGCCCCACGCGTCGATGCCCATGACGCGCACGCCCTGCTCGAAGAGCCAGCGCGTGGCCGCGGCCGTGACGCCGGGGCCGCGGATCATGTAGTCGGGCTCGGCGTAGAAGGCGTCGCGGCCGGTGCGCACGAGCACGATCTCGAGCGGCGCGAGCGCGTGCCCGATGCGCTCGAGCTCGTCCTGCACGTCGGCGGTGTCGATCGCGTCGCCGTCCTCGCGAGACGTGAAGTCGAGCACGACCCCAGGCGCGTGGAACCACTCGAGCGGCAGTTCGTCGATCGTCTGCGCGCGGTCCTCGCAGATCCTCGAGTTGTAGTGCCACGGTGCGTCGACGTGCGTGGAGTTGTGGGTGCCGAAGCGCAGGAACGTCTCGACGGCCCAGCCCTCGCGATCGCGGAGCAGATCGGCCGGCACGCCGAGCAGCGTCTCGATGTCCTTGGCGCCCTGCGCGTGGTCGACGAACTCGATCTCCGTGCGCAGGAGGTCGGGCGCCTCGGCCGGTGAGGCGGCGATCGGCGCCGAGAGGTCGACGTACCGGGGCATCCGACCTACGGGACGTTCAGCGCGACGTACTTCGTCTCCAGGTACTCCTGGATGCCCTCGGGCCCGCCCTCGCGGCCGTAGCCCGACGCCTTGACGCCGCCGAACGGCGCGCCGGCGTTCGACACCATGCCCTGGTTGAGGCCGATCATCCCGGTGTCCAGGCCCTCGATGACCTTGAAGGCACGGTTGATGTCCTGCGTGTAGACGTAGGCGACCAGGCCGTACTCGGTCTGGTTGGCCGCCGCGATCGCCTCGTCGTCGGAGCCGAAGGCCCGCACCGGTGCGACGGGCCCGAAGATCTCCTCGTCGAGCAGGCGCGCGTCGTCGGGGACGTCGCTGAGCACGGTCGGCTCGTAGAAGTAGCCGGCGCCGTCGACCCGTGCGCCGCCGACGAGGACCTTCGCGCCGCGCTTGCGCGCGTCGTCGACGAGGTCGGCGACCTTGCCGCGCTGGTCGTCGTCGATCAGCGGGCCGACCTTGACGTCGGGCTCGGTTCCGCGGCCCACCTTCATCTCCCCGATCTTCGCCGCGAGCTTCTCGGCGAACTCGTCGGCGACCGCGCCGGCGACGTGGAAGCGGTTGGCCGATGTGCACGCCTCGCCCCCGTTGCGCATCTTGGCGATGAGCGCGCCCTCGACCGCGGCGTCGACGTCGGCGTCGTCGAAGACCAGGAACGGCGCGTTGCCGCCGAGCTCCATCGAGACGCGCAGGATCTGGTCGGCCGACTGCGCGATCAGCGTGCGCCCGACCTCGGTGGAGCCGGTGAACGACAGCTTGCGCGTGCGCGGGTCCTTGATCAGCGGCTCCATCGTCGCGCCCGAGGAGCGCGCGGTGATGACGTTGAGCACGCCGCCGGGCAGCCCGACCTCCTCGAGGATCTGGGCGAGCATGAGCATCGACAGCGGCGTCTGCTTGGCCGGCTTGACGACCATCGTGCAGCCGGCCGCGATCGCCGGGCCGATCTTGCGCGTGCCCATCGCCAGGGGGAAGTTCCATGGCGTGATGAAGACGCACGGGCCGACCGGCTGCTTGAGCGTCAGGACGCGGCCCTTGCCGGTCTCGTTGACCGTGTAGCGGCCGTCGATCCGCACCGCCTCCTCGGAGTACCAGCGAAAGAAGTTGGCCGCGTAGGCGATCTCGGCCTTCGACTCGGCGACCGGCTTGCCCATCTCGAGCGTCATCAGCAGCGCCAGATCGTCGGCGCGCTCCATGATCACGTCGAAGGCGCGGCGCAGGATGTCGCCGCGCTCGCGCGGCGGATGATCGCGCCACGTCGCGAAGGTCTCGTGGGCGGCGGCGAGCGCGGCCTTGGCGTCGTCGACGGTGGCGTCGGCGACCTCGATCAGCGTCTCGCCGGTGGCGGGGTCCTCGACCTCGATGGTGTTGCCCTCGGCGCCGTCGCGCCACTCGCCCCCGATGTAGAGCTGCGGCTTGACCGCATCGAGGATCGTCTGCTCTGCCGTTGCCGTGCTCATGCACCGAGCCTACCCGGCCCGCGCGAGCTCCTGACTGATGCGGATGTGGTTCCCCGAGGGGTCGCGGAAGGCGCAGTCGAGCACGCCGTAGTCCTGCTCGATCGGCTCCTGCAGGACGTCGGTGCCGGCGTCGCGCACGCGGTCGAAGGCGGCGCGGCAGTCGTCGGTACGAAAGATGAGCGTGCCGAGCGAGCCCTTGGCCAGCAGGCGGCGCACGGCCTCGGCGTCGTCGGGTGGCATCGGCGGCCCAGGGGCGAACAGGTTGATCTCGATCTCGGGCTGGCCGGGCGGCCCGACGGTCAGCCAGCGCATGTGCTCCATCGGCGCATCGGTGCGCGTCTCCATGCCGAGCACGCGCGTGTAGAAGTCCAGCGCCTCGTCCTGATCGAGGACGTAGACGAAGGTGTGGGAGAGCTGGAGGTCCATGGCCGCGACGTTAGTCCGCGGCCACCGCGCCTTCTTCTCGATTTCTGCTCGGTCGCGTGAGCATCATCGCCCCGCACGGCGGGACGCCGGGAACGTCGCGCGCGCTCGCGCGGTACGCGCGCGGCGTCATTCCGACGATCTCGCGAAAGCGCGTGCTGACGGTGCCGAGGCTCTGGCAGCCGACGGCAAGCGAGACCTCGGTGATCGACAGGCTGCTGCCGCGCAGCAGCGCCTTGGCGCGCTCGATGCGGCGCGTCATCAGGTACGCGTACGGCGTCTCGCCGAAGGCCAGCCGGAACTGGCGCGCGAAGTGCGACGGCGACGCGTGCGCGGCGCGGGCCATCGCGGGCACGTCGAGCGGCTTGGCGTAGCCGCGGTCCATCAGGTCGCGGGCGCGGCGCAGGTGGGCGAGCTCCTCCGGAGTCACGTCACCCGGTCACCGTCTCGGCGCCCAGCTCGCTCATCGCCACGTCGATCGAGTAGTCGATCGGCACCACGATCAGCGACGGAAGGTCGAGCTCCAGCGCGTGGCGCAGATGGCGACCGAAGTCCTCGACGGCGTCGCAGCGCCAGGCCGGCATCCCGAACGCCTCGGCGAGCTTGACGAAGTCGGGATTGGTGACGTCGACGCCGAAGTGCTCGCCGAACTTGTTGTCCTGCTTCCAGACGATCGAGCCGTACTGGCGGTTCTCCCAGACGACGTTGACGAACGGCGTCTTCAGGCGCACCGCCGTCTCGAGCTCCTGGGCGTTCATGAGAAAGCCGCCGTCGCCGTTGACGGTCACGACCTTGCGGCCGGGGTGCACGAGCTTGGCGGCGACCGCGCACGGGACCGCGAACCCCATGCCTGCAAGGCCGTTTGCAATCAGGACGGTGTTTGGCTCATGCGCGGGGAACATGCGGCCGATCCACAACTTGTGGAGCCCAACGTCCGAGATGAGGATGTCCTCGCGCCCGAGCGCATGCCTGAGCTCCCACAGCGCCCGCGGGGGCTGCATGGGAAAGTCGGCGTCGTCGCGCGCGGACTGGAAGCGCCCGCGCACCACGTCGCGCAGTCGCTGCGAGCCACCGGAGTGCGGGACGTCGCGGCACTCCTCGGCCAGCCGGGTGAGCACGTGGTAGATGTCGCCGATCAGCTCGACCTCGGGCGTGAAGTACTCGTCGATCTCGGCGGCCTCCGAGTCGATGACGACGATCGTCTTGTCGCGCCGCGGGTTCCAGTGCGACGGCGCGTGCTCAACGAGGTCGTAGCCGATGGCGAGGACCACGTCGGCGTCTTCGAAGCCGGCCATCGCGTAGTCGCGCGAGTGCAGGCCGACGGTCCCCAGCGCCTTGGGGTCGTCGTCGTCGATCAGCCCCTTGCCCATGAACGTCTCGGCGACGGCGATGCCGGTCGCGCGGCAGAACTCGCGCAGGGCCGGCGCCCCACGCGCGCGGACGACGCCGTTGCCCGCCAGAGCGATCGGGTTGATCGCGTTGCGGATGAGGTCGGCGGCTTTGAGCAGCTCGCGCGCGGAGGGCTCGGGCTTGACCGGGCGGCGGCGAGGCAACGGCGAGGCGTCCACGGCGGCGGCCATGACGTCCTCGGGCAGTTCGAGGTGAGTGGCGCCGGGCTTTTCGGACTCTGCGACCTTGAACGCCTTGCGAACGACCTCCGGGATGATCTCGGGGCTCGTGACCCGCGCGTTCCACTTCGTGATCGGGCGGAAGAGCTCGACGAGGTCGATGAACTGATGGGACTCCTTGTGCATCCGCTCGAGGTCGGCCTGCCCGGTGAGGGCGACGAGCGGCGCTCGGTCCAGGAAGGCGTCGCCGATGGCCGTGACGAGATTCATCGCGCCCGGACCGAGCGTGCCGAGGCAGACGCCGGCGCGGCCGGTGAGGCGCCCGTACATGTCGGCCATGTAGGCCCCGCCCTGCTCGTGTCGAACAGGAATGAAGGAGACCGAGGAGTTGGCGAGCGACTGATTGAGGTCGAGGGTCTCCTCTCCCGGGATGCCGAAGACGTACTTGACCCCCTCGGCCTCGAGGCACTCGACGAACACGTCGCTGGCGCGCCGGTTACCCTGACCCATCGGCATGCAAGCTAGCACCGCAACTCGGAGTGATCGCCCGCGTTCGTTGACTGGCATGCGCAAGCTCGCCCTCGCTCTCGTC
>DATBKW010000372.1:0-3217 GCA_036555665.1 Solirubrobacteraceae bacterium | reverse complement strand
CCGACGAACGACGTCAAGGCGGCCGAGCGCGCGCGGCTCACCGACGCGGGGCGCTCAAGCGCCTCGAGCAGGCGCAGCCAGTCGCGCGCCGGCGCCGTGGCGAACACGCTCCCGGCCCCGTTGATGACCGCGGGGATGCGGGCCTGGTCGAGCGCGTCGCGGACCAGCGCGGCGTTGCGGTTGGTCGGCACCAGCACGGCGACGTGCCGGGGCTCCACCGGCTCGCCGTCGACCCGCGCCCCCGACGACAGCAGCGCGACGAGATCGGCCGCGACGTCCTTGGCGATGTGCTCGCGGGCCGAAGGAGCCGTCGCGTAGCCGCCCTGCGTCAGCCGGACGTCGTCGCGGTGCACGACCCGGATGCGCAGCGGCGCTCCCTGCGGCGCATCGGTCAACCGCGAGACCCGGTGGTCCTCAGCGGCGCGGACGTGGCGGTACGCGATGTCCGGATGGCCGAGCTTGAGACCGCCGAACAGCGCGTCGTAGGCGTCGATCAGGGGCTGGTCGCTGCGCCGATTGACCTCCAGCGTCGGGCGCGCCGCCGCCGAGCGCGCGGCCTCGAGGTAGGCGTAGACGTCGGCGCCGCGGAACGCGTAGATGGCCTGCTTCGGATCGCCGATGAGGACGAGCGTCACGCCCTCGACGGCGAAGGCGCGGCGCACGATGTTCCACTGGACGGGGTCGGTGTCCTGGAACTCGTCGACCAGCACGACGCGGTAGCGATCGCGCAGCCGGGCGGCGACGGCATCGTCGGCGAGCGCGTCGTCGAGGCGGGTGAGGAGGTCGTCGAAGGTCATCACGGCGAGGCGCCGCTTGCGCAGCTCGAGCTCCTTGCGCACGGCCTCGGCCAGCGCGCGGCGCATCTCCGGGACCTCGCCGACCGCCGGCGCGATCGGCGCATCGGGGTTGCCGATCGCGGCGCGAGCAATCTGACCCGCCTGCCAACGCTCGAACGGCGGCCTGCCGTCGTGGCCGTGGAACCTGCGCACGTAGAGGTCGTCGACGACCTCGTCGACGAGGTCACCGAGGTCCTCGACGAAGACCGTGTCGGGCTCGAGGTCGCCGGCGATGCCCAGCCCGCCGAGGACCTCCTGGCAGAAGCCGTGCGTGGTGGAAATCGTCGCCGCGTCGAAGTCCGCGAGCGCGCGCGAGAGGCGGTCGCGGCGGACGGCCACCTCGTCAGGCGTTCCGGTGGCCAGGAGCTCGTTCACAGGGTCCGACCGCCCGGTGCCCTCCAGGAAGCGCTCGGCGCTGACCAGGCGCTCGCGGACGCGTTCGCGCAGCTCACCGGTGGCCATCCGCGTGAAGGTCACGAGCAGGAGCTGCTCGAGCGGGATGCCCTCGCAGACGTACCGCGCCGCCAGCCCGGCGATCGTGTACGTCTTGCCCGTGCCGGCGCTGGCCTCGAGGACGGTGACGCCGGTGGGGAGCGGCCCGGTGAGGTCGAACTGGTCGGTCACCGGCTGACCAGCTCCTCGTGGGCGAGCAGCCCGCTCCACAGCCGTACGGCGAGCCGGCCGAGGCGGGTCGGCTCCGTGATCTCCCAGTCCTCGCCGGGGCTCGGCGGCTCGGCCAGCAGGTCGTCGAGCGAGCGCACGCCGCCGAGCACGAGCTGGTGCTCGGCTTCGTCGCTCTCCGGACTGAAGCGCGACTCCGACCACTCCCGGCGCGCCGCCGCGACCGGGTCGCCACCGACGGCCTGCGCGTAGGCGGCCGACGTCGCGCAGTACAGCGGCAGGGGCTCGCGCATCCCGCGGTCGTAGAGGTCGAGGATCCCCGCGAGGTGTTCGAGCGCCGCGTCGCGGTCGAGCGGCGCGATCCGCGCGATGGTCACGGACGCGTCGCCGCTTGCGCGCCCGACCGTGGCGGCCGCGAACTCGCGGTCCGGGCGCGCGGCCGTCAAGGCGAGCAGCCGCACCCAGGCGGCGAGGCGGTGGCGCGCGCCGAGCTTCGAATAGGTGACCGCGCGCAGGACGTCGCCGCTCACGCCGGGGACGGTGCCGCCCAGCAGCCGCCCATCGGGCAGCGCGAGACGGACGTCGATCGAATCCGGAGGCGAGGCGTCGACGGCCAGCGCCGCGGCCACGATGTCCTTGGCGATCGGGAAGACCTCCTCGATCACGGGCCGGCCGAGGATCCCGGGCGGCAGCGTGCCGCGGGCGATCTCGGCCAGCGTGGCGGTCCGGCCGTCGGTGCCCGCGAGCATGGCGTCGACCAGCCGCTGCCCGACCTCCCATTTCTCAAGCCCGTCGAACTCGACCGGCAGGTCGTCCTCTACCTCCTCGGCGAAGTCGCGCACGCTGATCCCCAGCCGCCGGCGCAGGAACGCGCGCACCGGGTGCTGCGCGAAGCGCACGAGGTCCTCGATGTCGATCAGGCTCGCGTCGGCGCGCGGCAGGGGGCCGGCGAGGAACGGCGCGGGCGCCCGGCGAGGCCCGGTCAGTGCCTCGGCGCCGCCGAGCGTGACGGCGTCGAAGCCCCAGTGGCGATCGCGCACCAGCGCCCCGCGCCGGAAGTTCTTCGGGTCGAAGGGCTGCAGCGGATGGCGCACGACGACCGAAGGCCCATCGACGGTCGCCTCGATGACGTCGAGCAGCTCGCCGACGGGGACCGCCGGCGGCCGGTGCGCGTTGGTGCGCTCGTCGTTGCCCGTGTAGGTGATGATCAGGCGGTCCTTGGCGGCGAGCAGCGCGTCGAGCAGCATCTGGCGGTCCTCGAGGCGCCCGTCGCGGTCGCCGACGTGAGGGTCGTCGAGGATGAGGTCGTCGCCGTCGCGCGCGCCCTTGCGCGGGAACGCCTCGTCGTCGAGGCCGAGCAGGCAGACGACACGGTGGGGCACCGAGCGCATCGGCACCAAGGTGCAGATCGTCAGGTGGCCGGTGCGGAAGTTCGCACGCGTGGGGCGCCCGCGCAGGCGGTCGGCGACCAGCGCGCGCAGCTCGGGCAGCGCGATGGGCGTCGGGTTTGCCGCGGCGTCGGTCACGACGTCGTCGAGCAGCCGCTGCAGCTCGAGCCGCTGCCAGGCGTCGCGCGCGGCAACGCTCGTGAGCGCATCGGCGGCATCGGCGATCGCGGCCGCCCAGGCGTCGATCGGCTGCTGCGTCGCCAGCGCGTCGAGCGCCGTCTGCAGGCGGTCGATGAGCTCGGCGAAGCGCCCGGCCAGGTCGATCGCCCCGCTCTCGACGTCGTCGAGCGGGAGCACCCCTGCGAAGAGCCG
>DATBKW010000371.1:0-5311 GCA_036555665.1 Solirubrobacteraceae bacterium | reverse complement strand
CCCGACGTTCGGGCAGATCGCGATCTTCTGCGCCGGCACGTTGCAGAACTTCGTGTAGAGCGTGTCCTGCGGGACGGTCCGGAACTTGATCTTGAAGCCGAGCTTCTCGAACTGGGCCTGCGCGACCTCGGCGGTCTTCTTCCCCGGATCGGCGTTCGACGCGACCATCAGCAGCTGCGTCGAGTCGGTCCACATGCCGTTCGCGTCGATCGGCAGGCTCGGGTCCTGCTGCTTGGCCGCGAGCATGTACTTCTTTGCCACCGCCATGTCACCGCTCGGGTT
The DNA here is from genome assembly GCA_036555665.1 of Solirubrobacteraceae bacterium. Taxonomy (GTDB): domain Bacteria; phylum Actinomycetota; class Thermoleophilia; order Solirubrobacterales; family Solirubrobacteraceae; genus JAOPZW01. Next base: position 5,029 of record DATBKW010000371.1, on the reverse strand, counting down.
TGACAGGAAGTCCAGCGACGGGCCCTTCATCCCGCCGGCGGCGTCGAAGCCGGGGAAGGCGGGCGGCAGGAAGTGCGTGGCCAGGTCGCCGGCCGCGGTGCCGCCGCGGGTGAGCTGCAGCGCCTTGCGGTCGGCGGCCGCGACGACGGCCTTCCGCACGTTGGGGTTGTCGAACGGCTTGATCGTCGAGTTCATCGAGATGAAGCGGTAGCCGCCGCCCGGGATGAACGCGATCTGGTCCTTCTTGCCCTCCAGCGCCTGCTTGATGACCGGCGCCGGCGTGGTGCCGTCACCCTGCACCAGGCTCTGGCCGCCGAGGACGCGGCGCGACGAGGAGACGGAGTCGTCGTTGCCCTCCTCGATGGTGATCGAGTCCAGGTAGGCGGGCCGGTAGTCGGTCTTGGGGTCCCAGTTGGGGTTGCGGACCAGCTGGATGACCTTGCCCGGCTGCCGTCCGACGAGCTTGCCCGAGCTGTCGTTCTTGTACATGTACGGGCCCGTGAAGACGACATAGTTGTCGTACGTCGACGGCGTCTTGGCGTCGAACTTCTTGGCGTACTCCTCGGGCACCGGCGTGGAGATCGGCATCGCCAGCGCCTGTGAGACGAGCGCCGCGCTCGGCGTCTTGAGCTTGAAGATGATCGTCGAGTCATCCGGGGTCTCGATGCCCGAGATGTCCGGGATCGTCGACGTCGGCTTCGACGGCGCGCCGATGAGGTCGGAGAAGTAGACCGTGGCGTATGGCGACGGCACGTGCGTGCTGAAGGCGCGGTCGAAGCCGTACTTGATGTCCTTCGAGGTGATCTCGCGGTTGACCGGCGGGGAGAACTTGATCCCCTTCTTCAGATGGACCGTGATGGTCTTCTGGTCGGACGAGATCTCCGGCGGGCCGGTGGCGATGTCGGCCCGCGGCTTTTCGTTGTCACCGGGGCCGTAGGAGTACAGCCCGCGGTTCACCGCGTAATGGATCATGTAGCCGAAGGCGTAGTACGTCTGGCCGGGGTCGACGTAGTCGACGTCGCCGGCGGCAAGCGCGGTCAGATGACCACCCTTCTTGCCCTCGCCCGGCGTCGCGCCGCTGAATGGGGTTCCGGCGGTCTTGCCCGCGCTGGAACCGGTGCTCGTGCTGGACCCGGAGCCGCTGCCACAGGCCGCGACCCCCAGCGCGAGGCCGACGGCAACCGCCGCCGGAAGAACACGTCGTGTGTGCACCTGATCCCTCCTCAGGGAGTCTGTGAGCGCTCGAAACCCTGCCCGAGGAGCCGTAAAACCTGCGTGAGTAAAAGTGGTGTAACGGCGCGGCTATGCCCGCGCAGGCGCGGTGGTGACGGGCTCCGCCGCGGCGGCCGCAGCGAGCGGCAGCGACACCGTCACCTCGAGGCCACCCTGGCGGCGCGCGAGCACGGCAACGCGCCCGCCGTGGGCCTGCGCCACCGCGCGCACGACCGCCAGGCCGAGGCCGTAACCGCCGGTCGACCGCGCGCGCGAGGACTCCAGGCGGCGGAAGGGCTCGAGCAGACTTTCAACGTCGGCCGGGTCGATGCGGGCGCCCGGGTTGGCGACGTGCAGCGTCGCCTCGCCGCGTTCGATCCCCGTCCGCACGCGCACCCAGCCGACGGCGGCGTTGTAGCGGACCGCGTTCTCGATCAGGTTCTCGGCCAGGCGCTCGAGCAGGACCGGATCGCCGAGCACCGGCGCCGGCATGAGCGTCGCCTCGAGCTGCAGGGCGCCGTCGCCGAAGGCCTCGCGCTCCAGCGCCGGGGCGACGATGCCGGCAAGGTCGGCCGAGCGCGACTGCAGCATCCCGCCCTCGCTGGACGCGAGCGCCAGCAGCGAGGCGATGAGGCGCTCCATCCGCTCGTTGGCGTCGCGGATAACGGTCGCCATCGCGCGCAGCTCGTCAGCGTCGGCGTCGGGATCGTCGAGCGTGACGTCGAGCTCGGTGCGCACGATCGCCAGCGGCGTGCGCAGCTCGTGCGACGCGTTGGCCACGAAGCGCCGCTGGCTTTCGAAGGCGGCCTCCAGCCGCTCGAGCATCGAGTCGAAGGTGTCGGCCAGCTCTTGCAGCTCGTCGCGCGGGCCGTCCAGTGCGATGCGCGCGTCCAGCGTGCGGTCGGAGATCGAGCGCGCGGTCGATGTGATGCGGCTGATCGGGCGCAGGGCGCGGCCGGCGACCATCCAGCCGGCGACCACCGAGGCGAAGGTGACGAGCAGCAGCGCGCCGCCGAAGGCCAGCAGCACACGGCGCAGCGCGCGGTCGTTGGCCGCGTGGACCTGCGCCGCGTAGGCGTTGCGCGCGTGGACGTAGGCGTCGCGCTCGTCGCGCGACAGCGTGCGCACCTGGCTCGTGTTCTCGGTGGGCAGGCCCGGCGCGATCTTCAGGCGGAACGCGGGCGCGCCCGAGCGCACCGGGGCGAACTCCTCAACCGCGACGTGGACCTTGCCCTGCTCGTCGCGGAACTCGTGGCGCACGACGGCGTAGGAGACGGCCAGCAGGACCGTCCCCATCGCGATGAAGATGGTCGCGTACCACGCCGTCAGGCGCAGGCGGATCGAAGGCCGCGGCAGACGCACTACGCGAGACGGTAGCCGGTCCCGATGACCGTCTCGATCACTGCCGGCGTGCCGAGCTTGCGACGCAGGTTCATGACCGTCACCCGGACCGTGTTGGTGAACGGATCGACGTGCTCGTCCCACACGCGCTCGAGCAGCGTCTCGGGGCTCACGACGGTGCCCTCGGCGCGCAGCAGCACGTGCAGTACGCCGAACTCCTTCGGGCTCAGCGTCACCGCGCGCCCGTCGCGCGTGACCTCGTGGCGCGCGGGATCGAGGCGGATGCCCGAGCGCTCGAGCACCGGCTTCTGTGGGACCGAGTGGCGGCGCTGCAGCGCGTGGAGCCGCGCGACGACCTCCGCAAAGGCGAACGGCTTGGTCAGGTAGTCGTCGGCGCCCAGGTTCAGGCCCTCCACGCGCGCGCGCACGTCGGCGGCCGCCGTGAGCATGAGTATCCGCGGCGGGCGCTCCGTGCCCACCAGCTTGCGGCACACCTCGTCGCCGTGGACATGGGGCAGGTCGCGGTCGAGCACGACCGCGTCGTAGTCGACGACCGACGTGCGCTTGAGGGCCTGATCGCCATCGAGGGCGATGTCGACGGCAAAGCCGTTGCGACGTAGACCGCGTGCAAGCGCCTCAGCGAGCCGTGGCTCGTCTTCGGCGATGAGGACCCGCATGGACACGGCCAACGTAGTGTTAACCAGATAACGGCCACGTAAAAGGCGGACGCCGTTGGACACCGCGTGGATATCAAGATATCAAGTTGATATCCTGCGCCTCTATGGCCAAGCAGAGAAAGCGCCGCGACGACGAAACGGCGCTCTTCGTGCGCCTCCCGCGCGAGGAAGCCGAGAAGCTCGATCGCTTCGTCTTCGAGCGGCGGATTCCCAAGCGCGACGTGGTGCGCCGGCTGGTCGCCGAGCACCTCGACGAGGCCGACGTCATGTGGCAGCGGCCCGTGCCGCCTCCGATCCCGCTCGGCGCCGACGTCGTCGTCGGCCGCGCCGACTTCATCCCCACCGAGGCCCCCGAGGTGCTCGACATCGACGAGGTGGCCGAGCTGCTGCAGGCCGAGCCCGACGCGGTGCGCGAGCTGGCCGAATCGGGCCGGCTTCCCGGGCGCAAGATCGGCGACGAGTGGCGGTTCCTGCGCCGCGCCGTGCTGGCCTGGCTCGGGGGCGCCGAGCCGCCGAGCGCGGTCTAGACCGCGGAAGCGGGACCCGCCTCGCCGCGGCCACGTGGCCGCGCTCGGCACCCGCTCTAGTCGCGCTTCCCTCGCCCGTACAGAAAGCGCACGAGCTTGCTCAGCCGCGCGGTCATCTTCGCGCTGTAGGGATACATGTGCAGGTCGCGCCGCGGGTGCAGCCGTGAGATCAGCAGGGCCTGCTGGTGGGCGAACTTGCGGATCCCGCCCGCGCCGTGGCGATGGCCCATGCCGCTGGACTTGACGCCGCCCATCGGCAGCTCCAGCGCCGAGTAGTTGACGAGCGCATCGTTGACGCACACGGCGCCCGCCTCGATGCGCCGCGCGACCGCCTCGCCGCGCGCCGCGTCCTTGGAGAAGACCGACGCGCCCAGGCCGTACTCGGAGTCGTTGGCCAGGCGGATGGCCTCCTCGGCATCGCGCACCTTCATGATCGGCAGCGTCGGGCCGAACGTCTCCGCGCGCATGATGTCCATCGTGTGGTCGACACCCACGAGGACCGTCGGCTTGTACCAGTTGCCGTTCTCCCCGTCGTGGCCGCGTTCGCCGCCGAGGATCACCTCGGCGCCCTTGTCGCGCGCGTCCTGCACGTGGCGCTCGACGATGTCGACCTGCGGCGGGAAGGTCATCGACCCGACATCGGCCGTGCCGGGGGTCGTCGAGCGGTCGTTGCGCAGCGTGCGGGCCTTCTCGGTGACCTTGGCGACGAACTCGTCGTAGGCGGGGGCCTCGACGTACACGCGCTCGATGCTCACGCAGGTCTGGCCGCCGTTGAACATCGAGTAGTAGACGGCGTGGTTGGCGGCGCGCTCGAGGTCGGCGTCGGCGAGCACGATCATCGGGTCCTTGCCGCCGAGCTCGAGGGACACCTGCGTCAGCGTCCGCGCGGCCCGCTCCATGATCTTGCGCCCAGTCGCCGTCGAGCCGGTGAAGTTGATGAGGTCGACCTCGTCGATCAGCGCGGCGCCGGTGTCGCCGCGCCCGGTGGCGACCGTGAAGATGCCTGCGGGCATGCCGCACTCGCGCAGGGCGTCGGCCAGCAGCAGGCTGGTCAGCGGCGTGATCTCGCTCGGCTTGAGGATCACCGCGTTGCCGGCGGCCAGCGCCGGGATGCAGTCGCCGAATGAGTTCGTCAGCGGGTAGTTCCACGGCCCGATCACGCCGACGAGCCCGAGCGGGCGGTAGCGCACGGTGAGCTTCTTGCCCTTCAGGAGTGGCGAGGCGGTCTTGACGCGCTCGTCGGCAAGGAAGGACGACGCGTGCTTGGACCAG
>DATBKW010000370.1:0-2924 GCA_036555665.1 Solirubrobacteraceae bacterium | reverse complement strand
CCATGTTGTCGGTCAGCTCGCCTTGGTAACCAACCAAGGCCTCGACCGCGTTGGCCGCGGTCCTTCATGCCGGACTCGCGTCGTCGACTGCCCCATTCGAGCGAGCGACACCCGAGTGAGGAATGACAGCCCGCGCGTGTGAGCACAGGTGACGCGCCGCGGCGAGCGCATGGCGAAGCGTCTGCAGCCTCCATGCGAGCCCACCGCTCGAGACGTCCTGATCGTCGATGGCCGACGCCATCCTCGCCATCCCATGTGAGAGGTCGCCCAGGGCGTCCTCGACGTCGGCGAGCGCGACCGAAAGCTCGCGCGACGGTGGCAGATCGGCGGCCGCGCGGCGCACGAGGGCAGCGCTGCGCGTGAGCGACTCCGTGGCTCGCGAGAGTGGCTCGTCGGCGGCCGAGCGCCTCTTCCGGGGCGCGGTCGGCCGGCCGTCTTGGTCGGGGGTCTGCGGCAGAACGCCGAGCATGTCCTCATCCTGCGCCACGGCCGGGCCTCAAACCATGGCGAGAGATCGGTATCTCTTGCCGAGGCAAGCCCCACTGGGGCGGGCCGCCCGCCCGCGCCGTGCCTGCCTCACCGCTGGTCGATCGGGCGGGACGGCGGGCAAGGCCGCTGACGGTGAGCGGCCAGAACCACGCTGTCGATCATCAAGAACACGGCGGCGCCACCCAGTGCACCCAGCCAGCCACCGACCGTGAGGAAGCTCGATGCCGAGCCGACGCCGAGCACCGAGGCGAACGCGCCTCCGAGCAGCGCGCCAAGGACGCTCACAAGCAGCGTGCGCGCACGGGTTGACCCGCTGTCGGGCGGGATTGCATCCGCGATCCACGCAGCGAGAACACCCACCAGAAGCCATGCGGCGAAGCCCATATTGCTGCCCTCTCGGTAACGGTCGTCACGAGAACGTGTGTCGTTCGTTGATGACACATGGTGGGCGTCGCGGCGACTGACGCCCATGAGGTCAAAAGCCCATCTCGGGTCGACGTGGGCACCAGTTGCGGCGAGGGTGACCGCGCGGCGTGCCGGCCGGCGGGCGGCCAGATGGGTGTTTGGCCCCATTTCGTCGGGCATCGATCCGAGTGACGATGTCCCCACATCGCTCCACGTGGTCGACCGGCTTCCGCAAGGGCAACAGGGTGCTCCGGTCGCGAGCGATGCCGCGCACACAGGCCCCGGTCCCCTCGCCTCCCCGCTGGCCGACCGGGGCCTGCGCACGCCTCCAGAACGGCGGCCGTCCCGGAGATGCGCGCGCACTGTCAGCGGTGGCGCAGCTGGACGTCAGGCAAGAGCGATCGCTCCGGTCTTCTCCCGGATGCGCCGCAGGAGCTGCTCGTACGAGGCGCAGAACGCCTGCACCCCTTCGCGTTCGAGCTGCGCGGTGACCGCGGCGAGGTCGACACCGGCCCGCGCCGCGTCGCGCAAAATCTCTTCGGCGGCGGCGGTGCTCTCGCCGATGACGCGGGAGGCGTCGCCATGGTCGGCGAACGCCCGCAGCGTCGCCTCGGGCATGGTGTTGACCACGCCGGGAGCGATCAGCTCCTGCACGTAGAGGACGTCGGAATAGGCGGGATCCTTGGTGCCGGTGCTCGCCCACAGCGGCCGTTGGGGGCGGGCGCCCGACGCGGCCAGCGTCCGCCAACGGTCGTCGGCGAATCGCTCGCGGTAGCGCCCGTAGGCGCGGTGGGCGTTGGCGATCGCCACGCGGCCGCGCAGCGGCGAGTCGGGCGTCAGCAGGGCGTCGGCCTTCGCGTCGACGCGCGAGACGAAGAACGAGGCCACCGAGGCGATCGTGTCGATCGGCTGCCCGCGCGACACTCGTCGCTCGAGGCCCGCGATGTAAGCGTCGATGACCTGCTCGTAGCGCTCGACGGAGAACAGCAGCGTGACGTTGACGTTCACGCCGGCGGCGGTGAGCTCCTCGATCGCCTCGATCCCGGCCTCGGTCGCGGGGACCTTGATCATCACGTTGGGCCGCGCCAGACGCGCCCACAGCATGAGCGCCTGCTCGATGGTGCCCGCGGTGTCGTCGGCGAGATCGGGCGTGCACTCGAAGGAGACGAACCCGTCGCTTCCGCCGCCGGCGTCGTAGGTCGGGCGCAGCAGCTCGGCCGCGTGACCGACGTCGTCGAGCGCGAGCGCGAAGAACAGCTCCTGCGTGTCGCGCACATCGGAGGCGACCACGGCGCGGATCTGGTCGTCGTACGCGTCCGAGCCGGTGATGGCATTGGCGAAGATGGTGGGGTTGGAGGTCGCCCCCGTCACCGCCCAATCGGCGATCAGCGCCGCGAAGGCGCCGCTGTCCAAGAGCTCGCGCGAGAGCGTGTCCAGCCAGATCGAGACGCCGGCGTCGTGCAGATGCTCGAGGCGGTTCATGCCCGGCTCCCGTGGTCGATGTTGTCCGTGCCGGCGTGGCCGTCCGACGGCGCTGCGGGCGAGAGCGCTGCAACGTGCGAATGGGGGGATGCCATCTCCAACGTTGGCGACGTCTGCGCGTGATCCCTTACCGATCGGGTGCGCGGGGAGGCGCTGATGGCGGTGGTCGAGCGAGCGCTCACGATGCAACGATCTTGCGTGCCTCGTGAGACCGCCGCAATGGGCACCAAGGCCCATCGACCGGCAAGTCTTCTCCCCCTCAGCCGGCCATCGAGGCGAACCCGCCGACGATCGCGCCATAGGCGATGTGGGCGAGGAGGGTGGCGATCGGCGTGCCGCGACCGTTGGCCGACGAGCTCATCGCGGTAGCGGGTGCCAGCTCTCGTGCCCAGTCATCAAGGCGCGCGCGCCCGCGCGAGACGCCGCGGGGCCACACGTGGTCGATCAGGACGCGATAGCCGTCGCCGTCCTCGGCGGGGTCATAGGCGCGCTTGGCACGGACGTCGAGCCTGGCGCGAATCATGTCGGTCCCCTACCGTCGATCGTGT
>DATBKW010000369.1:0-2227 GCA_036555665.1 Solirubrobacteraceae bacterium | reverse complement strand
GCCGGCACGCCCGCCCGCTCGGCCACGAAGTCGGCGATCGCGGGCGGCGGCGGCTCGCGCGTCTCCAGGCACAGCACCGCCCCGCCGGCATGCTCGTCCCAGTCGAGGTCGTCGTAGAGCTCCTCGGCGCGGATCAGGGCGCGCCCGGGGCCGCTGCCCATCGCGAAGTAGCCCTCCCGGTCGATCCGCCACCCCGCGTACTGCGCCGCCAGGCATGCCACCGCCGGGCGATCGGTGGTCACCGTCAGCCCGGGCAGCCAGCGACCGTCGAGGACCAGCGGCGCGTAGGCGACCGTGCCGAGCCCGCCCATGCAGATCTCGGCGAAGCGCCGCCCGGCCTCGAAGCCGCCCGGCGCCTGCGCCCCGCAGTCGATCAGCCGCGTCCCGTTCGCGAGGGTCGTGACCGCGACGCGGGCCGCGTCGGTCTCGGCCGCGAGCCGGTCCGCGAGCGCAACCGCGAGGTCGTTGAGCGAGAGGGCCATGTCCCAGCCTCCAGAATCAGGATTTCACCGCGGCGCAACTCCAGCCCGTCGCCGCTCCAGCGGGCGTAGCGCCCGCCGAGTTGCTCCTCGGAGACGTCGAGCCCGAGGGTGCGCAGCCTGCGCAGGTAGAGGGCCAGGAACGGTGGCCGGTAGCTGCACGCGAACACGAAGGTCGGCAGCAGCGTGGCCGGCGCCATCGTGACGATCGAGCCGCGCCGCATGCCGGCGCCCGCCCGCGCGCCGATGCCACCGAGCGCGACGATTGTCCCCGCCAGCATGCGCAGCCCGGCGGCCTCACCGACGCGCCCGGCCACCGCGATCAGGCCGCGCCGCAGCCCGGCGCCGGCCTGCTCGCCGGCGTCGCCGCGGACGACGATCTCGCCGCCGCGCATCCCGGCACGCTCACCGGCGTAGACGCCCCCGAGCTGCCGCCCCGCCGACCCGTGCACCACGAGCGTGCCGCCCCCCATGCCGGCGCCCGCCCAGTCGCCGGCATCGCCCTCGACCTGCAGCTCGCCGCCGCGCATCCCGGCACCGGCGTGCATGCCCACGTCGCCCGCGACCGTCAGCCGCCCGGCGGTCATGCCGGCGCCGACGAACTTCACGCGGCGCAGGTCGCCCTCCAACCTGACGTCGTCGCCATTGCCGGAGACAGCGAAGAACTCGCCGACACGAGTGGCCTCGTTGCCGTGCCACACCGACAGCGCCTCGATCTCCGCGCGGCTCGCGCCGGCGAGGCGGTCGGGAGTGAGCACCTCGGCCTCGAGCGGCACGGCCGGCTGCTCGCGCAGCGTGAGGGTGAGGCTCATGGCGGCGGCTCGCGGAGGGTCATGGCACCAGCTCACGCAGGTGGATGTGATGCGGGCCGAGGTTGCCGCCGTAGTTGCCCGCCGTGACGTAGTCGGCGCCCGCCTCGGCGGCCGCGACCAGCCCGACGCGCATCGCCTCGCGCACCGGCTCGAGCCCCAGGCCGTCGATGACGATCTCGAAGACCGCGCCGACATCGGGCGGCACCTCGCTCTTCTCGACCTGGCCGCGCAACGCCGGGCACAGCGCGTCGTTCGTCGACGCCGGCAGCGCGCTGTAGCGCGAGCCGACCTTGCTGCCGCTGCGCGCGATCCCGCCCGGGAACGGCATGATCGCGCCTTCGACACCGCGCATCGCCTCCGCGGCCGCCTCCGCAGCCCGCAGCGCCGGCTCCACGTCGCGCGCCAGGATGATGACGTTGCCGCCGGCGACCCCTTCGACCGCCCCGAAGCGCTCCTCGACGAGAAACTCGCCCTCCATCACGGGCACCCGCCAGTAGCGCCGCCCGTCGAGCACCTTGCTCGCCTGATAGCCGTCGCCGAAGAAGCGCAGCTGCCCGCCGACGTCGACCGTCTTCTCGGCGTCGAGGCCGTTGAAACACGCGCTCGTCGGGGACGTCAGCACGCACTGGCCGACCCGCTCGACCAGCCGCTTGCCCAGCCCCTCGCGGTCCATGGCGAAGAGCAGCGCGCTGACGCCCGGCCGGCCGTCGGGCGTGTCCGCCGCGTCGAGCGCGCGCTCGATCGCGGCCTCGCACTTGCAGCCGATCACGGAGGTGGCAAAGCCGGTCATCGAGCGCCCCGCCTCCAGCGCCCACGCCGGCGTCGCCGCCGTGATGACCACGCGGGCCCCCCACATCGGGAAGGCCTCGGCGAAGGTGTCGACGATCTCGGCGCCGTGCAGCTTCATCGCGGCTCCGCGGCGATCGTGCGGGCGGG
>DATBKW010000368.1:0-14547 GCA_036555665.1 Solirubrobacteraceae bacterium | reverse complement strand
GGGCAAGGGCCCGGTGAAGTTCAACTTCGACTGGACCTTCGACTTCTATCCGCTGGCGTACGCGCGTCCCGGCCCGGTGATGCAGGTGTACCGCCTGAGCGGGGGAAAGTGTGGCTAACCCATTGGAGGGGCGGGCGCGGGCCCGTCTAAGATCCTGCGTTCAATGCAGCGCACCGAAACCGATCACGAGCACCTCGAGCGGGCCATCGCGCTCGCCGAGCGCGGCGTGGGGGGCGTGAGCCCCAACCCGGTGGTCGGTGCGGTCCTGGTCAAGGACGGCCGGGTCGTCGGCGAAGGCTGGCACGAGGAGTACGGCGCCCCGCACGCGGAGGTCAACGCGATCGCCGCCGCCGGCGACGTCGACCTGCGCGGCGCGACGCTCTACGTCTCCCTGGAGCCGTGCTGCCATCAGGGCCAGCAGCCGCCGTGCACCGAGGCGATCGTCAAGGCCGGCATCGGCCGCGTGGTCATCGCCAGCGACGACCCCACCGAAAAGGCTTCCGGTCGCGGCCCCGGCATCCTGCGTGACGACGGCGTGCAGGTCGACATGGCCGGCGGCGAGCTCGCCGCCCGGGCGCGCCAGCAGAACCAGGCTTTCCGCAAGCACGCCCGCACGGGCCGGCCGTGGGTGCTGTTCAAGTCCGCCATGAGCCTCGACGGCAAGGTCGCCACCAAGACGGGCGACTCGAAGTGGATCTCCACCGAGCACAGCCGGCTCGTCGCCCATGAGTGGCGCGCCGCCTGCGACGCCGTCGCCGTGGGCATCGGCACCGCGCTGGCCGACGACCCGCAGCTCACCGCCCGCATCGACGGCGTGCGCCACCAGCCGCGGCGCGTGGTCTTCGATGCGACCGCTCGTCTGCCGCTGGACTCCAAGCTCGTCTCGGCGGCCAACGAGGTTCCGCTCGTCGTCGTCGTCTCGCGCGCCGCCCGGCGCTCGAACACCGACGCGCTGGAGAACGCCGGCGCGCACGTAATCGTCGCGACGGGCGAGAACGAGCCCGCGCGCGTGCGCTCAGCGCTCGACCAGCTCGGCGCGCTCGACCCGCCGGTGACCTCGGTGCTGCTCGAGGGCGGCCCGCACCTGGCCGGCGCGTTCCTCGACGCCGGCGAGATCGACGAGCTGCGTCTGTTCATCGCTCCGCTGCTGCTCGGCGGGCGCTCGGCGCGCGACCCGCTGGAGGGCGAGGGCGTCGACGCGATCGCCGACGCGCTGCGCGCGCTGACGCTCGAGTGCGAACCGGTGGCGGGCGACGTCCTGCTGTCGGCCCGGCTGCGGGAGTGGTAGACGGTTGTTCACCGGACTGGTCGCCGACCTCGGAACGGTCGCCGAGGTGCACTCCACCAACGACGGAGTCCGGCTGGCCATCGAGTCCGAGCTCGCGCGCAAGCTGTCCGAGGGCGACTCGGTCAGCGTCAACGGCGTCTGCCTGACCGCCGTCGGCCTCTGCGGCGACCGCTTCGGCGCCGACGTCATGAACGAGACCCTGCGGCGCTCCTCGCTGGCCGAGGTGCGGCCCGGGTCGCGCGTCAACCTCGAGCTGGCGCTGGCGGCCGACGCGCGGCTCGGCGGTCACTTCGTGCAGGGCCACGTCGACGGGGTCGGGGCGATCAGCGCCGTCCGCGAGGACGGCTTCGCCCGCGTCGTGACGGTCGCGGCGGATTCCGCGCTGCTGCGCTACGTGGTCGAGAAGGGCTCGATCACCGTCGACGGCGTCTCGCTGACCGTGGCGCGCATCGACGACACCTCGTTCGACGTGTCGCTGATCCCCGAGACGCTCGAGCGCACGAACCTCGGCTCGGCCGCGGTCGGCGCGCCTGTCAATCTTGAGGTCGACATCCTGGCCAAGTATGTGGAAAAGCTGGTGAATCGGTGAGCACACAAACCGCGAAGTTCGCCACCGTCGAGGAGGCGCTGGAGGACATCGCCGAGGGCAAGATGGTCGTCGTCGTCGACGACGAGGACCGCGAGAACGAGGGCGACCTCGTCATGGCGGCCGAGTTCGTCACCGCCGACCACATCAACTTCATGGCCACGCATGCGCGCGGGTGGATCTGCCTGGCGCTGACCGGCGAGCGCTGCGACGAGCTCGGCCTCGAGCTGATGGCGCAGAAGAACGAGACCGCTCACCAGACGCCGTTCACGGTGACCATCGAGGCGCGCGAGGGCGTCACCACGGGGATCAGCGCCGCCGACCGCGCTCACACGATCCGCGTCGCGGTCGATCCCGACAAGGGACCGGAGGACATCGTCAAGGGCGGCCACGTCAACCCGCTCAAGGCCCGTCCCGGCGGCGTGCTCGAGCGGACCGGCCACACCGAGGCGTCGGTCGATCTCGCGCACCTGGCCGGGTGCATCCCTGCCGGCGTGATCTGCGAGGTCATGAACGAGGACGGGTCGATGGCCCGCGTCGGCGACCTGCAGGCCTACTGCTTCAAGCACGGCCTGCGGATGATCACGATCGCCGACCTCATCGCCTACAGGCGCCGCAACGACAGGCTCATCGAGCGCGTCGTCACCACGCGGCTGCCGACCACGTTCGGCGACTTCGACGTCGTCGGCTATCGCTCCCTGACCGACGCAAAGCACCACGTCGCGCTGGTCAAGGGCGACGTTGCCGGGGCCGAGGACGTGCTCGTGCGCATGCACTCCGAGTGCCTGACGGGCGACGTCTTTCACTCGCTGCGCTGCGACTGCGGCCAGCAGCTCGAGTCCGCGCTGGCGATGATCGAGCGCGAGGGCCGCGGGGTGCTGGTCTACCTGGCACAGGAGGGCCGCGGCATCGGGCTGCTGAACAAGCTGAGGGCCTACAAGCTCCAGGAGCAGGGCCTCGACACCGTCGACGCCAACCTCGAGCTCGGCCTGCCGGCCGACCTGCGCGAGTACGGCATCGGCGCGCAGATCCTCGCCGACCTCGGGCTGAGCTCGATCCGCATCCTCACCAACAACCCCAAGAAGATCCACGGCCTGCAGGGCTACGGGCTCAGCGTGACCGAGCAGGTCCCGATCCAGCACCTGCCCAACCCCCACAACGAGGGCTACCTGCGGGCCAAGGCCGAGCGCATGGGCCACACGCTGCACCACCAGGGCACGAACCTCGACGAGGAGATGCTGCACGGACACGCGCGTCCGGGTCAGGGCAGCGGTTGGGGCGAAGGCGAGCGGTGACCTTCGCGATCGTCGTAGCGCGCTTCTACGAGCACCTGGCCGATCGCCTGGTGGGCGGGGCGCAGACGGCGTTCGGTGACGCGGGGGTCGATCAGGCCGACGTCTTCGAGGTCCCGGGTGCCTTCGAGCTGCCGCTGGCCGCGCGCTACGCGGCCGAGAGCGGGCGCTACGACGGCGTCGTGTGCCTGGGCGCGGTGATCCGCGGCGCGACCGATCACTACGACTACGTCTGCGCCGAGGCCGCTCGCGGGATCCAGGAAGTGGCGCTCTCCACCGGCGTGCCGTGCGCGTTCGGCGTGCTCACGGTCGACACGATGGAGCAGGCGCTGGAGCGCTCGGGCGGCGGCAAGCGCGACTCGGGTCGCCACGCGGCCGAGGCCGTGTTGGCGCTCGCGCGGCTGCGCGCGGAGCTGGGCGGCTAGACAGCGCCCGTCATCGGGGTACGCTTGAGGCGTGACCAAGGAGGTGTTGGCCCTTGCCCTCACCGTCCTCGTCCACGTGATCGGGATGGCGGCCCTGGTCTGGGCGCTGCTGATCGACGACGAGAATCGACCGGATTGGCGCGGCTGGTGGCCGGACGGCGACGACGAGCCGCCGGCGCCCCCGCCCGGCCCGCGCGACGGGGTGCCGTTGGCCGACGCCGAGCCGAGCAGCGTGCGGTTCCGCGAGCCCGGGCGGCTGGCCGACGCCCGCCCGCGGTCCGCGCGCCGTCCCGCGCACGCGCCGGAGCGCGCGCCGACGCGCGATCCGTCCTGAGCTCGCGCACACGGCGCAGCGCGCGGTCGAGCACGGGGAGCTGGCCGATACGCGCGATCGCGTCATGCAGGCGTGCGTCGACGGCGGAAGAGTGTCGGCGGGGGACCTGCATCGTCCAGCCACCGTCGTCGGCAGGCGAACGCGCGAGTTGAACGTCGGCGCGCCCGTTGCGGGCGCCCGTGCTCAGCGCTGCGGCTTGCCGGTGGAGGCGGCGGCCACGGTGCCCTGCTTGTGGGCCGAGCCGCGCTTCGTTTCGTTGACCTTGGGCGTGACCATCATCTTCTCCTACGACCTTGACGGTCGGATGGATGCATCGCCTCGGCCACCGCCCGTCCGTGCGGTCGCGCGGATGAACGCGACCTCCCCCGATCGGATGAGTGCCGGTTGCGCGCTCTCAGGCCAGTTTCTGCGCTGTTTGCAGCTCTTTCTGGACCACGCCGCGCTTGTAGTCGCTGATCCGCAGGCGCTCCTGCAGGTACGGGATCGCGGCCGCGGGCCGGCCGCTGAGGCGCAGGGCGTTGCCGAGGTTGAAGAGCGCGTAGGCGTAGTCGATCTCGCCGGTGCGCCCCTGGGTGCGGAACGCGGAGACCGAGCGCTGCAGCGGCGCCACGGCCTCGGTGGGCTTGCCCTGCCGGATGAGGGCGAAGCCGGTGTTGTTGAGCGCCACCGGGTTGTCGCTCCGCGCCTGGGCCGCGGTCTGCGTCTGCTGGGTCTGCGGTGCCGTCTGCGCCTGCGTCGTCGCCTTCGGTTTGGGCTTGGGCTTCGCGGCCGCGTGCGTCGTCGGAGGGTGGGTCGCGGCGCTCGTGCCGCTGCTGCCGCCGTTGCCCCCGCCCAGGGCGATGGCGATCGCGGCGCCCGCGACGACCGCGATCGCGGCGACGGCGGCGAGGCCGGGCCAGTGCCGGCGCACAGGCACAGGCTGCGGGCGCAGCGAGCCGGTGGTCGGGCGGGCGGGCGCCACCGGGGCGGTCACAGCGGTGGGTGGTCCGGCGGGCTCGAAGTCATCGCTGTCCAGCGCGTCCTCGAGCGCGTCGAGCAGCTCCGCGGCGGTCGCGGGGCGGCGAATGGGGTCCTTGGCCAGCGCCGTCCGCATGACGTCGTCGACCGCGACGGGCAGGTCGCCGAGCGCGCTGGCCGACGGCACCGACGCCTCGACGTGGGCGCGCGCCTGGGCGGCCGGGTGCTCGCCGCTGTACGGGCGACGGCCGGTGAGCAGCTCGAAGGCCACGCAGGCCAACGCGTACCGGTCGCTGGCCGCGGTGGCCGGCTCGCCGCGGGCCTGCTCGGGCGAGATGTAGGCGGCGGTTCCGAGCACCTGGCCGGTCTGCGTGACCGACGCCTCGGTGGCCACCGTGGCGATCCCGAAGTCGCCGACGTGCAGGTGCCCGCGCTCGTCGATGAGCAGGTTGGCTGGCTTGACGTCGCGGTGCACGACGTCGTGGCGGTGCGCGCAGTCCAGCGCGTCACCGGCCTCGCGCAGCCAGCGCAAGGCCAGGGCGCGCCCGATCGGGCGGCCGCCGCGCAGGCGATCGGCGACGGTGCCGCCGGGGATGTGCTCCATGACCATGAACGGGCGGCCGTCGTGCTCGCCGATGTCGTAGACCGTGACGACGTGGCGGCAATCCGACAGGCGCGCGCCCGCCCGCGCCTCGCGCAGGAAGCGGCGATTGGCCCGCTCGTCCTGAGCGTAGGCGGGGGAGAGCACCTTGACCGCGACGAGCCGGCCGAGGCGCTCGTCCTCGGCGGCCCAGACCGAGGCCATCCCACCGTTCGCGATGTGGTGCACCACCCGGTAGCGCGCAGGCAGCGCGATGCGATGCTCGCTGACGGGCATTCCACGGCACGCTACCCCAGCGGTCGGCCCGCTACACTGCTGCCCGCGATGGCGAAGGTTTGTCACAGCTGTGGAAAGGGCCCGGCGTTCGGCAACAGCCGGAGCCACTCGATGGTGGCCACGAAGCGCCGCTTCGATCCGAACCTGCAGAAGGTCCGGATCATGGTCGGCAAGGCGCCGCGCCGCGTGTACGTGTGCACGCGCTGTCTGAAGGCCGGCAAGGTCACCAAGGCGCTCTGACGAGCGCCGCTGCGTGTCCGACCCGAGTCTCGTCCGCTTCCGCGTCGCGCTCGAAGGCGCTCTCGCGCACCTCGAGTCGCGCCGCCGCGAGATCAACGACCTGAACGTCTTCCCGGTCGCCGACGGCGACACGGGCGACAACATGGCCCTCACGCTGCGGGCCTGCCTCGAGGAGGTCGACCGGCTGGCGGCCGTCGACCGGCCGCTGGACGAGATCGGCCGCAACGAGATCGTCGACTCGGTCGCCCGCGCCGCGCTGCTGGGCGCGCGCGGCAACAGCGGCGTCATCCTCTCCCAGCTGATCCGCGGTGCGGCCGAGGAGCTGATCTCACGCCCGGGCGAGCTCGTCGATCCGGTTCTCCTCGGTGCCGCGATGGCGCGAGCGGCCCAGCGCGCCTACGCGTCGGTCCGCGCGCCGGCCGAGGGGACGATGCTCACCGTCATGCGCGACATGGCCGCGCACGTGGCCTCGCGGCTGGCCCACGAGCCGACGCCGCGGCTCGGTTCCGCTGCGGAGGGCGACGAGCAGGAGCGCGTCCTGGCTGACGTGCTCGAGGAGGCGATCGCGGCGGGCGAGGCATCGCTGCGCCGCGGGCCGGACCTGCTGCCGGTCCTGCGGGAGGCCGGCGTCGTCGACGCCGGCGGCTACGGCGTGATCGTCATCTTCGCCGGCGTGGTCGCGGCGCTGCGAGGCGAGGCGCCGCCCGCGGTGGCCCATCACCACGCGCCGGCGCGCGTCACGCACCCCGAGCACGCGTCGTCGACCTATCGCTACTGCACGAACTTCGCCGTCACCGGCGCACAGCTCGATGCCGGCCGCTACGTGGCGGCGCTCGAGGCGCTGGGCGACTCGGTGCTGGTGGTCGGCGATCGCAGCACGCTGAAGGTCCACGTGCACACCGACGATCCCGAGCGCGCGATCGCGCTGTTCGACCGCGCCGGCGACGTCTCGCGGCTCGACGTGGCCGACATGCGCGCGCAGATCGGCCGGCGCGCGGCACGGCTGACGGGCAACGGCGCCGCCCGCGCCGACGCGCTCGCGGGCGCCCTCGCGGTCGTCTCCGGCACGGGCATCGCGCGCCTGTACGAGTCGCTGGGCTGCCACGTACTCGACGGTGGGCCGACGCTCAACCCTTCCACGCACGAGCTGCTGGCCGGCATCCACGCGGTGCCGGCCGAGGAGGTCGTCGTGCTGCCCAACAGCCCCAACGTGATCATGGCCGCCGACCGCGCCGCCGAGCTGGCCGAGAAGGCGGTCCGCGTCGTCGGCTCGCGCTCGCAGCAGGCCGGCCTGGCCGCGGCGCTCGCTTTGAACACGAGCGCGGGCGCCGACGACAACGCCGCCGCGATGGAGGCGGCGATCGCCGCCGTGCGCACCGGCGCGGTCGCCCCGGCCGCCCGCCAGGACGTCGCCGGGCGCTTCGCCGTCGGCGACGCCGTCGGCTTCGTCGACGACGAGCTCGTCGCCTGGGGCGACGCGGCGCCGACGCTCGAGGCGGTGTTTGACGCGCTGGCCGCGGACGCCGAGCTGGTGACCTGCATCGCGGGCGAGGACGCACCGCTCGACGACGCCGCGGTCGCGGCGCTGGCGCCGGCGGGGGTGGAGCTCGAGCTGGAGGACGGGGGGCAGGCTTCGTATTGGTGGTTGCTGTCCGCGGAGTGAGTCGTCCGCGTTGCGCGTGCGGCACCGCGCAGCCAGGGCACCGAGGGCGAGTGGGTCGCACGCCCGCGGTCGGCACTGTGGTGAGTTAGTGGGCTCCTGGCCCACCTATCGACCAAAGCTCGCGCGACCGCGGCCGATGGCGCCTACTCACCCTCACTGCCCTCGGCCGCGCAGTGGCGCACGCACATGCGGACAAACCTGACGTTCACGTAAACATCCGATTCGGCTAACATCGAACCCTTGGCCGATCTCCCAACCGCCGCCGTCGGGCAAGCGCAGGCGCCGCGCCGGCGTGTCGGCGTCACCTCCGAGCACGCGAACTACAAGTGGTGGGCGCTGTCGTGCACCGGCCTGGGCATGCTGCTGGCGACGGTCAACTCCGGCACGCTGATCATCGCCCTGCCCGACCTCGAGCGTGCGCTGCACACGACGATCCTCCAGCTCGTCTGGGTGATCCTCGCCTACATGATCGCCTCGACGGTGCTGGTGCTCACGGCCGGGCGGCTGTCGGACCTCTTCGGGCGCAAGCACGCCTACGTCGGCGGCTTCATCGTCTTCGCGCTGGCCTCGCTGGGCGCCGGCTTCGTCACCAACGGCACCGAACTGATCCTGTGGCGGATCGTGCAGGGCATCGGCGGCGCGTTCCTGTTCGCCAACGCGGCCGCGCTGGTCACCGACGCCTTCCCGCGCGAGCAGCTCGGGCTGGCGATGGGCACCAACACGATGATCGCCGCCGTCGGGCTGGTCATCGGCCCGGTCCTCGGCGGCGTCCTCGTGTCGATCTCCTGGCATTGGGTCTTCTGGTTCAACGTGCCGCTCGGCCTGGCCGGTGGCGCGTGGGGCGCCCTCGTCTTGCACGAGCTCGCCCGCCGCGACGTCCAGCGCGGCTACGACCTCCTCGGCACGGCGACCTTCGTCACCGGCCTCACCGGCCTCGTGCTCGGGATCTCCAAGGGCGGCATCTCGGGCTGGAACGACCCGGTGGTCATCGTCGGCCTCGTCGCCGCCGCCGTGCTGCTGCCGCTCTTTGTCCTCATCGAGCGCCACGGCCGTGCGCCGATGCTCGACCTGACGATCTTCGAGAACCGTCTGTTCGCAGCCGCCACCGCCGCGGCGTTCATCAACGGCCTGTCGCGCTTCGCGCTGCTCTTCGTCTTCGTCTTCTACTACCAGGGCGCCCAGGGCGACGACCCGATCACCGCGGGCATCAAGCTCACGCCGATGGCCGTCGGCATGCTCGTCTCCTCGCCGCTGGCCGGCATCTACGCCGACCGCCGCGGCTCGCGCATGCTCGCCGCACTGGGCATGCTCGTCAGCGCCATTGCGCTGGCGGCGATGACCACGCTGGAGGCCGACTCGCCCTACTGGCAGAGCACGCTGTGGCTCGGCCTCGTCGGCATCGGCTCGGGCATGTTCAACTCGCCCAACACGGCGGCGATGATGGGCGCCGTCCCGGCCCACCGGCGCGGCATCGCCGCCGGCGCACGGATGATGCTGCAGAACACCGGCGCCGTGCTGTCGATCGCCTTCGTGCTGGCGATCGTGACCTCGGCGGTGCCCAAGGACGTGCTCTTCAAGATCTTCTCCGGCCTCGCCTCGGGGTTGACGGACGCTCAGCTCGCGCCGTTCATCGACAACATGCACACCGCGCTGTGGGTGCTGGCCGCGACCTCGGTCGTCGGCGCGGGCGTCTCGCTGATGAGGCCGAAGTCGTGAGCGCGACGACGCAGACCAGCCTGCGCATCGGCGAGGTCGCCCGGCTCGTGGGCACCACGCCGCGGGCCATTCGCTACTACGAGGAGATCGGCCTGCTGCCGGCCGAGGGCGGGCGCGCGGCCGGGCAGCATCGCGTCTACAGCGAGCGCGACGTCGCGCACCTACGCGACGCGCTGCGCCTGAAGGACCTCCTCGGCGTGAGCCTCGACGAGCTCAAGGAGCTGGTCGAGGCCGAGGATGCGCGCGCCGCGCTGCGCGACGAGTGGCACCACGGCGAGCCGGGCACGGCGCGCCGCCGCGAGATCCTGGCCGAGGTGCTGCGCCACCTCGACCGCCAGCTCGAGCTTGTCCGCCATCGGCGGGAGGAGATCGCGGCGCTGGAGGCCGAGCTGGCGGCCAAGCGGGCGCGGGTGCTGCGGCGGCGGCGCGAGCTCGATCGCTGAGGCGCCGCCGCCACCCCCCAAACAGCGCCTACGGTGCGATGTTCTGGTTGATCCGGAACAGGTTGTGCTCGTCGTAGCGGCGCTTGACCTCGACGAGGCGGTCGTAGTTGTCGCGGTAGCTCGCGCGCACGCGGTCGGGCCCCTCGTCGTGCATCATCATGTTGATGTAGGCCCCGCCCGCCGAGTGCGGGTGCAGTGCGTCGTGATAGTCCTTCGCCCACGCCGTCATCCGCTCGTTGTTGGCGGGATCGGGGTCGACGCCGACGATGACCTGGCCGTAGCGCGCCTCGCGGTAGCTGAACGCTGTGTCCTTGCGACCGACGTTGTGCGCGGCGCCGTTGATCGGGTACAGGTGCATCGTCGAGTGCATGGTCGGTAGCTCCGGCCCGCGCTCGGCGTGGATCGCGATCGCCTCGTCGGTCAGCTCGTCGACGAAGTCGGCGCGCCAGTACCACTGAAGGCCCTTCGGATACAGGTCGTCGAAGGCGGCCTGCATCATGAAGAACGGCACCGGCTGCACGCCGTCGAGCGCCGGCCCCAGCGCGCGCACCGGCGCGAGCAGCTCCTCCGCGCGCTCCGGCGACGCGTTGATGCACCAGACGATCGCGCACATCTTCTGCAGCTGCAGCTCGGGCGGGAACGGATCGACCGGCGGCACCGTCAGGTAGGCGAACCAGCCGGTGAACTCCGGCGGCGCGTCCGCCATCAGGCGATCCCAGAAGCGCAGGATCTCGGCGCTGCGCTCGATCGGGAAAAGGGTCGGCCCGGCGACGACGTTCTTGACCTCGCGGCCGCGGAACTCGAACGAGGTCACGACGCCGAAGTTGCCGCCGCCCCCGCGCAGCGCCCAGAACAGGTCGGGGTGCTGGTCGGCGCTGGCCGTGACCAGCGAGCCGTCGGCGAGGACGACATCGGCCGAAAGCAGGCTGTCGACGGTGAAGCCGTACTGGCGGGTGAGGTAGCCCAGGCCGCCGCCGAGCGTGAGCCCGCCCACGCCCGTCGTCGAGACGAAGCCGCTCGGGACGGTCAGCCCGAACGGGTAGCCCGCGTGGTCGACGTCGCCCCAGGTCGCGCCGCCCTCGACGCGGATGGTCTTCGAGGCGGCATCGACGCGCACGGCGTGCATCTCGGAGAGGTCGACGACGATCGCGTCGTCCCAGGTGCCGAGACCGCCCGCGTTGTGGCCGCCGCCGCGGACGGCGAGCGTCGTGCCGGTGTCGCGCGCCAGCCCGACGGCGGCGATCACGTCGGCGCTGTCGCGACAGCGGGCGACGAGCCGCGGATGGCGATCGATCATGCCGTTGTAGACGGCGCGGGCGTCGTCGTAGCCCTGGTCGCCGGGCTCGAACAGCGTGCCGCGGAAGGCGGCACGGAACTCATCGGTGACGAGCGCCGGGCTCGTCTCGGTGGTGGTTGCCATGTAGGCAGGTCCCCCTTGGTGTAGTTGCGTTACGACGCTACGGCCGCGGCGGTGCGCTGTCATGACCGGTTCTGACCCACTTCTGCCATCCCTCGCGCAGGCGGCCGACAGGCGCGATGATCAGCATTGACTATGGGGGACGCATCAAAAGCCCTTCCCCTTCCCGGACCGCTTCGATTGACGCCGGCGCTGCCGTTCGTGGGCCGCGGCCCGGAACTGACGGCACTGCGCCGGCTCTGGACCGAGGCGCGTGGCGACGGCCGTCGCGTGGCGCTCGTCGGCGGTGAGCCGGGCTCGGGCAAGACGCGCCTGGCGTGGGAGCTCACCGGCCAGGCGAGCGCCGACGGCGCGGCCGTGCTGTACGGCGGGTGCGACCCGCGCCTGACCTCGCCCTATCAGCCCTTCGTGGAGGCCCTGACCCATCTGGTGGAGCACCTCGACGCGGACGCGCTGCGTGCCGCTGCGGGACCGCGCGCCGGCGAGCTGGCCCGGATGCTGCCCGACCTGCCGCGCCATCTGCCGGATCTCCCCCCGCCCGTGGAGGGCGATCCCGCATCGCAGCGCCACCGCTTGCACAGCGCGGTGCTCGACCTGCTCGTCGGCACCGGCCGGACGTGCCCCGTCCTGCTCGTACTCGACGACATGCATTGGGCCGACGGTCCGTCGCTGCGCATGCTCGAGCACCTCGCGCGCGCCGCGGGCGACGCGCCGGTACTCGTCGTCGTGACCTACCGCGAAGACGAGCTCGAGGTCGGGAGCGGCCTCGCGGCCACGATGGCCGAGCTGCACCGCCAGGCGGGGATCGAACGCATCCCGCTGGCCGGCCTCGGCGTGGCCGCGGTCGAGGAGCTCGTCGTCGGCCTCGGCGCGGGTCCCGGCAGTGGCCCGCTGGCCGGCACGCTGTGCGATCTCACCGCCGGCAACGCCTTCCTGCTCGGCGAGCTGTGGCGCCACTTGGCCGAGACCGGCGCGCTGGCCGAGGACGAGGGCGGCTGGGTGCTCGTCGGCGACCCGGAGAGCGTGGCTACGCCGGAGAGCGTGCGGCAGGTCGTCGGGCAGCGCCTGGAGCGCCTGGGCCCGGCCACGGTCGAGCTGCTCGAGCTCGCGGCAGTCGTCGGGCGGGCCGCGGGTCTGCCGCTCCTGCGCCGGGCGTCGGGCCGCAGCGACACCGAGCTGATCAACGCGCTCGACGAGGCGTCGCGCGCGGGCGTGCTCGAGGTCCTGCCGGGCCCGCCGGTGACGCACCGCTTCCGCCACGAGCTCCTGCGCCGCGCGGTCGCCGACCGGCTCGCGCCGCTGCGGCGCGCGACGCTGCACCAACGCGTCGCCGCCGCGATGGAGGCGCTCTTCCCGGCGCGCGACGTCCGCGCCGCGGCCGACCTCGCCTACCACTGGACGCAGGCCACGGCGGTGACCGGTCCCGAGCGGGCCGTCCTCGCCTCGCTGCGCGCCGCCGAGCTCGAGCTCGAGGCACTGGCCTTCGACGACGCTGCCCACATGCTCAAGAGCGCGCTGGCGCTCGGCGTCGAGGATCCGCGTGAGCGCGCCGCCGCGGAATACGAGCTCGGGGTCGCCCAGCACCGCACGGGCGACACGGAGACGGCGATCGACAGCTTCGAGCGCGCGGCGGCACTGGCGCGCGAGTGCAACGACGACGAGGCGTTCGCACGCGCCGCCGTCGCCTTCGAGGAGGCGTGCTGGCGCCCCGGGATCAGCGACCGGCGCGCCCTGGCGCTGCTCACGGAAGCGGTCGAGCGCCTCGATCCCGCCGACAGCGCGCTGCGCGTCGGCGTCCTGGCCTGCCTGGGCAGCGCGCTGGCGATCGACGGCCGGCACGAGGCGGGCGGCGCGCGCTGGGAGGAGGCCGTCGCGATGGCGCGGCGCGTCGGCGATCGCCGGGCGCTCGCCGCCGCGCTTTTCCGCGGCCTGTGGGCGCGCGGAACACGGTCGGCCCACGAGGTGCTGGTCGCGCTCACGGAGTCTTGCGCGCTCGCCGAGGAGGTCGGCGACGTCGAGGTGCGAGCCGAGGTCGGCGGATTCTGCATCCGGCTGCTCATCGAGCTGTACGACCTGGGCGGCGCCAAGCGCGAGCAGGCGTACCTGCGCGCCGTCGTCGACCGCACCGGGCAGCCCTTCATCCGCCACGTCCACGACCTCTACAACGGCTGTCTCGGGATCCTCGACGGGCGCTTCGACGAGGCCGAGCAGAGTGCCGGGCACGCCGCCGAGCTCAGCCGCCAGCTCGGCATGTCGCACGACAGCACGCCCGTCTATGGGATCCAGATGTTCACCATCCGCCGCGAGCAGGGCCGCCTGGGCGAAGTCCTCCCGCTCGTCCGCCTGGCTGCCACTCAGCGCGGCGCCTGGGGGCCGGCGCTCGCGGCGCTGTTCGCCGGCCTCGGGATGGTCGACGAGGCGCGCGCCGAGCTGACGCGCCTGACCGCCGACGGCTTCGCCGCCGTGCCGCCGGGGCCGCTGCGCCTGGCCGCGCTGGGCTTCCTCGCCGACGCCTGCGACGTCGTCGGCGATCCACGGCTGGCCGCGCTCGTCTACGACGAGCTGCTGCCGTTCGAGGGACGCAACGTGATCGTGGGTGAGGCGGTGGTCTGCTACGGCGCCGCCGATCGCTTCCTGGGCTCGCTCGCGCGGCTGGCCGGCGACGACGCGACCGCGCAGCGCCACCTCGAGGCGGCGCTCGCGCTCAACGGCGTCTTCGGCGCGGCGACCTGGCTGGCGCACACGCGGTTCGAGCTCGCGCGCGTGCTGCTCGAACGCGGCGACGCCACGCTCGGGCGGGCACTGCTCGAGTCCGCGGCGGCCGAGGCGCAGCGGCTCGGAATGCGCGGGCTGTCGGCGCGGATCGCCGCACTGACAGCGCCGGAGACCGAGATGGCCCTGCCCGACGGGCTCTCGGCGCGCGAGCTCGACGTTCTGCGGCTCGTGGCCGAGGGGCGGTCGAACCGTGAGATCGGGACGCTGCTGTCGATCAGCCAGCACACCGCGGCCAACCACGTGCGGGCGATCCTGACCAAGACCGGGTGCGCCAACCGGACCGAGGCGGCTGCATACGCACACCGCCATTCCCTGGTCGACGGGGCATAGGAGCCGTTAGCATCGGTTCGTGCCCATCTACATGATCGAACGGCACTTCGCCGAGCAGTTGCACTTCAGCCCCGAGATCGTCCGGGAGGTCGATGCGGTGAACGCGACCGAGGACGTGCGCTGGATGGCGTCGTTCCTGTCCGCCGACAAGCTGAAGTCCTACTGCCTGTACGAAGCGACGTCGCCCGACGCGATCTGGGCCGC
>DATBKW010000367.1:0-13790 GCA_036555665.1 Solirubrobacteraceae bacterium | reverse complement strand
GCGTCGGCGGAGACCTGGTCCTGGTTGACCTGGGCGGAGATCAGGAAGAGAACGACCGACAGGCCGATCCACGCGACCAGCGCCAGCACGATCCACTTCACGACGCGGCCGACCGTGATGCGCCTGCGCGGGCGCTTGCTCGGCGGCGCCTCGCGCAGCTCGTCGAGGACCGAGCCGTCGCCGTCGCGGCGTCCTAGAAGGCGTGGTCGGGTGCGGTAGAGCTTGTATTTGGGAGGCGCCTGGGGGTCCGCCATGCGCCGTGTATGGTGGCCGATCATGGCCGCCGGCTGCGTAATCGGCGTCGACCTGGGAGGGACGAAGCTGCTCGCCGGGACGGTCGATCCGAGCCTCGAGGTGCACCACCGGACCTATCGACTGGCCCGTCCCGAGGCGGCCTCCGCGGTCGTCGATCAGCTCGTCGAGGCCGTGGAGGAGGCGATCGAGGCGGCCCGCTCGGAGGTCCTGGCGGTGGGGGTCGGCGTGCCGGCGCTGGTCGACCCCGCGACCGGTATCGCCCTCGATTCCAACCACCTGCCGCTGCATGGCGTCAGCGTGCGCGACCTGCTCGCCGAGCGCATCGGCCTCCCGGTCGTCGTCGACAACGACGCCAACGCGGCGATGCTCGTCGAGTGGCGCTGCGGCGAGGCGCGCGGGACGAACAACGCGATCATGCTGACGCTCGGCACCGGCATCGGCGGTGGGCTGATCGTCGAGGGCCGGCTGGTGCACGGCGCCCACGGCGCCGCGGCCGAACTGGGCCACATCATCGTCGACGAGGACGGGCCGCCGTGCCCGGGCAACTGCCCCAACCACGGGTGCCTGGAGGCGCTCGTGTCGGGACGCGCGATCGGGCTCGAGGGGCTGCGGGTGGCGCGCGAGTCGCCCGACAGCGCGCTCGGGCAGGCGCTGGCCGGGGGGCGCGAGATCACGGGCGCGCTCGTGACCGAGATCGCCCACGACGGCGACCCGGCCGCCTGCGCTGTCATGGCGCTGATGGGCCGCCGGCTGGGCCTCGGCGTCGTGACGCTGGTCAACATCTTCAACCCCGAGGTCGTCGTGCTCGGCGGCGGGGCGATCGCGGCGGGCGAGCTGCTGCTGACGCCCGCGCGCGAGGTCGTGGCGTCGCGGGCGCTGCCGATCAACCGCTCCGACGTGCGGCTTGTCTCGGCGCGGTTCGGCGCGGAGTCGGGGATGCTCGGCGCGGCATGCATGGCGCTCGACGCGGTCGGGGTGCCGGTCGCGCCCCCGTCCACACTCGGCCCGGGCACGCTTCGCTCGCGCGGGGAGACTCCGTGGGCCTGACCGCGGCGACGGCCGGCAGGCTCGTCGTGTGCCCGACGCCGATCGGCAACCTCGAGGACGTCACCCTGCGCGTACTCTCGGCGCTTCGCGACGCCGACGTCATCGCCTGCGAGGACACGCGCACGACCAAGGTCCTGCTCGATCGCTACGGGGTCACCGGCGAGCGCGTGCGCTACGACGCTCACGCGGAGCGGCGGGTCGCTCCGCGGTTGGTGGAGCGGATGCGGGGTGGCGCGGTCGTCGCGTTGGTGAGCGACGCGGGCATGCCGCTGGTGAGCGATCCCGGACTGGTGCTCGTGCAGGCGTGCGTGGCGGCTGGGTTGGAGGTCGAGGTGCTGCCGGGTCCGAGCGCGGCGCTGGCGGCGCTGGTCGCCTCGGGGATGGACGCCGCGACGTGGCGGTTCGTCGGCTTCCTGCCGCGCAAGAAGGGACCGCTCGCCTCGGTGTTCGAGTCGACCGAGGTCGTCGTGGCGTTCGAATCGCCGCGGCGCGTGGGCGCTTCGCTGGCGGTGCTCGCAGAGGTCGATTCGTCGCGGCCGGTG
Source organism: Solirubrobacteraceae bacterium (assembly GCA_036555665.1). GTDB lineage: Bacteria > Actinomycetota > Thermoleophilia > Solirubrobacterales > Solirubrobacteraceae > JAOPZW01. The sequence goes on along the minus strand of DATBKW010000367.1, from coordinate 11,946 downwards.
GCGGTCTGCCGCGAGCTGACGAAGGTCCACGAGGAGGTCGTGCGGGGGACGGCGGAGGAGCTGGCGTCGCGGTACGCGACCGAGGCGCCGCGCGGCGAGGTCGTGCTCGTCATAGGCGCCGCGCCCGGCGGCGAGGCTGACCTCGGTCCCGCGCTCGCCGCGGTGCGCCGGCTTGTCGACGACGCGGGCGCCCGCGCACGACCGGCCGCGACGGTGGTCGCGGAGCTGACCGGCACGAGCGCAAACGCGCTGTACCGCGCGCTCACCGAAACGACCTAGCGCAGCAACTGCAACAAATCACACGCGCTCGGCCCGGATCGCGCGCACCCGTCGTACCGTCGGCGCGTGCCCCAGCGCCCTCACCCCGTCGTCCTCACCGCCCTCATCGCAGCGTGCATGTTCGTGGCGCTGCTGTTGCTCCCCGGCGCAAGCGCTCACGCGGCGGCGCCCGCCGCTCCGCCTCCCGCGGTGGCGCGCACCGCTTCGCCTGCCGCGGCGGCGCCCACCGCTCCGCCCGCCGCCGCTCACGCCCCTCCGGCCCGCGCGCAGGCGGGTCCACCCGCCCGCCTGCGCGCCGACTGGCGCTGGCCTCTCCACGGCCCGCTCGTCGGACGCTTCCGCGTGACGCCGCGCGCGCCATACGCGCGCGGCCAGCACCGCGGGGTCGATGTGGCCGCGCCACCTGGCACCCTCGTGCGCGCCGCCTGCGCCGGCCGCGTCACGTTCACGGGCTCGCTGCCGCGGTTCGGCCGCGCGGTCAGCATGCGCTGCGGTGCGCTCATCGCGACCTACCTGCGCCTCGCCCGCGTGGAGGTGAGCCGCGGCGCGATCGTCGCGCCCGGCCAACCGCTTGGCACCCTCGGTGCTGCGGGCGTGCTGCGCCTCGGCGCGCGCCGCGCCGACAACCGCCACGCCTACGTCGACCCGGTGACGCTCCTCCGCGACCCCGATCCGCGATTGCCTGTCCTCGGACCCGCCCCGCGCTCACGCCGCCCGCGCGCCGTGTGGCCCGCCCGCCCGCGCACGCTCGCCCCGCGCCCGTCCGCCTCACCCGGCGCACCGCAACGCGCCGCACCCGCATCACAGCCCCGCGCCGCGCACCAGCACCTCCCATGGCCCGCCTACCCGGCCCTCGCGCTCATCGCCACCGCGCTGCCGGTCGGCGGCCTCGTTCGCCGCCGCCACCGCGGCCGACACGCCGTGGGCGCGGCCACCGCGCGCTGACGGGCGCCTTGTAACGTCCGTGGCCATGGCCGGCAAGCGCTCCTTCTACGTCACGACGCCGATCTATTACGTCAACGCGGCCCCGCATCTGGGGCACGCGTACACGACGATCGCCACCGACGTGATGGCGCGCCACCATCGCCAGCGCGGCGACGACGTGTTCTTCCTCACCGGCGTGGATGAGCACGGCGAGCCGGTCGCCGATGCGGCCAAGGCGCAGGGCCTCGAGCCCAAGGAGCTCGCAGACCGCAACGCCGAGCGTTTCCGAGCACTCGCCCCACGCCTCGAGGCGACCAACGACTTCTTCATCCGGACCTCCGATCCCGAGCACGCAAAGCGCGTGCAGGCGGTCCTCCAGCGCGTCTACGACAACGGCTACGTCCACAAAGGCCTCTACGAGGGCTGGTACTGCCCGCGCTGCGCGGACTTCAAGGTCGAGAACGAGATCGAGGAGGGCAACCGCTGCCCGATCCACCACATCGTGCTCGAGCGCCACAGCGAAGAGAACTACTTCTTCGCGCTGAGCGCCTTCCAGGAGCGTCTCGAGCAGCTCTACGCCGACAACCCCGGCTTCGTCGCGCCACGCGTCCGCTACAACGAGGCGCTGTCGTTCATCAAGAGCGGCCTCCAGGACATCTCGCTCACGCGCGCCCAGCTGACCTGGGGCGTCCCCGTCCCTTGGGACCCCAGCCACGTCTTCTACGTCTGGTTCGACGCGCTGCTGAACTACTACACGGCGCTCGGATTTGCCCGCGACGGCGAGGACCTCACCGATCGCTTCTGGCCGGCGAAGTGCCACGTCATCGGCAAGGACATCCTGCGCTTCCACACCGTCTTCTGGCCCGCGATGCTGATGGCGGCCGACCTGCCGCTGCCCGAGCAGGTCTTCGTCCACGGCTACCTGCTCATGGACGGCGAGAAGATGAGCAAGTCGCTGGGCAACGTGCTCGACCCCTTCGAGATCATCGATCGCTTCGGCACCGACGCGCTGCGCTACTACGTCCTGCGCGACGTCACCTTCGGCGAGGACGGCTCGGTCTCGACCACCGCCTTCGAGTCGCGCTACGAGACCGAGCTGGCCAACGAGTTCGGCAACCTCGCGAGCCGCACGCTGGCGATGGTCGCCCGCTACCGCGACGGCCGGGTGCCCGACGCCGACGTCGATCCCGCGCTGGCCGAGGAGTTCGACGGGCTGGCCGAGCGCGTGGCCGAGCGCGTCGATCGCGTCGAGCTCACCGGGGCGCTCGACGAGATCTGGCGGCGTGTTCGCCGGCTCAACCGCTACGTGGAGGAGCAGGCGCCCTGGACGCTGTCCAAGGACCCCGACAAGGCGGCCGACCTCGACCGTGTCCTGCGCACGCTCGCCGAGGGCCTGCGCGTCATCGGCGTACTGCTCGCCCCCTGGATCCCCGGCGCAACCGAGAAGCTCCTCGCCGCGCTCGGCGCGCCAGATCTCAGCCTCGAGGGCGCGCGCTTCGGCGCCGGCGAGATCGGCGCGGTGTCGGCGCTCGAGCCGCTCTTCCCGAAGCAGCCGGTCGGCGACGAGCAGCGGTGAACGACAGCCACACGCACCTGGACTCGTGCGGGCCGCCGAACGCAGAGCTCGTCGCGGCCGCCGCGCGCGAGGGCGTCGAGCGCATCCTCACGGTGGGCATGGACGCGGCGACGAACCGGACCGCGCTGCAGGCTGCCGAGGCGTTCCCACAGGTCCACGCCGCCATCGGCCGCCACCCCAACCACGCTCAGGGCTTCGACGACGCCGACCTCGCCGACCTCCAGGCGCTGGCCGCCCACCCGCGCTGCGCGGCCATCGGCGAAACGGGCCTGGACTACTACCGCGACCACGCCCCACGCGCCGACCAGGAGCGCGCCTTCCACGCCCAGATCGAGCTCGCGCGCGCGACCGAAAAGCCGCTGGTCATCCACACGCGCGCGGCGGAGGACGACACGGTCTCCACCCTCAAGGCCCGCGCGCACGGCCTGCAGGTGATCATGCATTGCTTCTCGATGCCCGATCGCCTCGAGGAATGCCTCGCCGAGGGCTGGTGGGTCTCCTTCGCGGGCAACGTCACCTACCCGAAGGCGACGGACCTCGCCGACGCGGCGCAACGCGTGCCCGACCACCGCCTGCTCGTCGAGACCGACGCGCCATACCTCACACCGCAGGCGGTGCGCAAGGAGCGCAACCAGCCGGCCTTCGTCACCCACACGGCGCGGTTCGTGGCCGAGCGCCGCGGCCTCTCCTACGCCGAGCTCGAACACGTCGTCGACGCCAACGCTGCCACGCTGTTTCAGTGGTGACCGGCGAGCTGCCCACCCAGCCGAGCCTGCGTCGCATGCGCCAGTTCGGCGTGCGCCCGAAGCGCGACCTCGGCCAGAACTTCCTCATCGACTCGAACATCCTCGGCGTCATCGAGCGCGCTGCGGAGCTCACCGAGGCCGACGTCGTGCTCGAGATCGGCGGCGGGCTCGGCGTGCTCAGCGAGCACCTCGCCGAGCGCACAGCGCACGTCCATGTGGTCGAGGTCGATCGCGCGCTGGTGCCCGCGCTCGAGGACGCCCTGGCGAGTCACCCCAACAGCTCACTGCACGTCGCCGACGCGCTCGAGCTCGATCTGGGCGCATTGCGGCCCGTGCCGACGAAGGTCGTCGCGAACCTTCCCTACGGCATCGCCGCCGGCGCGATCCTGCGCACGATCGAAGAGCTCGACGACGTCACGCGCTGGGTCGCGATGGTGCAGCGCGAGGTCGGCGAGCGCCTCGCGGCCGCTCCCGGCACGCCCGCCTACGGTGTCCCCAGCGTGCTCGCTCAGCTCGCCTGCGAGGTGCGCGTCCACCGTGCGGTCGCGCGCACGGTCTTTCATCCCGTGCCGAACGTCGACTCGGTGCTCGTGGTCCTGCGCCGCACCGGGCCCGCCGCATCGCCCGATCTGCGCGCCCTCGTCCAGGCGGCCTTCGCGCACCGCCGCAAGGCGCTCGCCCGCTCGCTGGCGCTCGCGCCGGCAAGCACCCCGGGCGTGCGCGAGCGCGCACGCGCGGCGGTCGAACGCCTCGGGCACCCGCCCGACGTGCGCGCGGAGCGGCTCTCGCCGGCCGACTTCGCCGCGTTGGAGGAGGCGCTGCGCCCCACGTCCACACCCGAGCAGGGCATGCCGTCGTCAGGAGGGGAGACCCGGTCCTGACCGGCCTGCGCGACAAGGCCCCGGCCAAGGCCAACCTCTGCCTCTACGTCGGCCCCCTGCGCGACGATGGCCGCCACGAGCTCGTCAGCGTCTTCCAGCCGATCGCCCTCAGCGATCAGCTCGAGCTCGAGCCCGCCGGGCTCGGCTCGTCGGTCGATCGCGTGGTGTGCCCGGGCGTCGACGGCGAGAACCTCGCCGCGACGGCCCTACGGCGCTTTCGCGAGCGCACGGGCTGGACCGGCGCGCCCATGCGCCTGACGATCGACAAGCGGATCCCCGTGGCGGCCGGCATGGCCGGTGGGAGCGCCGACGCCGGCGCTGCGCTGCGCCTCGCGGCGCGCGCGGCCGGCATCGACGACGATGGGTTGCTGCGCACGATCGCTGCCGAGCTGGGTGCCGACGTCGCCGCCCAGGTCCGGCCCCGGCGCTACCTGGCCACGGGCGTCGGCGAGCGGCTGACGCCGCTGCCGGCCCCCAGGCCCTACGGCGTCCTCGTCCTCCCGTCGGCCGCGAAGCTCTCGACCGCCGACGTCTACCGCGAGGCCGATCGCATGGGCCTGCCGCGCAGCGCCGACGACCTCGCTGCGCGCCTACGCGAGGTCTCGACGGCAGCCGTCGACCTCCCCGACGAGCTGATCGTCAACGACCTCGAGCCGGCGGCCCGGGCGCTCTGCCCGGCGATCGACGACGCGCTGCGCGCCGCGCGCCAGGTCGGCGCCCGGCGCGGGCTCGTGTGCGGGTCGGGCCCGACGGTCATCGGCCTCTTCGACGACCTGCAGTCCGCGCGCGCCGCGGCGGCCCGGCTCGACGACCGCAGCCCGCGCCCGATCGCCGTGGCGCCGTGGGGGGCGATCCTGTGAAGCCGGCATGGATCGTCTTCGCCGTCGCGCTGGCGGCCTTCCTCGTCTGGCGCCGACGGCGCCTGGAGCCGACGGTGTTGGCCGGCGGCGCGCTGGCCGCGGTCGCCGCGCTCGTCTACGGGCTCGGCCTGATCCACCTGCCCAACCTCGAGCAGCTGCTCATCGACGTCGGCGAGACGCTCGGCGCCTGGACCTACGTGCTCGTCGGCGCGCTGGCCTTCTTCGAGACCGGCGCCTTCGTCGGGCTGGTCGCCCCCGGCGAGACCGCCCTGCTGCTCGGCGGCCTGGTCGCCGGGCAGGGGCACATCGACCTGCTCACCCTGATCGCGATCGTCTGGGCCGCGGCGGTCGCGGGCGACCTGACGAGCTTCGCCTTCGGCCGGCGCCTCGGACGGCCGTTCCTCGTCAAGCACGGCCCGCGGGTGCACATCACCGAGGAGCGCCTCGAGCAGGTCGAGGGCTTCTTCGACCGCCACGGCGGCAAGGCGATCCTCATCGGGCGCTTCGTCGGGCTCGTGCGCGCCATCGCGCCGTTCCTGGCCGGGTCGTCGGGCATGCCGCTGCGCCGCTTCCTGCCCTACGACATCATCGGCGCCGGGCTGTGGGGCACGACCTTCGTCCTGCTCGGCTACATCTTCTGGCAGAGCTTCGCCGAGCTCGTCGACTACGCCAAGAAAGGCGCCCTCGCCCTCGGCGCTGTCATCGTGCTCGTCGTCGCCATCGTGGCCGCGGTGCGCTGGCTGCGCAACCGCGAGAACCGGGCCAAGGCGCGCGCGTGGCTCGAGCGCCAGGCCGAGCGGCCCGCGCTGCGCCCGCTGGCGCGCGTGCTGCGCCCGGTGCTGCGGCGCTCGGAGGTGCCGGCGCGCTTCGTCTGGAACCGCGTGACGCCGGGCGACCTCGGCCTCGAGCTGACGACGCTGCTGGCGATCGCCAGCGTCGGCAGCTTCGTCTTCGTGTGGGACCTCGTCGGCGTCGAGCAGCGCGGCCTGCTCGCGGGCGACGCGGCCTCGCTGCGCCTCGCCGACCGGCTGAACTTCGAGGCCGGGGTGACCATCGCCAAGGCGGTCAGCGCGCTCGGCGCCCTGCCGGCCGTGATCGCGCTCGTCGCGGTCGCGGCGGGGGTGCTCGTGTGGCGTCGCGAGCGCGCCTCGGCGATCGCGCTGGCGACCGGCCTGCTCCTGACATGGGCCGGCGTGCACATCACCAAGTCCGCGGTCGACCGCCCGCGTCCGGCGCGCCCGCTGGTCACGGTCGAGGACGCGAGCTACCCCTCGGGCCACGCCGCCTACGCCGTCACCTGGGTGGCCGTCGCCGTCGCGATGAGCCGCGCGCTGCCGAACGTCGCCTCGCGCTTTGCCTTCGTCACCGTGGCGATCGTCATCGCCGCAGCCGTCGGCGCGAGCCGCGTCTACCTGCGCGCGCACTACATCTCCGACGTCGTCGGGGGCTGGGCGCTGGCATCAACGATCTTCGCGCTGTGCGCCACCGTGGCGCTCGTTGTCTCCTACGTGCGGAACAATGGACTGACGCGCGCGTGACGACGCGGCCGCTTCACACCCCCTCCACGCAATGAGCAACGAGTCGATCATCTACCTCGTCGCCGCCTGCAGCGCCGTCTTCGGGCTGGCCGCCTACGTCGGCCTGATCGTTGTGCCCGCGTGGAGCGCGTACTCCCGCGTCTGGGAGCGCCTGGCGGCGACCTTCCTCACGCTCTACGTCCTCGCCGGCTTCCTCATCCTCGGGGTGTGCGGCGGGGCGGCCGTGATCTGGTTCTGGGACCGCATCACTGCCTGAGGCCGTCTGGCCACGCCCCGCGGCGCCGGATCGCCACGGGCCGGTTCGGCCCGTGCAGAGCACTGTGCCGCAACCGGCCCGCGGCGCCCGGCATCCACGGATGCGGGGCCAGCCGGGCCTCAGGCACGTTTGCGGCATCCCGCTGCACGTCGGCTCTTGCGCCACCTCGGCCTAGAATCGCTGCATGTCCACCCCGGCCCACGGACCGGCGACCGGGCTCGACCTCGCGTCTCTCGACGCCATCACGGACGCCGTCGAGTCGGGCGCCGGGCTGCCCGAGGTCGTCCGCGCTGCCGCCAAGGCGCTCGACGCCAGCCTCGTGCTGACCGACCGCTCAGGTGCGGTGCTGGCCGTCGCCGCCCGCTCGCCCGCCGACGAGCGCTCGCTGCTCGACGACGGACCCGGGGTCGAGGCGATCGAGCTGCGCGTGGCCGACGCGCCCGTCGGGACCCTGCGCATGCGCGCCCGCGGCGAGCCGAGCGGCGCGCTGGTCAAGCTCGTGACGACGCTCGTCGCCTCCGAGGTCGAGCGTGTGCGCGCGCCCGAGCGCGCCTCGGAGGAGGCGCTGGCCGGCTTCCTGCGCGCGGTCCTCGAGCGCGACCTGTCCGGGCGCGAGGACATCCTCGCCCGCGCGGGCGAGCTCGGGCTCGACCTCGTCGAAGGGGCGACGGTCGTCGTGGCGCGAGCCCATTCCCACGTGCCCACCGAGGACGGCTGGCGCCAACGCGTGCTGGCGGTGGCGGATCGCGGAGCCCGCGCCGTCGTCCCCGGCGCGGTCGCCGCGCTGGCCGCCCGGACGGAGGCTCCCGGGGCCGAGATCGTGATCGTGCTGCCCGGCAGCGACGACGCCGCGGCGGCGCGGACCGCCGACGCCATCCTGCGCGAGCTCCAGAGCGCGCTGCCCGGCCACACCTTCGCGCTGGGGCGCAGCCGCCCGGCCACGGATCCGGCCGACCTGCACCGGGCCGGCGCCGAGGCGCTCCTGGCCGCGAACGTCGCCGAGGGCGACGTCGGGCACCCGGTCCTCGCCTTCGAGGAGTCGGGCGCCTACCGCCTGCTGCTGAGCGCGATGAGCGAGGATCCGGCCGAGCTGCAGCGCTTCTACGCGGAGACCGTCGAGCCGCTCGTGGCCTACGACGAGCAGTACGAGACCGGCCTGGTGCAGACCGTCGAGGCCTTCCTCGAGGCCGATGGCAACGTAGCCGGCACCGCGCAGCGTTTGTTCACGCATCGGCACACCATTCGCTATCGGCTCGAGCGCGTGAAGGAGCTCTCCGGCCTCGACGTCGGATCCACCGACGGGCGCGAGAAGCTCTCGCTCGGGCTCAAGGCGATGCGCGTGCTCGGCATCGCCTACCGCGGTGGCCCGGCCAGCGAGGCCGGGGCCGGCGGCGGGCGCGTTCCCCGCCGCCATTAGGTACGACATTCGTCCAACGGCCGGCTGGAATATTCGGCCAGTTAGCGGCGTCTTCCGAAAGTCCGCCGGCTTGGTGCCGAGGGCGCCTTGAGCGCTTCGCCGCGCCGCCGATAGAGGACCCATGCACCTCGATCGGCTCTCACCACGCGCGCGGAGCCGCTGGGCGACAGTGCTCGGCGTCGTCTCAGCCGGCGCGCTGGCGGGTGGGAGCCTGGTGGCCCTCAACCGCGATGTCCTCCCGTTCACGGACTGGCCCGCGCTGGGCGGTCACGCCGAGACGCGCACGCAACAGCTTCCGACCGCCCTCGTTCGCGACGCGGGATCACACCGGCGCGTCACGGTCCGCGTACTCGACGCGCCAGCGCCCGTGCCCAGCGCTGTCACCGCCGCGCCCCTCGCCGCCGCGCCGGTCCACGTGGAGCGACATCGCGAGCTGCTCGAGGGCACCACGTCGTCCGGCGCAACCGGCAGCGCGCACGACGCCGACTCCGACAACGACGGCGTCCCCAACTCCGTCGAGCACAGCACGGGAAGCAACCCGCAGAGCGCCGACTCCGACGGCGACGGGCTCCCCGACGGCTGGGAGGTCCAGAACGGCTTGAACCCGACCAATCCGCAGGACGCGGCGGCCGACACCGACGGCGACGGGCTGGTCAACGCGACCGAGTACAAGGCCGGCGAGAGCCCGCGCGCCCGCGACAGCAACGGCGACGGGCGCAGCGACGGCGACGAGGACTCCGACGGCGACGGCCTCAGCAACGCGGTCGAGCAGAACCTCTCCCTCGACCCGAAGAACGCCGACTCGTCGGGGACGAGCATCCCCGACGCGGCCGAGGACTCCGACGGCGACGGCATCCCCAACGCGCTCGAGGTCGCGCTCGGCACCAATCCGGCGGCGGCCGACTCCGACGGCGACGGCGTCCCGGATGGCCAGGCCGACTCCGACGGCGACGGGCTGAGCAACGCCGAAGAGGTCTCGCTGCACCTCAACCCGTCGAGCGGCGAGTCCGCTCCGGGCCAGCCCGACGGCGCCGTCGACAGCGACGGCGACGGCCTGTCCAACGCGACCGAGCGCAAGCTGGGCACCAACCCGGCGTCTGCCGACACGGACGGCAACGGCAGCGCCGACGGAGCCGAGGACCCCGACGGCGACGGCACGCCGAGTGCGCAGGAGATCGCGGCCGGTCGCGACCCGCTCGTCGCCGACGCGCCGGCCGAGACGCCTGCCGCCGAGGAGCAGCCTGCGCAGGACCGCCACGACGGCGGCGACGACGACCACCAATCTCAGGGGCACGTGCCCGCGCCGGCATCCGAGCCCACCCAGGGCGCGGAGCCGGCGCCGGCCGCACCCAGCGCGCCCGCCGCACCGGCTGCTTCCTCGGCGCCGCCGGCAGCGCCCACCGCGGGCGGCGCGGACGAGGGCACCCAGCCCGCGCCCAAGCCGGTCCCGGCGACACCCGCGCCCGAGCAGCAGGCCGCGCCCGCGCCCGCGGTCCAGCCCGATCAGACGGCGGGGCCGCCGCCGTCCGATCCCGCGGTCGCCGACGACTGACGCGCCGAACCACTCGTCGGCACCTGAGGCGCCACCTGCTCCCCGCTGGCTGACGCGCCCAACCGCTCTCCCGCGGCGGACGCGTACGATCCGCCGCCATGCGGATCGGCATCATCACCGGCTCGGGGACCTACGCTCTGCCCGAGCTCGAGGCGGCCGCTCCCGCCCCGGTCGCGACGCCCTTCGGCGACGCGCTGGTGTCAGAAGGCCGCTTCGGGGGCGCCGAGATCCTGCACGTCGCGCGCCACGGGGAGGGCCACGCGCGCCTGAGCAGCGCGGTCACCCACCAGGCCAACGTCTGGGCGCTGCGCGAACACGGCGCCCAGGCGATCCTCGCCGTCACGGTGTGCGGCGCGCTCGATCCCGAGCTCGCGCTCGGCACCCTGATCGTCTTCGACGACCTGCACTTCCTGGCCAACCGCCTCCCCGACGGATCGCTGTGCACGCTGCACACCGAGCCGGGCGCTTCGGGGCGCGGCCACTGGATCTTCGACCGGCCGTTCAGCGAGCCGCTGCGGCGCGCGCTGCTCGATGCGGCAGCGGAGGTCGGCTTCGCGGTCCGCGACGGGGGCTGCTACGGCCACGTCGACGGCCCGCGCTTCAACACGCGCACCGAGATTCGCATGCTCATGCACGCCGGCGTGACCGCCGTGTCGCAGACCGCAGGGCCGGAGACCGTGCTTGCCGGCGAGGCCGACGTGCCCTACGCCCTGCTCGGCTATGCGACCGACTACGCAAACGGCGTCAAGCCCGACGAGCCCACGCCCGTTGAAGAGCTGGTGCGCCTGGTGGGCGCCAGCACCGAGACCTTCGCGCGGACGCTCGCCGCGGCGGTGCCGCGGGTGACCGCCGCGCCCGAGCCGGTGGGAACCCATTTCAGCTGGGACTGACGAGCTCGGCGCGCCCGCGGCGGTGATTCTCGGATCGCTGGCCGCGCCGCCCGACCCAGCGCTCGATCGTCTGCTCGGGGCAGACACCGCCTCCGCACTGCGCGCCGAGCTCTCCGCGCGGGCGCGCCGCTGGGCCGGCGCCGCCGCGCCCGGCTGCGCGTTCGAGGCGACGTCGCTTGCCGCCGCCGAGGCGGCGCTGCACGGCCACGCCGGCCCCGTCCTGTTCGCCTCGCCCGACGTGCCCGGGCTCGACGAGCGCCTCGTCGCCGCAGCGCTCGACGACCTCGCCGCGGGCTGCGACGTCGTCCTCGGCGCCGCTCACGACGCGCTGCCGTACATCCTCGCCGTGCCGCGCCTGGATCCTGAGCTGCTCGCGCTGGCCGAAGGCTCCTATCGCGACGGCGTGCTCGCCGCATTCGCGCAGCGCGGCCTCGTCCTCGGCTTGCTGCGCCACGAGCGCCGTCTGGCCAGCGCAGCCGACGCCCGCGCCCTCGCCATCGACCCGCTCGCGCCCGCGGACCTCGCCGCGCTCGTACGCGCGGGTTTGGCCGAGCGGGGCCACCGGTAGCCTCGACCCCATGGAGTACGAACGCGAGCAGGAAGAAGCAGCGGCCGAAGAGGCCGCCCGCATCGGCGGCGGGCGCGACGACGACCTGGACTACATCGAGCGCGACTCGCGGCCCGGTGGCGTCTCCGACGAGGCGTGGCGCCCGGTCGAGGAGGGCGGCGGCGGCGAGTCCGAGGGCTTCGAGGAAGCCGAGGCCGAGCTCATCGAGCGCGCCGAGAACCCCCACGGCCCGTCCCCGATCGCCGACGCCGAGGACATCGACGAGGAGGCAGCGGCGCTGGACGCCGAGTACGGCGAGGCCGACGAGGAGTACACCGCGGAGGACGAGCCGGGGGAGGGCGACCGGTAGCGGCGGCTACGCTTCGGCTCCCGCTCTGTGGGGAGTCGTCTAATGGCAAGACTCGGGCCTTTGAAGCCCGCTATCCCGGTTCGAGTCCGGGCTCCCCAGCTTCGAAGACG
>DATBKW010000366.1:0-16643 GCA_036555665.1 Solirubrobacteraceae bacterium | reverse complement strand
GCGCGGTCACCGCCAGACGCGCCGCGGGGTGCCGAATGGACCCGGTCGGGATGCCGTGGCGCCGAGAGCGGCAAGCTACCGACGCAATGTAGGGACGGCGTCAGTGCAACATGGGTCGCCCGTCCGATGCGCCCCAGCCATGGCACTCGTAGTGTCGCCGCACCGACCAACGGGAGCATCATGCAAGGCGTCATCAAGCAAGGGCTCACCTCGGACGGACTGGGGCTTCTGTGAGCGTCCGCACACGCCGGAAGGACGGACCCGCACCGGTCGTCCTACATCGTGTAAGCAGTCCACGGGGGTGGCATCATCATGCAAGGCTTCATCAGAAAGGGGCTCACCGTCGGTCTTCTGGCGGTCGCCGTGGTTGCCGGCGCCGGATCATCGGCGGCGGCGCTCCCCCCGGACCCGGGCGAGGATCCAAGCGACGGTCCCATCGAGCGCCCGACGCCCCCGAGGCCGACGCCGCCGCCGCGGCAGATCGAGAGCTTCTCGGTGTCGGCCGACTCCGTGGTCGCTACCGCGACGCTGCACTACAACGGCGACCCGAGCGCGGCGACTGTGCTCTGGGGAGACGGCACCAGCACTTCGCGATGCCCTGCCGGGGAGGAGGGCCCTATCCACTCGGGCTGCATGCCGAACCCGTTCGACACCGGCGATCCGGCGGGGATCATCGTGCTCAAGCACCGCTACGCGGCGCCCGCCAACGGGGCCACGTTCACGGTCGCGATTACCGCCAAGCTGGGCGCGGAGTCGCAGACCGTCGCCATCGGCGTGACCCCGCGCTACAAGGTCACGGTCTCGGACATCGAGTTCTCTCCGCTCGACCACTGCGACACCCCGGTCGAGCAAGAGACCGAGTGGCAGGTCAGCCGGGCTGTGTTTGACCAAAACGGATCAGCCATCGTGCCGCGCCGCGAATGGAACTTCGAGCACTTTGTCACCAACCCTCTCGAGGCCCACATCGGCTGGCTGCCCCAATTCGTGGTGATGCCCGGCAGTGGCTTCTCGGTCCAACTCAAGGCGTCCGATCACCCGGAGCTCGCGCTCTTCGCAACCGAACTCGACCCCGTTCTTGATGACGTCATGCAGCAGCGGTACCTGGACCTCAACCCGCTCGACGGAACGCGCTCCGTCTCGCTGCAGACGGTTGAGGGGTTCGACCCGGATTACTCGTGCCGGGCCGAGTACCAGTTCGAAGTCGACGTGCGTGTGCTCGAGCCCGGCCTGGACGGTGGACCGGTGAACGGCCAGTGACGTGACTTTCTCCAAGATCCACGACCGTGGGTGACCGAGAGGATCGAGGTCCGCCTTGGCGACCGAGTGATCCACCGACTGACGTCTGCAGTAGGCACCGTCCTGCAGCGCGAAGACCGGCAGCCTGCTCGAGCCGCCCGGAGTCGCTCGCTCGCCAAGGCGAGCGGACAGGACGCGCACGATGCCTGCGCAGCATGACGGTCGCGATCGTCAGCGCCCAGGCCGTCGCGCCGACGATGGACCGGCCCGCAACCGCGAAGCCTCCCCAGACCGGCAGGTGCGCCACGTCCAGGCCAAGCAAGAGACGAGCACCAGCGCCAGACGCTCAGGCGAGCGAGAGCGGGCGCTCCCGACGGGTTCGTCCACGAGCTCGTCGAGGACCGATCCGCTTGACGGACGGCGGGGGCACGTGCCTTGGCATCCGTGATGTCGGCCCCTCGCCGGCGTGCCGCGCGGACGGTGCTGCGGCGATGCGCCGGGCGGCGCGGCGGCGCGTCCGCAGATATTGCGACGGATGGCGGTGCTCGTCCGGTGCGACAGTGCGACGGTCATGCCGCGGTTCGTCGTTGCGGCTAGCGGAGCTGCTGCAGAAGCTGCTCGGCGAACCCGCTGCCCCACACCTCGGTGATCTGTTCGGTGCCAATGCGATAGAAGGCGAACTCCTCGACGCCGACGGAGCGGCCGGTCGCCGCAACGCCGAGGAACGGGCCGCGGTGCGTTCCCGTGTCTGTGAGATGCGCGGCGACCCACGGCGGGTCGACCAGAATGTGGCGCAGCTCCCAGTGGTAGTCGGGGAACGCCCGGACGACGGCTCGCAGCCACTCGGTGTACGGGTCCAGTCCGCGGTCGGTGCCGTTGATCACGACGTCGGACGCGACGAATTGCCCGAGGTCATCGAGGCGGTGCTCGTTGCAGCACGCGTTGTAGCGGCGGTAGAACGCCGCGAGCCCGTTTTCCGTCATGCGCGCGAAGGATGCACGACTGGCCGACCACGGGTCCGCTCGGCCGACCACGTCACGGCGCAGCTCAGTGGGTCCTCGCTTGGTCGAGATGCAGAACTCCTGGCTCCGGCTGCGATGACCGAGAAATCGTGTGGTGGCGGCGTCTGAAGCACCCCACGGCACGACTTCGTTGCCTCGTGGGAACCAGCCTCACATCCGATCTGCGCCGATCACGGTGAGGCCGGCCGGCGGCTTGAGCACGACGGGTGGATGCTCGAGGCGGGGCAAGCACACCGCGGGCAGGGGACGCGAAACCGACGCCTGGGGTGGCCCGAGCAGTACTTCGAGCTGCTGTGGGTGACCGACCGGCCGAGGCGCGCGCCAGCGCGTTGCGGCTCGACCGTCGCCAGGAGTGGACGACTACGGGGCCAGCCCGTCCAGGCTGGGGTTCCGCGGCCAGGTCGACCCGGCGCAGCGCCAGGAGTTCTGGCTCGACGACGGGCTCGGGCCGCGCGCTGGATTCACCGCGCCAACGAGCGATGCCCCGAACGGCCGGTGGTCTTCGTCCTGGAGACCGCCGAAGGAGCGATGGATCAGCGCCGGCCGCTGGTCTGGATGCTCGACTCCTCGGGTATCGCTGTCCCGGCGCGCTGCGCGAAGTCCGCGTCCACGGGCCGCCCGCCCGTCCGTGCCATAGTTTGCGGGACCGCCGATCACCTGCGTGGAAGGCGCGCACCTTCTCGAGTTGGTCGTCGGCGACGGAGGTGCCTCACGACCGGTCAGCGACGGCCTGGTCATCTGCTCGTGGCGAGCCGCTTGGGCCCGCTGGGTTGGACCCTCGGAGTGCGCTGGCCGGGTCAGGGCGCCCGGTGCGTTCGCAGCGTGCCGATGCGCTGAGTACTCGGAAGGCCGCCTAAGCAGCACCCACGAGCGTCTCACCAACGGGTCTCGAAGCCTAGGAAGCGCGAACGCTCCCCTTGAACGTTCCGAGGTCCTGCGACCTAGCCCGAGCGCGTGGCCGTGAAGCTCAGCGCGTCGGTGCTCGGCGTGATGGGGCACTTGCCGATCACGCCGACGCGGAAGCTGCCCGATGCCCTGGTCGTCGACGTGAACCTTCCCTTCAGGCGCAGCTGCACCTGGTCGGCGTGGCCGTCGGTCTTCGGGATCGTGCGCGAGAACGCGCCGTACGGCGACGCCGGGGTCTTGAACACGCTGGCGAAGAACGGCTGGCGGACCGGGCCCGAGCGGCAGCCGGCGATGTCGTAGACCAGCCAGATGTGCGTGATCTTGCGCGACGAGTTCGCCTTCTGGCTGCGCTCGACGCTGAACTGAAAGACGTGACCGTCGCCCGTCTTGCCCTTGTAGCGGCCGATCTGCGGCAGCGATGCGGCGCCCCCGGCCGCGGGGGTGACGGCGAGGACGATCAACGCAACGAGGGTGGCGCAGAGGGCCGAGCGCATCGCCTGCACGCTACCGCTCGGGCCAGAAGGACCAACAGATGCTCACCCGTCGGGACACAAGGTGCTCCGCCTGGTCGTCGGTGCGATGGAGCTGCTGCTGAGCGTCGATCGACGGAACCGGAGATCCGAGGTTCGAATCCCCTCGGCATGTTTGTGGCCGCACCCGGCCCCCTCCGCTCCAGCCGCGGCCGTCGCGCGCTGATGGCGAGCGCTACGGTCCGGCCATGCTGCACATCTCGCATCACGAGCGTGTGGAGGGCCATCCGCACCGATGGCACGTGTTCCTACACGGCCGCGACGAGCCGATTCCGGTCGAGCTCGACCCCGAGGAGCGACGGAGCCTCGAGCTCACGGACGGGGAGATCCACGATCAGGTGCCGGCGGCGCTGGAGCGACACTACACCGAGAACCGTGATGACCTGCTCATGGTTCCGGGCGAGCAGTACAACGAGGCGAGTTGGGACGCCCCGGTGCGTCTCGTGCAGAATCACTTCGTCTGACCGGGGCGATCCCTGGGGGCCGGCGACGACGTCGATCACGATGAACCCCGGCTAGCCTGCGATCGTGCTGGCCGTCGCGTACAGGCGTGAGTCACGAATGAGACATGGCGACGCGCAAGTGGCGTCGTAGAGCCAAACCATCCTTTCGGGCGCGTCACCGTTCTGCCCTGCAGATCGGCGGGTTTGGGCCACTTAGCTAGCGTCAGCGCCAGCCCGTGGACCACCCGTCTCGGTCTGCTCGTCGTTGGCTTCGAGTTGCTGGGCGAGGCTGCCCGGTCGCTCAGCGACGAAAACGAGAGCCGCCCCGGGGCAGCCCCGGGGCCGCCTGCACCACCGCTGCTCTGGGTGCCCGTCCCGGGACGTTTGTGACGACCGCGAAGTCGAACGTGGTGTTCGTCGCGTCCGCTGAACTCCCGCCTCGTCGTCGCGGGCGGCGGCCGCCCGCGCCGCCGACGTACACGCACAGCTTCTGGCGGCGCCTCGACTACCGCAAGGGGCTCCTCGGGCGGCGCGCCACCACGTCCGCACCGTTGCGCCGCCGGTGCCGGCAAAGGAGTCAGGAGCCGATACTACGGCGGCGGTGGGTACGGCAAAAGGAGGATTCCCAGGACCGGGGCGAGATCAGCGCCCTGCGCCCTATCCGTCGCCTACGGCTGGCGGTCCAGATGCTTCTCAGCCCACGCAGCTTGTGGCGTAAAGGCAGCCGTGTCGGGGGCAACGGCCGTCCCCCTCACGTGGCGCGGTGCTTCATCGACCGCCCCGTAGACTCACGCCGTCTTGGCGAGCATGTTCTGGACGCAACGGCAGGACATCGGACCGGGTGCCCGCGCGCAGGCTGCTGCCGCCTACGACGAAGAGCGCCAGCGGTTCGTCGTCTTCGGTGGCTATGGCGGTCCGGGCATAGGCGATACGTGGGAGTGGGACGGCGAGCTGTGGACACAGGTTGCCGACATCGGGCCGTCGTCTCGCTTCCTGGCGGCCATGGCGTACGACGCCGAGCGAAAGTGCACCGTCCTGTTCGGTGGTCTTGGGAGCTCGATGCTGGGTGACACCTGGGTCTGGGATGGTGCGGACTGGACTCAGGTCGCCGACACGGGACCCGTACGGCGCAGCAGTCATGCGATGGCGTTCGACGCCGCGCGGAAGGAGATCGTGCTCTACGGCGGGTGGTCGCAATTTGCTGAGCCTGGCCCGGTCCTGGGCGACACCTGGGTCTGGGACGGCGCTGACTGGACGCAGAAGGAGGACGTCGGACCCGGCGCTCGCTACGCGCACGCGATGGCCTTCGACGCCGGACGTGCGCGCACGACGATGTTCGGCGGAGGGTCGTCGGCCGACATCCAGACCGCGGCACATGGCGACACCTGGGATTGGGATGGGGCGAAATGGGCCCAGGTCGCTCACACAGGGCCGGTGCCGCGCTGGGGACACGGCATGGCATTCCACGGTGAGCGCGTCGTGCTGTTCGGGGGCGCGAAGGGCTACAGCTATCCGGCAGACCTCTTCGGCGACACGTGGGCGTGGGATGGGAAGTACTGGACGGAGGTGCAGGACATAGGGCCGGCGACGCGAGCGTTTGCGGCGATGGCGCACGACATGAGCCGGGAGCGCCTCGTGCTCTTCGGGGGGCTGAGCGCGGCGCCGCTCGGCGACACGTGGGAATGGTTCGACCACTCGCCGGCGACCTAGTCTGGCCGCGGGCGCGGCAACGGCCTCCGACTGTTGGACATTGATCCCGCGAGGGTCTTCGCGGACCCTGCGGGATGGCGACACCCGCGCAGCGGTCCTTGAAGACCAGCATGCTTCCGGCGCCGCGCGGGCAGCAGCGCACCGACTCGCAGATCACGCAGCCCTCGCGGGCGTAACCGTCAACGACTACGCACGGTCGACGAAGACGCGAGCTGACGTCTGGCCTGTGTCGTGATCCGACCGAAGCGAGGAGCACGTAGCGGTTGCGGAGAAACCTCACCAAGGCGCCCCTTGACGGCTCCCCCTCCCTGACAGGCGCAGCCAGCGCACGCGCGATCGCAGACGCGAGATCACGAGGCTCCCACACCGCGGCCAGCGGTACGAATCGCGCGCCGTCGGTGAAGTCCCCGGCCAGGCGCCGGGCCGCTTCGATCACCAGACGCGTCTTGCCGACGCCGCCGGGGCCGATCAGCGTGACCAAGCGATTCCTACGCTCGAGCACGAGACCGCACCGCGGATGACTCTGCGGTGCTCGTCAAGGACCTCGACGTAGTGATCGCCGAGACGCTCGAGCAATCGCGTCGAGCCCTCGATATCGGTGAAGAGCAGCGTGACTGTTCCGGCCGGAAGCGCCATCGCCCCGCGTCCATCGTCTCGCGACGCCACCGGCGACGCAACAGCACCGGCATCGCGCTGGGTGAGATGTGGCTACGGGCGAGCCGACGATCCAGGGAAACTCTGGAGCCAATGGCGCGCGTGCACGACACCACCCCGGCGGCCGACGGCTTCCGGATGCCGGGCGAGTTCGAGCCCCACGCGGGCTGCTGGATGATCTGGCCGGAGCGGCCGGACACCTGGCGCCTGGGGGGCAAGCCGGCGCAGGCGGCGTTCGCGGCCGTCGCCGCGGCGATCCAGCCCAGCGAGCAGGTGACCATGGCGGTGTCCGCCCGGCAGTTCGAGCACGCGCGCGCGGCCTTGCCCGCCGAGGTGCGCGTGGTGGAGATGTCGACCGACGACGCCTGGATGCGCGACACGGGGCCGACGTTCGTCGTAAACGGGCGGGGCGAGCGCCGCGCGGTCGACTGGGAATTCAACGCCTGGGGAGGGCTCGAGGGCGGCGTGTACTTCCCGTGGGACCAGGACGACCTCGTCGCGACGAAGGTCGCCGAGATCGAGGGCGCCGACCGCTACCGCGCGCCGCTGGTCCTCGAGGGTGGCTCGATCCACGTCGACGGCGAGGGCACGTGCCTGACCACCGAGGAGTGCCTGCTCAACCACAACCGCAACCCGGACCTGACGCGCGAGGACGTCGAGGGCCACCTGCGCGCCTATCTGGGCGTCGAGCGCGTGATCTGGCTCGGGCGCGGGGTCTTCGAGGACGAGACCGACGGCCACGTCGACAACCTCGCCTGCTTCCTGCGGCCGGGCGTCGTCGCATTGACGATCTGCGAGGACGCGGACGACCCGCAGTACGAGATCTCGCGCGGCGCGAGGGCGCGGCTCGAGGCCGCCACGGATGCGAGCGGGCGCTCGCTCGAAATCGTCGAACTGCCGATGCCCGGGCCGATGCTCATGACCGAGGAAGAGGCCGGCGGCATCGACCAGGTGGCGGGCGCGCAGCCGCGCCGAGCCGGGGACCGCCTCGCGGGGTCCTACGCGAACTTCTACATCGGCACGAGCCGCGTCGTCGTCCCGCTGCTCGACGAGCGCCACGACGACGAGGCGCTCGAGATCCTCCGCGGGCAGTTCCCCGGCCGTGATGTCGTCGGCGTGCCCGGGCGCGAGATCCTGCTCGGCGGCGGCAACGTCCACTGCATCACGCAGCAGGTCCCCGCGGCTCAGCCGAGCAGGTAGCGCCCCGAGAGCGGCACCTCGTCCACCGGCGGGGCGCCGACCGGCTCACCGTCGAGCGTGACCGCGTGCGTGCGCGGATCGACCCGCACCGTGCCGCGCCGGTCGTTGCGCACCATGTCGCCGGCGGTCAGGCCGCGGCAGCCGCCGACCGCGACCCGCGCGCGCGTGGTGGGCAGTTCGGCATCCATGGCCGCCCGGGCGAGGAAGGCGACCGACAGGCGCGCGGGGTTGCCGCCGACGGCGCCGATCATCGGCGCCACGCGCGTGGGCTCGGCGAGCATCGTCGTCGCGTTGCCGTCGCCGCTGGCCCCCCAGGCCGCGATCCCGGCCTTGACGACCAGCTCCGGCCGCACCCCGAAGAAGTGCGGCAGCCAGAGCACGGCGTCGGCGAGGCGGCCCGGCTGCAGCGAGCCGACATGGTCGGCCACGCCGTGCGTGATCGCGACGTTCACGCTGACCTTGGCCAGCCAGCGCAGCACCCTCGCGTTGTCACCCGGGCCGTCCTCCGCGCCGCGCGCGAGCTTCATCACGTGCGCGCCCTGGACGACGCGGCGCACCACCTCGCCGACGCGGCCCATTCCCTGCGAGTCCGAGCTGAACATCGGGATGACGCCGAGGTCGTGGAGCACGGTCTCGGCCGCCATGGTGGCGGGCCGCACGCGCAGTGCCGCTGCCCGCGCGTCGCCGGCGCGGCCGTGCGGATCGAGCACGTGGACGGCGCTGACCATCTCGAGGTGCTCGGCCGGCGCGCCGGCGCCGAACGGGACCGTGGGCGAGGTCGAGGAGGCGAGGATGTTGGGCTCGCCGGCGAGGTCCAGGAGGTTCGGCGCGTGGCCGCCGCCGGCGCCCTCGATGTGGAACGCGTGCACCGTGCGGCCGGCGAACGCGGCGAGGGTGTCCTGCACGCTCAGCGACTCGTTCAGCCCGTCGGTGTGGATCGCCAGCTGGACGTCGTGCGTCTCGCAGAGGTCGAGCGCGGTGTCGATCTGCGGCGCGCCGGCCGCGACGTCTTCGTGGATCTTCAGGCCCGCGCCGCCGGCGCGCAGCGCCGCCTCGACGGGTGCCGGGTCGACCGACGACCCGCGCACCAGGAGCGCGGCGTTCAGCGGCACGGCCTCGAGCGCCGCCCAGGTCGCGGCCAGCCCCTCCGCGGGGTTGCAGCCCAGGTTCCACACCGGCCCGAAGTCCTGGATGACGAGCGTCGTGATGCCGGCGGCGAGGGCGGTGTCGGCCACCTGGGGCGAGAGCCAGTGCACATGCGGATCGATCGCGCCGGGCGTGACGATCATCCCGGTCGCGTCCAGCACGGCTGTCGCGGGGCCGAGCACGACCTCGATGCCGTCCATCGTGTCCGGGTTGCCGGCGCGGCCGACAGCGACGATGCGGCCGTCGGCGATGCCGATGCTCGCCCGCCGGACGCCGAGCACCGGGTCGGCGACGAGCCCGCCGACGATCGCGAGCTCCACGCCGCCGCGCCCGGCCCGCACGCCGAGACCGTCGCGCAGCGTGCCGCCGAACCCCGCCAGGATCTGGTCGGGCCCGCCGACGCCGTCGTCCTCGGGCACGAGCTCCAGGGCCGTGTCGCCGAGGCGGACGGGGTCAGGCACCGCGGTAGCCCCGCTCGCGCGCCAGCCGCAGCGCCGCCTCACACGCGCCGGGCTCGTCGAGCGGCCCGTCGACGAGCCCGCCGTGCCCGCGGATCACGCGCGCGCCGCCGAACGGGCGCAGGCGCACGGTCACGGGCTCGCCCGGATCGAAGAAGACCTTGACGCCCGCGGGGACGTCGAGCCGCATGCCCCAGGCCACGGCGCGGTCGAAGCGCAGCGCCCGGTTGGCCTCGAAGACGTGGAAGTGCGACGTCAGCCCGACCACCACGTCGCCCTCGTTGACGATCTCGACGGTGACGGTGCTCGGGCCCCACGGGACCTCGAGCTGGGCGGCCGGCGGCGGGCCGGAGCGCCCGATCGGGTCCTCGAGCACGACGAGCCGCGAGCCGTCTGCGAACAGCGCCTCGACCTCGATGCGCGGCAGCAGGCGGCCGACGTCGTCGAGGACGTCCTCGGGGCCGAGCGCCGCGTAGCCGCGCGCGACGGCCGCCTCGTAGGCGACGCCGTCGCGGGCCGCCTCGCAGACCTCGTCGGCGATGAGCGCCGCCGCCTCGGCCTGCCCGAGCCGCAGCCCGCGCGCGCGCCGGCGCCGCGCCAGCTCGGCGGCGAGGAAGATCTGGAGACGGTCCGCCTCGCGGGGCAGGAGGCGCATCGGCGGCAGTCTGCCACGCGTTTCCTATTCGACGACGTCGGCCTGCTCGGCGTGCGCGAGCAGCGCGTCGATCGGCACGACGTCGAGCGCGCGGGCGTGCGTCGCGGCGAGGACCACGCGCGGGGCGCAGCCGGCGTCGTTGGCCTCCAGCCAGCGCGAGGCGCACACGCACCAGCGGTCGCCCGGCGACAACCCGGGGAAGCCCCACTCGGGCCGCGGCGTCGACAGGTCGTTGCCCGCCAGCGCGCTGAAGTCCAGGAACTCCGCGGTCATGACCGCGCAGACCGTGTGGCTGCCGAGGTCCTCGACCCCGGTGGCGCAACAGCCGTCGCGATAGAAGCCGGTCAGCGGATCGGCCGAGCACGACAGCAGCTCGCCGCCGACGACGTTGGTGTCCGGCTCGCGGCTCATGCGGGCATTGTGCCCGGGTCTGTGGCGCACGTCACAGGATTGGCGGCGGCTCGCGCGGCGTCTCAGGAGCATGCGCATCAGCTACGCCAACGTCGTCGCCAGCCTGGCGCTGTTCGTCGCCCTCGGGGGCACGGCGGCCGCCGTCACCTCGCTCCCGCGCGACAGCGTCGGGTCGCCGCAGATCCGCAGGGACGCGGTGCGCTCGCCGGAGATCGCCAAGGACGCGGTGCGCTCGCCGGAGATCGCCCTGGACGCGGTGCGCGCGCCGGAGCTCGCCGACGGCGCGGTCCACAGCGCGGAGATCAGCGACGGCACGATCCGCCTGGGTGACATCTCCACCGGCGCGCAGAACGCGCTGCAGGGCGCCCAGGGCCCGGCCGGCGTGGCCGAAGTGCGTATCGCGTCGGGCGGCCAGGCCAACGTGCCGCAGTGCACCGACCAGAACCTGACCAACTGCCCGAACCTCCTCACGCGCACGCTCGGCGCGGGCAACTGGCTCGTGCAGGCCAAGCTCGACGTCAGCAACATCAACAACAAGGCGATCTTCCTCGACCATTGCGGCCTCGAGCAGGGAAGTCAGGAGCTCGACCGGGCCGACTTCCAGCTCGAGGCGCTCGGCGACCACGCCGACATCGAGACCATCGCGCTGACCGGCGTCCTCACCGACGTGACGAACGGGACGACGGTGGCCGTGCGCTGCAGCGAGGAGCCGGGCGAGGACCTCTTCACTCCGCACACGAAGATCACCGCGATGAAGCTGACGACCGTGATCGGCCCGTGAGCGGCGGCGTCAGCGCAGCCGCCGGTCACTACGACGCGTTCCGGCGCGTGGCCAGGACGATGCTGCAGAGCGCGACCAGCGCGATGCCCACCGCCGCGAGGACCGCTACGAGCGCGTGGGGCACCTCGGTGTCGGCCACCAGCACCGCGCCCGCCCCGAGCACCAGGACGACGCCGACGGCGATCCGCCAGTCGTCGCCGACCACGAAGTCCCACCAGAAGCGCGCGAGGGCGGTGACGAAGCGCATCACACCGCCTCGCCTGCGCGCGGCGCGACGAGCCTGACGGCAGCCCACGCCAGTGCGCACCACGCGACGAGCAGCGCCGGAAGCGCGAGGTCGCCGCCGGGCCAGTCCAGCCGCTCCTGGCCGGCCGAGAACCAGCCCAGCCCCTCGACCGCCCAGAACGTGCCGAACGTCGTCAGCAGCAGGCCGACGACGAACTTGATCGTGTTCTCGGGCACGCGGGCCAGCGGGCGGTGAAGCGCGAAGCCCGCCGCGATGACGATCGCCCCGCCGAGCGCGGCGCCGACGACCGCCAGCGGGATCGAGCCGGCGTTGAGGCCGAAGGTGATGACGATGAAGACGATCTCCAGGCCCTCGAGGAAGACGCCCTTGAAGCTCACGACGAAGGCGAACCAGTCCAGGCCGAGGCGGCGCTCGTCGCCGGCCCGCGCCGCCGCGTCGACCTCGGCGCGGAACGCCGCGTCCTCGTCGTGCAGCGCCTTCAGGCCGGCGGCTCGCAGGATCGCTTTGCGCAGCCACTGCAGCCCGAAGACGAGCAGGAGCGTCCCGACGACGAGCGACACCAGCGCCTCCGGCAGCCACTGCTCCAGCGCGTAGCCGGCGAAAACGGTTATGACAGCCAGCGCCAGCAGCGCCGCGCCCACGCCGGCCCACGTCGAGCGCCACCCGCGCGTGGTGCCCATCGCGAGCACGATCGTGAGTGCCTCGACGAACTCAACCCCCGATGCCAGCAGGGTCGCGGTGATGAGACCGACGGCGTCGCCGGTGCTCATTTGGGGCCGTCCGCGGTGGCCATTCTGGGGAGATTAGCCACGTGCCCCTTGACAAACCGCCGCTCGATGTGCTTAGACTTCCCGCGTCGTTCCAAAAACGTTTTCGATGAGCGAAGAACGAGTCACCATCCGCCAGCTCGCCCGCATCAGCGGCGTGTCGATCGGCACCGTCTCGCGGGCGCTGAACGGCTACACGGACGTCAACCCCGAGACGCGCGAGCGGATCATGCGCCTGGCGCGCGAGCTCGACTACACGCCGGCTGCCGCCGCCCGCAGCCTCGTCACGCAGCGCTCGCACCTGATCGGCGTCTTCCTCGAGACGGGCGAGGGCCACCCCGACCCGTTCGGCAACCCGTTCTTCTACGAGGTCCTCGTCGGTCTGAAGAACGCGATCGGCGCCGCGGGCTACGACCTGCTGCTCTTCGCCAGCGAGCGGCCGGGTAACGGCTACGGCGACCACTCCTACCTCAAGCGCGCGCGCCACCACAACGTCGCCGGCGTCGTGCTCATGGACGTCAACCCGGACGACGCAGAGGTCCGCCGGCTCATGCGCTCCGACCTGGCATGTGTGGGCGTGGACGTCGAGCTCGTCGGGCCCGCCACGGAGTACGTGATCTCCGACAACGTCGGCGGAATTGGCGATGCCATGCGGCATCTGCACGATCTCGGGCACCGGCGCATCGCCACCATCACCGGCCTGCTCGACACGCGGCCTGGCGCCGACCGCCTGCGCGCCTACCGCTCCGAAGTGCAGGCCCTCGGACTCGCGTACCGCGACGAGTACGTGGCGTACGGCGACTTCTACGTCGAGAGCGGCCATCGCGAGATGGCCAAGCTGCTGGCCCTGCCCGAGCCGCCGACCGCCGTCGTCGCGGCGTCGGACCTCATGGCGCTCGGCGCGATCCGCGCCGTCAACGAGGCCGGGGCCAGCGTGCCGCACGACGTCTCCATCATCGGCTTTGACGATCTTCAATTCGCCGGCCACGTCCATCCGCCGCTCACCACGCTGCGGCAGGACAAGGCCGGGCTGGGAGCGGAGGCCGGTCGCGCCCTACTGGCGCTGATCGAAGGCAGGACGGATACACCTGCCGTCATGACGCTGCCAGTCGAGCTTGTCGTCCGCGGGTCCACGACGTCGCCGCCAACCGGGGCGTAACGAGAGGGGTGATCGAGGACCCACCGCGCAGCAACTACGGGAGCGACCGTACAAAATCGTTTTCGCGCAGGAGGAGAACCAGCTATGCGCAGGAAGCTCGCGACGGCCTCATGGTTGGTCGCAGTCGTGCTCGCCCTGGCCGTCGCGGCCTGTGGCGGCAGCAGCAGTGACAACAACAAGTCCAGCACGAGCAGCGCCGCGGCAACGCCCGCAAAGCAGAACACGACGCTGACGATGTGGACGATGCCCAACAGCCCTGATCCAAAGAAGGATCTTCAAGGACTGATCGCGCCGTTCACGGCCCAGACCGGCATCAAGGTCAATGTCCAGGTCGTCGGCTGGGACGTCCAGCTCGACCGCATCCGCAATGCCGCCGTCTCCGGCACCGGGCCCGACATCACGCAGGCGGGCACGACGCAGGTGCCGTTCTTCGCGGCACTCGGCGGCTTCGCCAACCTCGACAAGGACGTCGGCCAGATCGGCGGCTCCAACGGCTACAACTCGGCCATCTGGAACACGACCAAGGTCGTCGGCCAGGACGGCACGTGGGCGCTGCCCTGGTTCACCGAGGCGCGGGCCATCTACTACCGCACCGACGTGCTCAAGAAGGCGGGCCTCGATCCGGCGACCGCCTTCAAGGACTGGGACACGTTCCGCCAGAGCCTGCTGACGATCAAGCAGAAGGTCCCGACGATCGGCGGCAAGCCCATCTCGCCGTTCGGCCAGCCCGGCGGCAAGGCGTTCGACCTCGTCCACGACGTGATGCCGTTCGTGTGGGCGGCCGGCGGCTCGGAGCTCTCGCCCGACAACAAGACCTCGACGATCAACTCGCCGCAGGCCGAAGAGGGCATCCGGTTCATGACGCAGCTGGTCAAGGACGGCACGTTCGACAAGAGCATGCTCGAGCGCGACGGCACGCAGGTCGAGAACCAGTACAAGGGCGGCCATCTGGCCGTCTGGATCGGCGGCCCGTGGGTCCTCGGCTCGGTCAAGCGCGCCGATGACAAGACGTGGTCGAAGGCCGCGCGCGCGAACGTCGGCGTCGCCCCGCTCCCCGCGGGCCCGACGGGCAAGGCGTTCACGTTCCTCGGCGGCTCGGACCTGATGGTGTTCAAGAGCTCCAAGCACCAGGACGCCGCCTGGCAGCTGTTGAAGTACCTGGCCTCCGACCGGGTGCAGCAGGGCTACGCGAACCTGCTCGGGATGTTCCCGGCCAAGGAGAGCGCCCAGAAGCAGTACGCCGCCCAGGATCCGAACCTC
This sequence comes from Solirubrobacteraceae bacterium, assembly GCA_036555665.1. Taxonomy (GTDB): domain Bacteria; phylum Actinomycetota; class Thermoleophilia; order Solirubrobacterales; family Solirubrobacteraceae; genus JAOPZW01. The sequence goes on along the minus strand of DATBKW010000366.1, from coordinate 2,058 downwards.
GGAAAGTTCCTGACCGCCGTGCAGGACGGGCGCACGTACTCGCCGATCCCGCAGTGGGCGCAGGTGGAGAACGCCTACAAGGGCTCGTTCGGACAGATCCTCACGACCGCCGCGGCGAACGGCAACGTGAGCGACGCCGTGCTGAAGAAGCAGCTGGACAACGCGGCCAAGCAGGCCGACGGCTTCCTCTCGCAGAGCACGGGCTGATCAATCCATCAACGCCATGGAGGAGGCGCGGGCGCGCCCCGCGCCTCCTCGGGCACCGCGTCTCCGGGTCCCCATGCCAACACCCACGCTCAAGCCGCCCGTCCTGCGGGACGAGGTGAGCGCCGACGTCGTGCGCGCCGATGCCCCAGCGCGCGGCTGGCGTCCAGGCCGCCGCCGGCGCTTCTCGCGCAACCGGCTCGCCTATCGGCTGATCCTGCCGGCGCTGATCTTCATGGTGATCGTGCACATCCTGCCGATGATCGGCGGGGTCGTGCTCTCGTTCAAGAACCTGAACACGTTCACGTTCTCGCGGCTGTTCGACGCGCCGTGGAACGGGCTGCACAACTACCGGGCGATCCTCTTCGACAGCGCCAACCCGCTCCACGACGGCTTCGTGGACGCGGTGCGCAACTCGATCATCTACACGACGACCACGGTCGCCGGGACGCTCGTCGGCGGCTTCGCCCTCGCGATGCTGCTCAACCGCCCGATGCGCGGGATACGCGTCGTGCGGACGCTGATGCTGACACCGTGGGTGGTGCCGAGCTTCGTTGTCGCGAGCCTCTGGGGATTCATGTGGCAGAGCGACTCCGGGATCATCAACAAGGTCCTCGTCGACTACACGCACCTGCTCGGCCACCGGCCGGTGTGGCTGATCGGCGACAACGCGATCTGGGCGATTGTCATCCCGAGCATCTGGCGCGCCCTGCCCTTCGCGATGCTCATCTTCCTCGCCGGCCTGCAGGCGGTGCCCGACGAGCTGCACGAGGCGGCCTCGATCGACGGCGCCAACGCGTGGCAACGCTTCCGGCGGATCACGCTGCCGCTCCTGCGGCCGTTGATCGCCATTCAGCTGCTGTTCAACGTCATCTACGCGACGTACCAGTACGCGATCCCCGTCGTGATGATGGGGACCAACCCCGGTCCCAAGGCGGACCTGCTGATGACGCTCATCGTCCGCCAGTCGTTCTCCAACAACCTCTTCGGGTTCGGGTCGGCCGCCTCGGTGCTGCTCATGCTCGCGATGCTCGGCTGGGTCGGCCTCTGGTACATGGGCTTCCGGCGCGACCTGGAGCTGGCGCGATGACCGCCATCTCCTACCGCGCGCGCAAGCGCCTGATCAACCGCGGCCTCGACGTCCTCACCTGGGTCGTGCTTGTCGTGATGCTCGCGCCGGTCTTCTGGCTGGTCGCCTCGTCGCTGCAGACCGAAGGTGCACTCTCGAGCGGCAGCTACGACTTCCTGCACCCCACCTTCGAGGCCTTCTCGAAGATGTGGGGGCAGATCGACTTCGGCCACTACTTCGCCAACTCGATCATCATCTGCACGGTCGCGTCGCTGCTGGCGACCGCCTTCGCCGCCTCGGCGGGCTACGCCCTCGCCCGCTTCCGCTTCCGGGGCGCGCGGACGTTCTCGCTGGCCGCGATCGGCACCCAGCTGATCCCCGGCTCGATGTTCCTGCTGCCGGTGTTCCTCGGAATGATCTGGCTCAAGCAGCACACGCCGATCTCGCTGCTCGACACGCGCACGGGGATGATCCTCGTCTACACGGCGTTCTTCACGCCGGTGGCGATCTTCTTCATGCGCTCGTTCTTCCTCGCGATCCCGCCGGATCTCGAGGAGGCCGCACAGGTCGACGGGTGCACGCCGTTCAAGGCCTTCATCCGCGTCGTGCTCCCGAGCGCGGCACCGGGCCTGGTGGCCACGTTCGTCTACGCCTTCCTGTTCGCATGGGACGAGCTGCTGTTCGTGAGCGCGCTCACGCAGACCCACGCGGAGACGATCCCGCTCGGGATCCGGCTCTTCATCGGCAACTACCAAGAGCAATACGCGCCGCTCATGGCCGCCGGC
>DATBKW010000365.1:0-7074 GCA_036555665.1 Solirubrobacteraceae bacterium | reverse complement strand
GTGAAACGGCGGAGTGGCGACGCCGCCAGGCAAGGACGCAGACCCGAAGGAATACCGGAGGTATTTCGAGGGTCGAGGACGCCGCCTGGCGGTGATCGACGCCCGCCGTTTCGCGTGCAACGTTGCCTCAAGGCCCACTAGGCGTCGCGCCGCGCGACGAGCCACAGCGCGACGACGAGCGCCGCGACCGCCCACGCCACCGTCACGACGATCGCCGCCCACGGGTCGATCGGTGCGCCGTTCTCCTGGGCGGCGAGGCCGGCCATCGGCGTCGCTTTCTGAATCGCGTTGCCGAGGTGCTCCGGCAGCAGGGCGGCCACGATCCACGGGACGAAGAGCACGCCGAGCAGGAGGCTGATCGCGGCCGCGGTGGCGCGCACGATCGTCGCCACGCCGAGGCTGAACACCGAGAGGATGACCGGGTACGTCGCGGCGACGGCGACCTTGCGCAGCGTCGTCGGGTCGCTGAGCGACGCCGCTGGGTAGCCGTTGGCCTCGACGTAGCCGTTGCCATGCAGGATCGCCTGGCCGATGTAGAAGGCCGCGAAGGCCGCCACGCCAGCGGCGCCGAGCACGAGCGCGCCGACGATCGCGGTCTTCGCGGCCAGGACCCGCCTGCGCCGCGGGTTGGCGGCGAAGGTCGCGCGGATCGTGCCCGTCGTGTACTCGCTGCAGATCGCGACGACGCCGAGCGCGACCGCGGCGACTTGCGCGAAGTACACGCCGACCAGGCTGAGGGTGACGATGTCGTCGTCGCCGCCGGGCACGCCGCCGTCGGTGTGCGACGTCGAGCACGAGACCACGCCGAGCGCGATCGTCAGGCCGGCGATCGCCGCCAGCGACCATGCGGTGCCGCGCACCGAGCGCAGCTTGGTCCACTCCGCACGCAGCGTGTTCATCGCACGGCCTCCTCTCGCGTCAGCTTCATGTAGGCGTCCTCGAGCGACGCGCGGCGCGGGGTCAGCTCGTGCAGGCGCAGATCGCCCGCGGCCATCAGGTCGGCGATCCGCTGGGCCGAAAGGCCTCTGACCTCGAGCGTGTCGGCCGCGCCTCCGGTCACCGTCGCGCCCGCTCGCGCGAGCAGCGCCATCGCGGCGCCGGGATCGGGCGTGCGCACGGTGACGCCGTCGCCGGAGGCCGCGCGCAGCAGCTCGGTGACGCTCGTGTCGGCGATCAACCGCCCGCGGCCGATGACCACGAGGTGGTCGGCGGTACCCTGCAGCTCGCTCATCAGGTGGCTGGACACGAGCACGGCGCGGCCCTCGTCCGCCAGGTCGCGCAGGAAGCCCCGGATCCAGCGGACGCCTTCGGGGTCGAGCCCGTTGACGGGCTCGTCGAACATCAGGGCCGGCGGGTCGCCGAGCATCGTTGCGGCGATGCCGAGGCGCTGCGTCATCCCGAGCGAGAAGCCGCCCGTCCGCCGCCGCGCCACCGCGGTGAGCCCGACGAGCTCGAGGACCTCGTCGACCCGGCGGCGCGGCACGCCGTTGCTGCGCGCCAGCCACAACAGGTGGTCGTACGCTCGCCGGCCCGGGTGCAGCGCGGTCGCATCGAGCAGCGCTCCGACCTCGCGCAGCGGCGTGGCCAGGGCCGCGTACGGCCGCCCGTTGACCAGCGCCGCGCCGTCGTCGGGCGCGGCAAGCCCGAGCACCATCCGCATCGTCGTGGACTTGCCGGCGCCATTGGGACCGACGAAGCCCGTCACCCTGCCCGCCGGAACCGCGAACGACAGCCCGTCGACTGCCAGCGTCCTGCCGTAGCGTTTCGTCAGACTCTGCACCTCGATCGTCGGCTGCATGCCAGCGAAGGTAGGCGCGGTCGCGAGCCGTGTCGTGGCGCTGCGGAGCGATCTTGCAAGTCCCCCGAAAGAGCGATGCGGACGGCGCGCGCACGGGCGACAATGCGGGCATGCGAGCGCTCGACGCGGCGCGGCGTCGCCTGGCCGGCCCCGACGGCCCGCTGACGCTGGCGATCGCCCTCGCGCTCGGCGCGCTGCTGCAGCTGGCGCTGGTCAGCGGCGGCGAGACCTCGATCCCCGGGAACCTCGTCCAGACGCTGCCGCTGGCCCTCACGCGGCGGGCGCTGCTGCCTGCCGCATGGGCGGTCACCGCCGGGAGCTGGATGCTCATCGCCGACAGCGGCGCCATGTTCACGGTCGCTGGCGTCGCGGCGCAGGTGATCGTCGCGTACCTCGTGGGCGCGCGCCGCCGGCGGCGTGCGGCCGTGCTGCTCGCGCTGCCCTTCCTGTTCGCCGCGGTCGCGGTGCCGACGGGGCAGGGGCGCCTGTCGAACGTCCTCCTGCTCGTGCTCGTGATCGCAGCGCTGGCCTTCGGCGATGCGCGCCGCCAGCGCAGCCAGGCGATCGCCGAGCGCGATGAGACGCGGCGCGCGATGACCGACACGCTGCGCGACCAGGCGGCCACGCAGGAGCGCGCCCGCATCGCCCGCGAGCTGCACGACGTCGTGGCCCATCACGTCTCGATGGTCGCGGTGCAGGCCGAGACCGCGCGCCTGACGACGCCGGGCATGCCGCAAGAGGGGCGCGACCGCCTGGCGGTGATCGGCGACACTGCGCGCGACGCGCTCGCCGAGATGCGGCGCCTGCTCGGCGTGCTGCGCGCCGATGCCGGCGGCGAGGCCGAACGAACGCCGCAGCCGGGGCTCGATCGCCTCGACGAGCTCGTCGACGGCGCCCGTGAGGCGGGGACGAGAGTGCGCCTGCAGGTGAGGGGACACGCGGTGGCGCTGCCGCCCGGCGTCGACCTCACGGCCTATCGCATCGTCCAGGAGGCGCTCACCAACGCCCGCCGGCACGTGCCGGGCGCAGCGGTCTGGGTCGACGTCGTCTACGGCGACGGCGCAGTTCGCGTGCGCGTGCGCGACGACGGCCCGGGGCCGTCGGGCGGCGACGACGGCGGCCACGGCCTGCTCGGCATGCACGAGCGCGTGGCGATGGTGGGCGGCCGGCTGCGGGTCGGGCCGGCCGACGGGACCCGCGGCTTCGCCGTCGAGGCCGAACTGCCGGTCGGCGGGCGCGAGTCATGAGCATCCGCGTGGTCGTCGCCGACGACCAGGACGTCGTGCGCGCCGGCTTCAGCGCGCTGCTCGACACCCAGCCGGACATCACGGTGGTAGGCAGCGCGGGCGACGGCGAGGCGGCGGTGCGGGTGGCTCGCGAGCAGGGGCCCGACGTCGTGGTGATGGACGTCCGCATGCCGGTGATGGACGGCATCGAGGCCACGCGCCGGCTCGCGGCCAACGGCGACGGCCCGCGCGTCCTGGTGCTCACGACCTTCGATCTCGACGAGTACGTCTACGACGCCCTGCGCTCCGGCGCCAGCGGCTTTCTGCTGAAGGACGTCACGGCCGAGCGCCTCTTCGACGCCGTCCGCGTGGTGGCGGCGGGCGAAGCGCTGCTGGCCCCGGCGGTGACGCGGCGGCTGATCGGCGAGTTCGCCCGCCTGCGCCCCGGGCCGGCGCCCCGGCCCGAGCGCCTCGAGGAGCTGACCGCGCGTGAGACCGAGGTGCTCCGCCTCATCGCCGAGGGGCTCTCGAACGCCGAGATCGCCTCGCGCCTCGTGGTCAGCGAGGAGACGGTCAAGACGCACGTCAGCCGCGTGCTGATGAAGCTCGGGCTGCGCGATCGGACGCAGGCGGTGGTGGTCGCGTATGAGTCGGGGCTGGTGGTGCCGCGCATGGGGTGACGGACGGTGGTCGTCCGCTTGCGTTGCGGCGCCGCGCGGCCGATGGCACTGAGGGAGGGGGCCGCGATCGGCGGCGGTCGTGCGCACTGTGGTGACTTTTATGGCCAGGAGCCATAAAACTCACCACAGCGGCAAGCACCTCGGGCAGACGCGGGCGGTCGCACCCACTCACCCTCACTGCCGCTTTAGACGCCGCGCAGCGCCAGGAGCGCCAGCGGCAGACCTACGCAGCCTCCCCAAACGAAACGCTCGCCGGCACCTCGCAGATCGCCCCGTCGTCGGTCCAGCAGCGCACGATGTCGCGCATCGAGAGCAGGCCCGCGACCTCGCCTCCGTCGGTCACGACCAGGTGGCGGAAGCCGCCGCGAACCATCGCCACGGCCGCCTCCTCCAACGACCAGTCGGGAGCGGCAAACACGATGTCGGACGTGAGGTGCTCGGCCACGCGCTCGTCGTCGGCGTTCTGGCCGCGGCCGAGCGATTCGAGCAGGTCGCGCTCGGTGATGATGCCCGGGCCGGGGCTGTCGGGATCGATCACGACAGCGGCGCCGACGCGACGGTCGGCCATCAGCCGCGCGGCGTCGCGCAGCGTGTGCCCTGGCCCGACGGTGAGGACCACCTTGCTCATACCGTCCCGTACATGCATGCTCGCTCGCTCCTCCGGGGCTAGCTTGCAACGATTGGCGCAATCTAGCATTCGCTGACACCGTGTAAAGCTTTCCCGCGCCAACTTCAGGGCAGGGAACGGGATCACCAGACGATCGGGTGGGTATCGACGGGTTAGAAGCCAACCATCGCCATGCAGCGCCCCGCCACCATCCGCCACCGCACGAGCCTGTTCGAGGAGGCCACCGCGATCGTCGAGCGCGAGTACGCGTCCGATCTCAGCCTCGACGACATCGCGCGCCGCGTCGCCTCGAGCCGGCGCCAGCTGCAGCGCGCCTACGCCGAGATCGGCAACACGACGTTCCGCGAGCACCTCACCGGGGTGCGCATGGAACGCGCCGGCGAGATGCTCGGGGTCCGCGGTCTGACCGTCCGCGAGGTGGCCCACCGGGTCGGCTACCGCCAGCCCGCGCAGTTCGCCAAGGCCTTCCGCCGCCACCACGGCGCATCACCATCGGCCTTCCGCTCGCGGCGGCCGCCGACGGGCCTGGGCGACGGCCCGCGCATCGCTTCGGTTCCGGCCTGATCGCCCTCCCGTACGTCGTTGCGCTCTGTCGCGGACGACCCATAGGATGCGGTGGGCATGCCGGAGGAGAGCACGCCGCGCCGCGAGCGCAAGCGAACGGTCCAGCAGATGGTCATCGTCGGCGTGATCGCCACCGCTGTCGGCATCGCGATCGGCCTGGTCATCCCCTGGTTCCCGCCTGCGGACTCGATCCAGGCCGACAAGATCGACACCCTCTGGGACGTCCTCATTATCGCGTCGGTGCCGGTCTTCGTGCTCGTCACCGTCGTCGTGTGCTTCTCGGTGATCGAGTTCCGCATGCGCCCCGGCGAGGAGCAGCTCGACGGCCCGCCGATCCACGGCAACACCCGCCTGGAGGTCATCTGGACGGCGGTTCCGGCGATCCTCATCGTCGGCCTGGTCACCTACGCCTACCTCGTCCTGCACGACATCGAGAAGGCGCCGGCCGCCGGCAACGAGCGCCACGTCGCCGTCACCGGCGAGCAGTTCGCCTGGACCTTTGCCTACAACGAGGGCGGCAAGCGCTTCACGACCGCCCAGCTGTACCTGCCGGCCGGCGAGTCGGTGTACTTCGACGTCAGGGCCAAGGACGTCATCCACGACTTCTGGGTGCCGGACTTCCGCATGAAGATCGACGCGGTGCCCGGCATCACGACGCACTACCGGATCACGCCGAAGAACCCGCAGGCGATCGGTCCGCACGCGATCGTCTGCGCCGAGTTGTGCGGCCTGGGCCACGCGTTCATGCGCAGCACCGTGCACGTCCTGTCCAAGCCGGACTTCGACAAGTGGGTCGCGAGGGTGACCGCGGCCAAGCCGGCCGCCGGCGCCGCGGGCGGCGGCGCGGCGGCCCTGACCGCGGCCGACGCCAAGCGGATCTTCACCGGCGGCGTCGCCGACACCGGCGCCACGGCGTGCGGAAGCTGCCACACGCTGGCCGACGCGGGTACAACCGGGCAGACGGGACCCGACCTCGACAAGGTCCTCAAGGGCAAGGATCCAGCCTTCATCAAGCAGTCGATCCTCGACCCCAACAAGGTGATCGCACCCGGCTACCAGCCCAACATCATGCCCCCGAACTTCGGCGATACGCTGTCGGCGCAGCAGGTCGACGCGCTCGTGAAGTACCTGTCGGATGTGACGAACAAGTGAGGCCACGCTCCTGATGCCACACGCGCTCCGAGTCGCCGGCTGGTGGCGAGCCTTCGCGTTCCTGATCCTGGGCATCGCCTTCTCGTACGCCCTGACGATCGGCCTACGGGCGCTGTTCGGCTACGACCCGCTTCTCGAAGGCAACGCCGTGGTGGCGGTCGCCCTGCTCGCGACGCCGATCTTCTTCCTGGTCGGGCTCGGCTGCTTCGACTACTGGTTCTACTGGGCCTCCGGGCGCCCGACGCGCCCCGAGGACCACTCGGGCCACGGGGCGTACTCGTGGAAGGACTACTTCCGGGTCAACACCGACCACAAGGTGATCGGCATCCAGTACGTCGTCACCTCGTTCTTCTTCTTGTTCGTGGGCGGCCTGCTGGCCATGCTCATGCGCGCCGAGCTCGCGGCGCCCGGGCGCCAGTTCGTCGACGCCAACACGTTCAACGGCCTCTTCAGCGTCCACGCCTCGCTGCTGATCTTCCTGTTCGTCATTCCGGTCTTCGCGGGCCTGGCGAACTTCGTGCTGCCGCTGATGATCGGCGCGCCGGACATGGCCTTCCCGCGCCTGAACGCGCTCTCCTACTGGATGCTGCCGCTGGCCGGCACGATGATGCTGCTGTCGTTCCTGGCCCCCGGCGGCTCGTTCGCCAGCGGGTGGACGGCCTACGCGCCGCTGAGCACGTCGGCCCCGATCGGGCAGGAGTTCTTCACGATCGGCGTGCAGTTCGCGGGCGCGTCGTCGATCGCCACCGCGCTGAACTTCCTGGTGACCATCATCACCATGCGCGCGCCGGGCATGTCGTTCTTCCGCATGCCGCTGCTGGTGTGGGCGAACTTCTCGACCTCGCTGCTGGTCGTCATCGCCACGCCGTTCATCGCCGCGTCGCAGTTCTTCGTCCTGCTCGACCGCGCGCTGGGCTTCAACTTCTTCGACCCGCAGCAGGGCGGCGACGTGCTCATGTACCAGCACGTCTTCTGGTTCTACTCGCACCCGGCCGTCTACATCATGATGCTGCCGGGCTTCGGGAT
>DATBKW010000364.1:0-9525 GCA_036555665.1 Solirubrobacteraceae bacterium | reverse complement strand
CACCAGCAGCTGACGATGCAGATCATGCAGAACGTGGCCCGCCGCTACGGGCTGGTCTGCCTGCTGCACGAGAAGCCCTACGCCGGCGTCAACGGCTCGGGCAAGCACAACAACTGGTCGATGGGCACCGACACGGGCCTGAACCTGCTCGAGCCGGGCGACACACCGCACGAGAACATCTCCTTCCTGTTCTTCTGCGCGGCCGTCATCGCGGCCGTCAACAGGCATCAGGCGCTGCTGCGCGCGAGCGTGGCGGGCATCGGCCAGGACCACCGCCTCGGCGCCAACGAGGCGCCGCCCGCGATCATCTCGATCTTCCTCGGCGCCGAGCTGCGCAAGATCTTCGAGACGATCGAGGCCGGCGAGGGCGACCCGCACACCCCAGGCTCGTTCCTCGGGCTGGGCACGCCGGTGCTGCCGCCGCTGCCGATGCACGGCGGCGACCGCAACCGCACCTCGCCGTTCGCCTTCACCGGCAACAAGTTCGAGTTCCGCGCCCTGGGCTCCAGCCAGTCGCTGGCGCTGCCCAACACGGTGCTCAACACGATCGTCGCCGAGGCGATCGACCAGCTCGCCGACAAGCTCGAGGCCAAGGTGAGCGACGGCGCGGACCTCGAGGAGGCCGTCGTCGACATCGTGCGCGACACCTACGCGGCCAACAAGCAGGTGTGCTTCGACGGCGACAACTACGCCGAGTCGTGGCACACCGAGGCCGAGGAGCGCGGCCTGACCAACCTGCGCACGACCGTCGACGCCCTGCCGTGGCTCGTCGAGACGCAGACGATCGGGACCTTCGAGCGCTACAACGTGCTCTCCGAGCGCGAGCTCGAGTCGCGCTTCGAGGTCTTCGTCGAGCAGTACATCACCCACGCGAACATCGAGGCCGAGACCGCGGCGTCGATCGCGCGGACGATGCTGCTGCCGGCGGCCGTCCGCCACCTCGCCGACCTCAAGGCCGCCGGGCACGACGACCTCATCGCCGAGAGCCAGCAGCTCATCAGCGAGCTCTACACGGCGATCGTCGCGCTCGAGAAGGCCAACGTGGACCACCCCGCCGAGGAGGGCCTCGAGCTCGCCAAGTACATGCGCGACACCGTCATCCCCGCGATGGATGCGGTGCGCGAGGTGGCCGACAAGCTGGAGCGCATCGTGGCCGACGACCTCTGGCCGCTGCCGAAGTACTCGGAGATGCTCTTCATCAAGTAGACGCGCATCGCCCCCCGGCGCGTCGCAGAGGGTGGCCCCGCCGAAGCGGGGCCACACTCACGTTCACGACGGGTCGGTCGCACTGAAGACGTCCCACTCGCGCGGCACGCCGCGCAGCAGGTGGCAGCCTCGCGGCTCGAAGTGCAGGAGTGACCCGACCACGAGATCGCGCACGGTGGCCGTCGTCAGCACCTCGTCGGCGCCCGCAAGCGCGCAGACACGTTCGGTGATGTGGACGGCCAGCCCGGCAAGGTCGCCGGCCTGCCGTTCGCATTCCCCGGTGTGCACGCCGGCCCGCACCGCGATGCCGAGCCGTCGCGCGGCCGCCTCGATCGCGATCGCTGCGCGCACCGCGCACGTCGGAGCGTCGAAGGTCGCCACGATCCCGTCGCCGGTGGTGGTGACGAGGTCTCCGCAACCGCGAGCGACCAGCGCACGGCAGTCGCTGTAGTGCTCGATCAGCAACTCGCGCCAGCGACGATCGCCGAGGCGCGCGGCGGTCGGCGTCGACTCGACGATGTCCGTGATGAGGACGGTCGTCAGGAAGCGGCCGGCGTTGTGCCGGCGCTTCGCCCACGCCTGGTCGCATCCGAGCACGGCGAACGGCGCCTCGGCGGCGACGCGGCCGTCCCACGCATCGGCGTAGACGTGGCGGGCGCGGATGCCGGCGCGCAGCGTCGTCGAGCGCGTCGAGATGCTGTGTCGCTCGGTGGGCTTCTGAAGCTCTCGGGTTGACATGGTGAGCGCCTTCGGTGGGTCGGCGGTGCGGCACACTGTCCACGCGCGCGCCTACATCCGGCTTGCAGGGCGCTTGCAGCACCTCGCGCCCGCATGGCTAAGCAGAACTTCGAGCCACGGCGCGCGCTTGTGACGCACGTACCGCGCATAAAGTTTCAATCCGCACGACCGTTAACCATGTGGCAGACGAACGCGTTCAAGGAGGACCGCGACCGATGCCCAGCGCTTACACGTTGCATTACGCGACCCCGTTGTGCTTTGCCCATCGGATGCTCCGCAACGGCCAGCACGGCGTGCACTTCACCTGTTACCGGCCGCTGCGTTACCACGCGCCATCGAACATGTGGCGCTGTACGGAATGTGGTGATCTCATCAGCGGCGAGCTGATCGCCGCGCGCTGGTTCCCCTACCTGTAGCCGGCGGACGCCGCGGCCGCGCCGCGCGTGCCAGAGTTCGCCGATGGCCGCAGTGCGGGCAGGGGCGGCGGGACGGCTGCGCGTGCTCGGCGGCTTCGCCGCCTTCGGCGCCTTCTGGGGCGGCTGGGGGGCGGCGCTGCCGGCGGTGCAGGACCATGCGGGCGTCAGCGACGGGCAGCTCGGCGTGGCGCTGCTGTGCATCGGCGCGGGCGCGTTGCTGTCGATGCGACTGGCGGGCGGAGTGCTCGATCGATGGGGTGCGCCGGCGCTGCCCGCGGCGCTCGGCACCTTCGCCGCGGCAGCGGTGCTGCCGGGGCTGGCGACCTCGGCGGTGGCGCTGAGCGCGGCGCTGCTCGTCCTCGGGGCGACGTCGGGCGCGGTCGACGTCGCGATCAACGCGGAGGGCGTGCGCAGCGAGGCGGCCTCCGGCCGGCCGGTGATGAGCCTGGCGCACGGCACGTTCTCGGCCTGCGTGGTCGTCGGGAGCCTGGCCACCGGCGCGCTGCGCGGGGCGGGCGCCGGCGCCGAGCTCGTCCTCGTGCTCGTCGGCGCGCTCGTGGCCGCGGTGGCGCTCGGCCTGCTCTTCGCGCCCGCCGCGGGCGGCGGCATCGGGCGCCCGGACGCGTCGCTGCGGCACATCCCGCGGGCGCTCATCGTGCTCGGCGCGCTGTGCGCGCTGGCCTTCTTTGTCGAGAACGCCTGGCAGAGCTGGGGCGCCGTGCACATGGAGTCCGACCTCGACACGTCCCCCGCGCTCGCCGCGCTCGCCCCGGCCCTCTTCGCCGCATCGGCCGCGGCGGCGCGCTTCGGCGGGCACGGCCTCACCGGGCGGGTCGGCGACGTGACGCTACTGCGCACCGGCGCCCTGGTGGGCGCCGCCGGCACCGTGCTTGCCGCCCTCGCCCCGGCCGCCGGCCTCGCGCTCGTCGGCGTGGCCATCGCCGGCGGCGGCATCTCGATCTGCGCGCCGATCCTCTTCTCGCTCGCCGGCCGTGGCGCCGACGAGGCCGTGCGCGGCGCGGCGGTCTCGATCGTTACCACGATCGCCTATCTCGGCTTCCTCGTCGGGCCCGCGGTGGTGGGGCTGGTCGCCGACGCCACCACCCTGCGCGCGAGCCTCGCCGCCGTCTCCGTCGTGGCGCTCGCGCTGGCGTTGCTCAGTCCTGCAGCAGCGCCAGCCGGGCGAGTCCCTGCAGGCTCCGCTCCAGCCCCTCGCGCAGCTGCGCCTCCGGCATCCGCTCGCCGCGCTCGGCGATGAAGGCTCCGAGCTCGGCGGCGAGGGCGTCGCGGTCGCGCGTGCCGTCAAGCAGCGTGATGAGGCGCCGCCCGAGGTCGTCCTCGATGCGCACGCTGACGTGGCGCAGGTTGGTGACCAGCGCGCCGGCCTGCGCCTGGTGGCGGGCGAGCGGGCTGGCGCGCGGCGCGGCGCCGGGCGTCGTCGCCACGGCCGGCGGGTGGACGTGCAGCGCGACGAGGTTGGCGGCGTAGGCGCGCAGCAGTGCGTCGCACAACACGGCGGTGTCGGCGCCCGGAGCCGCCAGCTCGCGCACCCAGACCGCGGCGGGCCAGGCCGCCGCGGCGCGCTCGAGCGCCGCGACGACGACCGGGTGGTCCGTCGTCAGCGTCGATCCGGCCGGGCCTTCGAACAGCTCGCCGCGGCGCTGCACCTGCGTGGCCACCGCCAGGCCCTCGATCACCTGTGGGCGCGGTGTGCGGTCGACGTCCCGCTCGGCCGGGACGAGCAGGGTCTGGCGAAACATCCGGCCCTTGAGGAAGTCCAGGTACTGCTCGCGGCGCACCGGATCCTCGACGCCGAGCAGGGCGTCGGCGGCCGGCTCGGAGGCGGCGCCGATCTGCATCTCGAAGAAGTCGGCCTCGGCGAGGTACCGGAGTCCGTGCTGCGCGGCGTGCGCGACGAACTCGTGGAAGTAGACGGGGTCGTTGACCTCGGCGAGGTCGTCGTGCAGCAGGCTCGCGTCGCTGCGCTCGAGCAGCTCGCCCGCGCGGGCGCGCAGCTCGTCGGCCGGTGCGCCCTCGACCAGGAAGCGCAGCAGCGCGCGGCCCTCGGCGATGCGCTCGTGCGGGTCCTCGAGCGCGGCCGTGTGGAAGCGCAGCATGTCGCGCAGCGCCTGCAGCGCGCGGCCGCCGGGCAGGGCGTTGTAGCTGACATAGGCCACGCCGTCGGGAGCAAGCGCCGCGCGGCAGAGCCCGAGGAGGCGGTCGCGCGCCGCGGATTGCACCCACGAGTAGACGCCGTGAGCGATGACGTAGTCGAACGTCTGCGGCTCGTAGTCCTCGATCGCTCGCGCCTCCAGCGTCACGTTCGCCAGGCCGAGCGCGGCGACGAGGTCGCGGCCGCGGACGATCGCGCCGGGCGCCGCGTCGACGCCGACGAAGCGCGCCGCCGGCAGCGCGACGGCCATCGCCACGAGGTTGCCGCCGTCGCCGCAGCCCAGCTCGAGAAGGCGGCAGCGGTCGACCGGCGCCGGCGCCAGCCCGAACAGCGTGGCGAGCGTCGCGAGCCGGTCGGGATGGGTCTGCGCGAAGGGGTGGCCCGGGTACGGGACCGCGTCGTAGAGCGACGCGCTCAGAACGCCTTGTTCTTCTTGCGGTCCCAGCCCGCGCGCGTCACGGCGCCGGGGCCGCCCTTGGCCGACTGCTCCTTGTAGGTGACCTCGATCTTGGCGAAGTTCAGCGAGACCGAGTCAAGCGGGGCGTCGGCGGTCGTGCCGCCGGTCTGGAAGGAGCTGACGAGCACGTCGGTCAGCGAGAAGGTCAGGAACTCCTCCTGGCTCTTGCCGCCGCCCCGGCGGCCGGCGAGGACCGCGCTCTTGAGGTGCTTGCCCGACGCGCACGCGAGCAGGAGCTGCGGGCTGGCCTTCGTCAGCCGCGCGCTGACGTGCAGGTCGGTCATCTCGACCTTGCCGGCGCCGGAGCCGCCGCCCCCGGTGCTCGGCGGCGTGGGCAGCGTCTCGCCCCACGACCAGCTCAGGACCTCGATCTCACCCTTGTGCTTGTCGTCGGTGCTCTCGCCGGAGATCCCGTCGATCTTCAGGAAGTAGTCGAAGGCCGCCATCGGTCGGGCGTGGTCTACCTGACCCGGCGGGGCGCGTCAACGCGCGCCGAGCGGGCGCTGGTACCAGGTCACGTCCCACGTGCGGCCGAACTTCGTCCCCACGCCCACGAACGTCCCCACCACCGAGAACCCGTGAGCCACGTGCAGCCGCGCGCTGGCCGGGTTGGGCTCGGTCACGCCGCCGACCGCCAGCCGCAGCCCGCTCGCGTCCAGTCTCGCCAGCAGCTCGCCGTACAGCGCGCCGCCCACGCCGCGCCCGCGGCTCGCCTCGGCGACGTAGGCCGAGACCTCGCAGGTGCTGTCGTAGGCGGGCTTGTCGCGGAAGCGCCCGCTCTTGGCATAGCCGCAGACGCTGCCGTCGGCGTCGACGGCGGCGATGAGCAGGCGGCCCGCGGCGGGGTCGACGGCGGCGAGGGCCTCGCGCCACCACGCCGGCGGATGGCCCTCGAGGTCGAAGGTGGCGGGCGTGGCGGCAGCCGCAGCAGCGTAGATCTCCGCGATGCCGGCGAGGTGCTCCTCGCGCGCGTCGACGACGTGCATCGCCGATGCATACCGCACCCGCCCACGACCGCGAACGTCCCGGATGTCCAAGCCCAGTGTTACGTCGCGGACGTTCGCGGCCCCGATTCTCAGGGGACCTAACATTGACAAACTTGTGTCAAGGTTTTGCTAGGATCTCGCGATGCGCGACTACCTGGCCGCCATCCGCGAGCGCGTCGTCGTCTTCGACGGCTCGATGGGCGCGACGCTCGAGCAGTACGACCTCACGCCGGCCGACTACGGCGGCCTGCAGGGCAAGTGCCACGAAGCGCTGGTCCTGCACCGGCCCGACGTCATCGAGGCGCTGCACGCGTCGATGGTCGAGGTGGGTGCCGAGGTCGTGCAGACCGACAGCTTCCAGGCCTCGCGCCTGAAGCTCGACGAGTGGGGCCTGGGCGAGCACACGCTCGAGATCAACCGCAAGGCCGCCGAGATCGCGCGCAAGGCGGCGGGCGAGCAGCGTTTCGTCGCCGGCTCGATCGGGCCGACCGGCCACCTCCCCGCCTCCGACGACCCGACGCTGGGCAGGATCACCTTCCGCGAACTCGTCGCGGTCTTCGAGGAGCAGGCGCGCGGCCTGGTGCAGGGCGGCGCCGACCTGCTGATCATCGAGACCGCGCAGGACATCCTCGAGGTCAAGGCCGCGATCTTCGGCGCGCGCGAGGCGTTCAAGGCGCTGGGCCGCGCGGTGCCGATCCAGACCAGCGTCTCGCTGCTGCCCAACGGCGGCAAGATGCTGCTGGGCACCGACATCAGCGCCGTGCTGACCACGCTCGAAGCGCTCAAGGTCGACGCGCTCGGCCTCAACTGCTCCACCGGCCCCGAGGACATGCGCGACGCGATCCGCTTCCTCGGCGAGTTCAGCCCGGTGCCGGTGCACTGCATCCCCAACGCAGGCCTGCCGCTGCAGGGCCCCAACGGCGAGACGATCTTCCCCGAGAAGCCCGAGCCGCTGGCCGACGTCCTCGGCGAGTTCGTCGAGCGCTTCGGCGTGACCATCGTCGGCGGCTGCTGCGGTACCACCACCGAGCACATCGCCGCCATCCACGAGCGCTGCGCCGGCCACCGCATCGGCGAGCGGCCCGCTCCGCGCCCGCCGCACGTCAGCTCGATGATCGCGGCCGCGCCGCTCGTGCAGGACCCGCGGCCGACGCTGGTCGGCGAGCGCGTCAACTCGCAGGGCTCGCGCAAGGCCAAGGAGCTGCTGCTGGCCGACGACTACGACGGCCTCGTGCAGGTGGCCGAGGACCAGGTCGAGGGCGGCGCGCACGTCCTCGACGTCTGCGTCGCGCTGACCGAGCGCCAGGACGAGGACGAGCAGATGCGCCAGGTCGTCAAGCGCGTCTCGCTCACCCAGCCGGTGCCGATCCAGGTCGACTCGACCGAGCCCGACGTGCTGCAGGCGGCCCTCGAGCAGATCCCCGGGCGCGCGATCGTCAACTCGATCAACCTCGAGGCCGGCCGCGACAAGCTCGACAAGGTCGTGCCGCTGGCCATCGAGCACGGCGCCGCCGTGATCGCGCTGACCATCGACGAGGTCGGCATGGCCAAGACCGCCGAGCGCAAGCTCGAGATCGCGCAGCGCATCACCGAGCTGGCCTGCGACGAGCACGGCCTCGACCCCGAGCTGCTGATCTTCGACGCGCTGACCTTCACCCTGACCACGGGCGACGACGAGTGGAAGCCGTCGGCGGTGGCCACCATCGAGGGCATCCGCGCCATCAAGGAGGCGCTGCCACAGGTCAAGACCTCGCTGGGCGTCTCGAACGTCTCCTTCGGCGTCTCGCCGACGGCGCGCGCGGTGCTCAACTCGGTCTTCCTGCACCACTGCGTGGAGGCGGGGCTCGACCTCGCGATGGTCAACCCCAACCACATCACGCCCTACGGCGAGATCTCCGAGACCGAGCGCGAACTGGCCGACGACCTCGTCTTCAACCGCCGCGACGACGCGCTGGAGCGCTTCATCGCCCACTTCGAGGCCAAGGGCGAAGAGGCGGTCGACGAGGCGGCCGACCCCACCTCGGACATGGAGCCCGAGGAGGCGCTGCACTGGCACATCCTGCGGCGCAAGAAGGAGGGCGTGGAGGCCCAGATCGACCTCTCGGTGGAGAAGATCGGCGCGGTCCCGACCCTCAACGACGTCCTCCTGCCCGCGATGAAGGAGGTCGGCGACAAGTTCGGTGCCGGCGAGCTGATCCTGCCCTTCGTGCTGCAGAGCGCCGAGGTCATGAAGCGCGCGGTCGCCCAGCTGGAGAAGTACCTCGACAAGCTCGAGGGCTACACGAAGGGCACCGTGGTGATTGCCACCGTCTTCGGCGACGTGCACGACATCGGCAAGTCGCTGGTCAACACGATCCTCACCAACAACGGCTACACGGTCGTCGACCTCGGCAAGCAGGTCCCGATCGGCACGATCATCGAGGCGGCCAAGGAGCACGACGCGACGGCCATCGGCCTCAGCGCGCTGCTCGTCTCGACCTCCAAGCAGATGCCGCTGTGTATCCAGGAGCTTTACAGCGAGGGCCTCGAGTTTCCGGTGCTCGTCGGCGGCGCCGCGATCAACCGCGACTTCGCGCTGCGCGCGCTGTATCCCGGCGGCGCGGACTCCGAGGAGATCTACGAGCCCGGCCTGTTCTACTGCAAGGACGCCTTCGAAGGCCTGGCGAAGATGGACGCGCTCATCGACGACGAGGCGCGGGCGGGGCTCATCGCCAAGACGCGTGATGCCGCCAAGCGTCTGCGCGAGAAGGGCCCCGAGCCCGAGCTCGGTGACACGAGCGACGCCTCCGTTCGCTCGGACGCGCGGACCGACACGCCGATCCCGACGCCGCCCTGGTGGGGCGTGCGCGAGGTCGAGCCGGTCACCGACGAGGTCTTCCACCACCTCGACACCCACGTGCTCTTCAAGCTGCACTGGGGCGGGCGCGGCGTGAAGGGCGAGGCGTGGCGCAAGCTCGTCGACGAGGACTTCCGCCCGCGCCTGGAGCGCATGTGGCGCGAGGCCGACTACCTGCACCCGCGCACCAAGCTCGGCTACTTCCCCTGCTACAGCGAGGGCAACGAGGTCGTCGTCCTCGACCCCGACGACCGCGAGACGGTGCTCGAGCGCCTCGTCTTCCCGCGCCAGCCCAAGCACGACCGCATCTGCCTGGCCGACTTCTACCGCCCGCGCTCGACTGGCGAGCTCGACGTCGTCGCGCTGCAGGCGGTGACCGCGGGCGACGAGGTGACCGAGCTGATGGCGCGCCTGGAGGCCGACGGCGAGTTCGCCGAGCAGCTCTTCGTCCACGGCCTGGGCGTGCAGACCGCCGAGGGCCTGGCCGAGTGGCTGCACGCTTGCGTGCGCCGCGACCTCGGCATCTCCGCCGATCAGGGCAGGCGCTACTCGTGGGGCTACCCCGCCTGCCCCGAGCAGTCAGAGCACGAGAAGGTCTTCCGGCTGCTCGACGGCCAGTCGATCGGGCTGCGCCTGAGCGGCGGCTATGCCGTGGAGCCCGAGCAGTCGACGGTGGCGATCGTGGCGCACCACCCGCAGGCCGTCTACTTCGG
>DATBKW010000363.1:0-21506 GCA_036555665.1 Solirubrobacteraceae bacterium | reverse complement strand
ATCGTGCAGGAACCCGCGCACGAGGTCGGTCCTGGCCGGCTCGTCGCCACCGTGACCGACCCGGATGGCAACGTGCTCGGAGTGCTGCAGGACCGTTGAGCACGCCGAAGACGCCGAACACGCTGCACGCCCCGAAGAACTGACGGAGCAACGATGAGCACGACGAAGACCGCGACGTCGAAGCGGCCGACGAAACGGGCCGCGACGAGCGATGCCGACAGCCACGAGATGATCCGCGTGTTCGGCGCGCGCGTGAACAACCTCAAGGACGTCAACGTCGAGTTGCCGAAGCGCCGGCTGACGGTGTTCACCGGCGTGTCCGGCTCGGGCAAGAGCTCGTTGGTGTTCGGCACGATCGCGGCGGAGTCGCAGCGGCTCATCAACGAGACGTACAGCACGTTCGTGCAGGGCTTCATGCCGACCTTGGCGCGACCCGAGGTCGACGCGCTCTCCGGGCTGACCACCGCGATCATCGTCGACCAGGAGCGGATGGGCGCCGACGTCCGCTCCACGGTCGGCACCGCGACCGACGCGAACGCGATGTTGCGCATCCTCTTCAGCCGGCTCGGCAAGCCCCACATCGGTTCGCCGAACGCGTTCTCGTTCAACGTCGCGTCGGTGCGCGGTGGCGGCGCGATCACGGTCGAACGCGGCGGGGGCAAGACGATGCGCAAGACGTTCAGCCGCATCGGCGGCATGTGCCCACGCTGCGAGGGACGGGGCTCCGTCAACGACGTCGACCTGACGCAGCTGTACGACGACAGCAAGTCGCTGAACGAGGGCGCGCTCACGATCCCCGGCTACAGCATGGACGGCTGGTACGGCCGCATCTTCCGCGGCTGCGGCTTCTTCGATCCCGACAAGCCGATCCGCAGGTTCACCAAGAAGGAGCTCCACGACCTTCTCCACAAGGAGCCGACCAAGATCAAGGTCGACGGGATCAACCTGACCTACGAGGGCCTGATCCCGAAGATCCAGAAGTCGATGCTGTCCAAGGACGTCGACGCCATGCAGCCGCACGTCCGCGCCTTCGTGGAGCGCGTGGTCACCTTTGCCACCTGCCCCGAGTGCGACGGCACGCGCCTCAGCGAGGCGGCTCGATCCTCGAAGATCGAGGGGATCAGCATCGCCGACGCCTGCGCGATGCAGATCAGCGACCTCGCCGCGTGGGTGCGCACGCTCGACAAGCCGTCGGTGGCGCCGCTGCTCGAGGCGCTGCAGGAGATCCTCGACTCGTTCGTGGAGATCGGGCTGGGCTACCTCTCGCTCGACCGGCCCACGGGCACGCTGTCGGGCGGCGAGGCGCAACGCACCAAGATGATCCGCCAGCTCGGATCCTCGCTCACCGACGTCACCTACGTCTTCGACGAGCCGACCGTCGGACTGCACCCCCACGACATCCAGCGGATGAACGACCTGCTGCTTGAACTGCGCGACAAGGGCAACACGGTGCTCGTCGTGGAGCACAAGCCGGAGGCGATCGCGATCGCCGACCATGTCGTCGACCTCGGCCCGGGCGCCGGCACCGCCGGTGGCGAGGTGGTCTTCGAGGGCGCCATCGAGGGACTGCGCGCCAGTGGCACGGTCACCGGGCGCCACCTCGACGACCACGCCGCCCTGAAGCCGTCGGTGCGGACGCCGGAGGGGGCACTGGAGGTGCGCGGAGCCTGCAACCACAACCTGCGGGACGTCGACGTCGACATCCCGCTCGGCGTGCTCGTCGTGGTCACCGGGGTCGCGGGTGCGGGCAAGAGCTCGTTGATTCACGGGTCGATCACATCCCGCCCCGGGGTGGTGTCGGTCGACCAGGCCCCGATCCGCGGCTCGCGACGCAGCAACCCGGCGACGTACACCGGACTGCTCGACCCGATCCGCAAGGCGTTCGCGAAGGCCAACGGCGTGAAGCCGGCGCTGTTCAGCGCCAACTCCGATGGCGCCTGCCCGAACTGCAACGGCGCCGGCGTCGTCTACATCGACCTGGCGATGATGGCCGGCGTCGCCTCCACCTGCGAGGAGTGCGAGGGGAAGCGGTTCCAGGCCGCGGTGCTCGAGTACAAGTTCGGCGGCAAGGACATCAGCGAGGTGCTCGCGATGGCGGTGGCGGAGGCGACCGAGTTCTTCGCGTCAGGCGAGGGCGAGAACGCTCCAGCCCACAAGATCCTGACTCGCCTGGACGACGTCGGGCTCGGCTACCTCAGCCTCGGCCGGCCGCTCACGACCCTGTCCGGCGGCGAGCGGCAGCGGCTCAAGCTGGCCACCCGCATGGCCGAGAATGGCGACATCTACGTCCTCGACGAGCCGACCACCGGCCTGCACCTCGCCGACGTCGAGCAGCTGCTCGGCCTCCTGGACCGGCTCGTCGACTCGGGCAAGTCGGTCATCGTCATCACGCACCACCAGGCGGTCATGGCGCACGCCGACTGGATCATCGACCTCGGCCCCGGCGCGGGCCAGGACGGCGGCCGGATCGTCTTCGAGGGCACCCCCGCCGACCTGGTCGCCGCTCGCGCCACCCTCACGGGCGACCACCTCGCGGCCTACGTCGGCTAGGCGGCCGTTCCAGACAAGGACGTGCTCGATCACGACGCGGTTGCCAGCGCGACTGCGTCCGGCTTGGCATGCGGCCGCGGCGTGCGCTCCTTGACGATGTGGCGGACGACGCGTTCTGCGTCTCGCCCGGTGCCGCCGATGAGCATCGAAGTGAACGAGTGCAGGAACGGCAGCCCGGTGAAGTACAGGCCCGGCGACGACGCCGCGACCCCTCGGTACTGCACGGGGTAGCCGTCGGCGCCGATCTCGAACGGAACGCGAATCCAGCTGAAGTCCGGCCGAAAGCCGGTACACCAGACGACGTTGCGCACGTCGAGGACGCGGCCGTTGTCGAGCACGGGGAGGCCGTCCTTGACGCCGGCGGTTCGCCCGACGACGCGCTCGACTCCTGCCGCGAGGAGGTCCTTCTTGCGGTAGCGCAGGAGCGGCCCGCCGCCCTGCCGGACATGCGGGCGCATCTTGCGGCCCATGGGGGTGTCGACGTTGAGCACGTGCGTGCCCGCGAACACGAGCATCCGGAAGCCCATCCGTCCGCGCCGGCTCTCGATCGGCGCCGGGATCTGGCCCGTGTCGGTGCCGGACAGGACCACGTCGTGCGATGCCGACGCCTCGTAGGCGATGTCGGAGCCCGAGTGCGCGGCGCCCACGACGAGCACCGGCCCTTCCTGCAGCTGTGACAGGTTGCGGTAGTCGTTGGAATGCAGCTGGGTGATGCTCGGATCCAGCTCGCCCGCGAAGTCCGGCGTGTACGGCTTCTTGAAGACGCCCGTGGCGATGACGATGTTGTCGGCCTCGAAGCGCTGGTCGCCGGCGTTCGCGCTGTAGCGCCCGTCCTCCTTCGTCAGCGTCTCCACCGCCGTCCCGCTGCGCACCGGGAGCTCGAAGCGCGTCGCGTACGCCTCCAGGTACTCGCCCATCTCGTCCTTCGTCGGGTACGCCGTGCGGGGCGCGGGGAACGGCATCCCCGGCAGCCCGTCGCGCATCGCCGGCGAATAGAGCCGCAGCGAGTCCCACCGCCTGCGCCACGAATCGCCGATCCGGTCGCTCGCGTCGAGCAGAACGAACGAACGCCCCTGCTGCTTGAGGTGGTAGCCGACCGAGAGCCCGGCCTGGCCGGCGCCCACGATCACCGTGTCGTATCGCTCGATCTGCGTCATCGTCATGCCCCTTGTCCAGTTGGTCCCGGAGACGGTAGGAGGCGTCGGTCGCGGCAACATCGCCGCGATTGACCAACTTCAGGGTTGGAGCGCGTGGTCATTTCTGACCACGCGGGCGGCCTACACGAGCGCGTGCTCGAACGCGAACGCCGTCGCCGCGGCGCGCGAGGAGAGGCCGAGCTTCGCGTAGATGTTCTGCAGGTGCCTGGCGACGGTGTGCTCGCTGATCACGAGCGCCGCGGCGATCTCGCGGTTGCTCTTGCCCGAGGCGACCAGGCGCAGGACCTCGAGCTCGCGGTCCGACAGCCCGTGCCTCGGGCCTCCCCGCATTGTTACGCGCGCCAGATCGGGCGCGGCTCCGAGGCGCTCGAACAGGTCGCGGGCGGCGTCGAGCTCGAGCGTGCCCGCCTCGTCGTCACCGAGCTCGCAACACGCCTGCGAGATCAGCTCGCGGGTACGGCCGACCTCGTAGGGCGCGTCGAGCTCGAGCCAGATGCGCTGCGCGCTGCGCAGGTTCGCAAGCGCCAGTGGCGCGTCGCCGCCGGCGAGCGCGACCGCCCCCTCGGCATGCGCAACGATCGCGTCCAGCATCGCGCTCTTGTACTGCAGCGCGAGGTCGCTGAGCTCGAGGCACGCCGCTCGCGCCTCGTCGACCTCGCCCACGGCGAGGGCGATCTCGACGAGGGCGGGAAGCAGCGCCGCTCGCTTCAGTGGCTCGGTGACCTCGGCGAACGCGCGGCGGATCGCCGCGTGCGCCGCCTCGCGCTTGCCCTGCGCGAGGCGAAGTTGTGCGAGGCCGGGCTGAGGCTCCCAGCCGTTGCGGCTCGCATCTCGATAGGCCTCCTCGGCTGCCTGGAACTCACCGCGCAGCCGTAGCAGCTCCCCCTGCCGGTAGAGCGCGAGTCCCACCGCCGGGTTCCTCGTGTCTCCGAGGCGCTCGACCGCCAGCCGTGCCTCCTCGAAGGCCTCCGACCACGATCCGCCGAGCTGCAGGATCTCGGCGCGATGGACGCGGCAGCGGCCGGTGAACGCGACCAGGTCGCGCTGCCGCTCGACCCATCGAGTCAGCTCGAGCGTCCATTCGCGCGCCCTGACGACGTCGAACCCCTCCTGGCAGGCGAGGATGACGCCGCAGTAGACGAGCCCGACGACGAACGGCGAGAGGTCGGAGGTCGTCACGGTGACCATCGCCTCGTCGAGGAGGGCGAGCCCCTCGGGCACGCGACCCGCCAGGACGAGCATGTGGCCCTGGGCATGCATCGCGAGGGCCACGAGATCGGGATCCCCGTGGCGCTTGCCGATCCTCCCCGCCTCGGCGGCGACCGCGGCCGCCGCCTCGAGGTCGCCCGCCGCCTGCTTACGAAACATGACCGGCAGCAGGGCGTAGCCATGCACGGCCGTCTCCCCCGGCACGTCCTCGAGCAGCCGTTCGGCGCGTGCCAGCCAACCGCCGGCGGGACCCACCGCTCCGCTGTAGGAGAGCGTCATGCCGATCCAGCCCGCCCAGTACGCGGCTCGGATCATGTCGCCCCGGTCGAGGTAACCGTGATGGGCCCGCTCGAGGATCGCCACCACCTCGTCGTCGCGAGCGAGCATGCGCGCGGTCGTCGCGCGCAGCTCGAGATCCTCGGGCGCAAGCGGCTCGGTCTCGTCGGCGCGGGCGAACGCCTCGTACGCCTCCAGCCACGAGCACTCGGCGTACGCGGCGCGGGCGGCCTCGAGGTCGGACTTGCCCGTGCTCATCCAGAGGCCATGTTGCAGCACGTCCCGCCCCCGCGCGAGCAACCGGTTTTCCGTGCCTTGCGCAGCGGGAAGGATCGCCGACGATGGGACGTCTGCCTGAGTAGCCCCCGGGCCGGACGGAACCCCCCGAACCGATGCCTTACGAAGCCGAGGCACAGGACGTGCTGCACGACGCGCACGCGTTCTGGTTGCGCGCGCCCGGGCACGGGGAGATCCGGCCGGTCGCGCTGCCCGAGCCGGGCCGCGACGACGTTCTGGTCCGCACGCTGCGCTCCGGCGTCAGCCGCGGCACCGAGACGCTGGTGTTCCGGGGCGGCGTGCCTCCCGACCAGTACGCCGCGATGCGCGCGCCGTTCCAGGAGGGCGACTTCCCCGCTCCGGTCAAGTACGGCTATCTCAACGTCGGCGGCGTCGAGCAGGGGCCGCCGGAGCTGCGCGGCCGCACGGTCTTCTGCCTGTACCCGCACCAGACGGCCTACGTGGTGCCGGCCGGCGCCGTCACCGTCGTGCCCGACGACGTGCCGCCCGCGCGCGCCGTGCTGGCCGGCACCGTCGAGACCGCCGTCAACGCGCTGTGGGACGTGCCGGCGCTGATCGGCGATCGCGTCGCGGTTGTCGGCGCCGGGATGGTCGGCTGCTGCGTCGCCCGGCTGCTCGCCCGGTTCCCGGCGGTCGAAGTCACGCTCGTCGACGTCGACGCGTCACGGGCCGAGGTCGCGGCCGCGCTCGGCGCCGGCTTCGCGCGACCGGACGACGCCCGCGGCGGGTGCGACCTGGTCGTGCACACGAGCGCGACGTCGGCCGGCCTGCAGCGCTCGCTCGACCTGCTCGCGCCCGAGGGCACGGTGCTCGAGCTCAGCTGGTACGGCGACGCCGAGGTGCGGCTGTCGCTCGGCGGCGCGTTCCACGCGCGCCGTCTCGGCCTGCGCGCCGGCCAGGTGGGGACGGTCTCCCCGGCCCGCAGCGCGCGTCGCACGACGGCCGACCGGCTGGCCCTCGCGCTCGACCTCCTGCGCGACCCGGCCTTCGATGTGCTCGTCACCGGCGAGTCGCGCTTCGACGAGCTGCCGGGCGTCATGGCGCGCCTGGCGGCGGGGAGCCTGCCCGCGCTGTGCCACACGATCACCTACGACCGGGAGTAGCGCGTGTTCAGCGTGACCGTCCGCGACCACATGATGATCGCCCACAGTCTCCACGGCGAGGTATTCGGGCCGGCGCAGCGTCTGCACGGCGCGACCTACGTCGTCGACGCCACCTTCCGCCGCGCGGCCCTCGACGCCGACGGCATCGTGGTCGACATCGGCCGTGCGACCGAGGCGCTGCGAGAGGTGCTGGGGGACCTGGGCTACCGCAACCTCGACGACGAGACGGACTTCGCGGGCATGAACACGACCACCGAGGCGCTCGCCCGAGTCATCGCGGATCGGCTCGCGGACCGCGCGCGGGCGGGCGCCCTGGGCGACGGCGCGCGGGAGCTCGACGGGCTGGCCGTCACGCTGCGCGAATCCCACGTCGCCTGGGCGAGCTACGAGCGGGCGCTGTGACCGAGGTCCACGTCGTCGTCCCCGAGGGCATCGACGACCCGGCGCGGCCGAGCGGCGGCAACGCCTACGACCGCCATGTCTGCCGGGGGCTCGCCGCGCTCGGCTGGACGGTGCACGAGCATGCCGTGCCGCGGCCCGCCGCCCTCGCGCGCGCCTTGCGCTCGATCCCCGATGGCGCGGTCGTGCTGCTCGACGGCCTGATCGCGTCGGCCGCCCCCGAGGCGCTCGTGCCTGAAGCGCGGAGGCTGCGGCAGGTTGTGCTCGTGCACATGCCGCTGGGCCACCGCCCGCCGGGTGCCGACGCCGCCGCCGTCCGTGCGCGCGAGCGCGAGGTCCTCGCGGCGGCCGCCGCCGTCGTCACGACCAGCGGCTGGGCGCGGCGCCGGCTGGAAGAGCTCTACGGGCTGCCGGCCGACCGGGTGCACGTGGCCGAACCCGGCGTCGACGCCGCCTGCCTCGCCCCGGGGACCGCGGCGGGCGACGCGCTGCTCTGCGTCGGGGCGGTGACGCCCGACAAGGGGCACGACGTGCTCGTCGACGCGCTCGCGACGGCGGCGGACCTGTCCTGGCGCTGCGCGTGCGTGGGCAGCCTGGACCGTGACCGGGCGTTCGCCGACGGCGTGCGCCGACGGGCACGCGACCGCGGGCTGGGCGACCGAATGCGCTTTCCGGGGCCGCGCACCGGCCCCGAGCTCGACCGCTCCTACGCCGCCGCGGACCTGCTCGTGCTCGCCTCGTACGCCGAGACGTACGGCATGGTCGTCACCGAGGCCCTGGCCCGTGGCGTGCCGGTCCTCGCCGCCGAGGTCGGCGGGGTGACAGAGGCCCTCGGGCACGGAAGGGACGGCACCCGGCCGGGGCTGCTGGTGCCGCCCGGCGACCCGGCCGCGCTCGGTGCCGCCCTGCGGGCCTGGCTCGGCGACGCCGGCCTGCGCGGGCGCCTGCGCCGGGCCGCCCGCGAGCGGCGCGCGACGCTGCGCGGATGGCCGGCCACCACGTCCGTCCTCGCCGGCGTGGTCACGGAGGCGGCGCGATGACCGCCGTGGCCGTCCGCGTCAGCCCCGAGTGGCTGCACCTGCGCGAGCCGGCCGACGCGGCGGCGCGCTCGGTCGAGCTCGCCGATCGCCTCGCGCGTCACCTCCCCGCGGCGGGGCGGCTGGTGATCCACGACCTCGGCGGCGGCAGCGGCGCGATGGGCCGCTGGCTCGCGCCACGCCTGCCCGCGCCGCAGCACTGGGTGGTGCACGACCGCGACGCGGACCTGCTGGAGCTCGCCGTCGCCGACGTTCCGGCCGCGCCCGCGGTCACCGTCGAGACGAGGCGGTCCGACGTCACCCGGCTGGCGCGGGAGGATCTCGCCGGCGGGGGGCTGGTCGTCGCGTCGGCGCTCCTCGACCTGCTGACGGCCGACGAGCTGCGCCAGTTGCTGCGCGCGTGCACCGGGCTTGCGATGCTGCTCGCCCTCACCGTCGTCGGCCGCGTGATCCTGAGCCCGGCGGATCCCCTGGACGCGCGCATCGGCGCGGCGTTCAACGCCCATCAGCGCCGCGACGGCCTGCTCGGCCCGGAGGCCGTCGCCGCCGCTGTCGAAGCGCTCCGCGGCACGGGCGCCGAGGTCATCGTCCGGCCGAGCCCATGGCGCCTCGATGCGACCCACGCCGACCTCACGGCCGAGTGGCTCGACGGTTGGGTTGGCGCCGCCTGCGAGCAGGAGCCCGCGCTGGCCGCCGGCGCCTACCGGGATCGCCGCCTGGCACAGACGGCCGCAGGGGAGCTGACGGTGACGGTCGACCACGCCGACCTGCTGGTGCTGCCGTGAAGGGGTGGGTCCGCCTCACGGCCGCCGCGGCGGTGCTCGCCGTCCTCGCCTGGCGCGTGGGCACGGGCCCGTTCCTCGACGGCCTGCGCGCGGTCGACGGCGGCGCGCTCGCTGCCGCGGCGGGGCTCGCCGTCCTGACGACCGTGTGCTGCGCCTGGCGCTGGCGGATAGTGGCCCGCGGGCTCGGCGTCGACCTTCCGCTGACAACGGCGGTGGCGGCGTACTACCGCTCGCTCTTCCTCAACCTCACGCTCCCCGGCGGGGTGGTCGGCGACGTCCACCGCGGCCTCAGCTACGGGCTGCGCGCGGTGGCGTGGGAGCGCTCGGCCGGGCAGGCGGTGCAGGTCGTCCTCACCGTCGTGGTACTCCTTGTCGCGACGTCGCCCGTGCAGAGTGCGATGCCGCTGGTCACACTCGCTCTCGTCATGGCGACGACAGCCGTCGCGATCGCCGCGCGCGTGCGGCCCGCCGCCGGCTGGTCCCGGTGGGCTCGGCTGCGCGGCGCTGCAATGCGCGACCTGCGCGACGGGCTCCTCGCCAGGCGGGCGTGGCCGGCCATCGCGGTGGCGTCAGCGCTGGTCGTCGCCGGCCACGCGGCCACCTTCATGATCGCCGCGCGCACGGTGGGAGTGACGGCGCCGCCGTGGCAGATGGTCCCGCTGGCGCTCCTCGTCCTCGGTGCCGCGGCCCTGCCGAACATCGGCGGCTGGGGGCCGCGCGAGGGCGTGACCGCCTGGGCGTTCGCCGCCGCCGGTCTGGGCGCGTCGCAGGGCGTCGCCACCGCGGTCGCCTACGGCGTCATGGTCTTCGTCGCCGCGCTTCCCGGTGCCGCCGTTCTCGTGGTCGCCTGGCTGCGCCGGGAGGGACCCGTTCATGCCTGACCGCCCGTACACCCTGCTGAGCTGCAGCGTGTCGCTCGACGGCTACCTCGGCGACCAGACACCGCGCCTCGCGCTGTCCAACGCGGCCGACTTCGACCGGGTCGACGAGGTACGCGCCTCCTGTGACGCGATCATGGTCGGCGCGGCCACCGTGCGCATCGACAACCCGCGACTGCTCGTGCGCTCGCGGGCCCGCCGCGCCCGGCGCACGGCTCGGGGGCTCACAGCGTCGCCGATGAAGATCACGGTGACCGAACGAGTCGACCTCGATGCGCGCTCGGACTTCTTCACCACCGGCGAGGCCGAGAAGCTCGTCTACACCTCGACCCCGCGGGTACGCGATGCCCGCGCGCGGCTCGGCCCGGTGGCCACGATCGTCGACGGCGGCCGGCGCGTACGGATGCGCCGGCTCGGCGAGGACCTCGCCGACCGCGGCGTGGAGCGGCTCATGGTCGAGGGCGGCGGCATCGTGCATACCCAGTTCCTCTCCGACGACCTCGTCGACGAGCTGCAGCTCGTCGTGGCGCCCTTCTTCGTCGGCGACTCGAGCGCTCCGCGCTTCGTGAGCGACGGACGCTTCCCGTGGAACGCGGGGCGGCGCGCGAAGCTCGCCGAGGTGCGCCAGATCGGCGACGTCGTGCTGCTGCGCTATGCGCTCTCACCCCGGTTCGAGGACGACTGAACGGCGGCGCCGGGTCAGCCGCCCGCCGGCGACGAGCCGAACGCGGTGAGGAAGCGGTCGCGGAACGCGTTCATCGGCCAGACCGGCGCCTGCGGACTCGGTCGCAGGCCGTCCTGCCAGCCCCATCCCGCGATCCGGTCCAGAACCTTCGGGTCGTGGGCGACGACCGAGATCGGCACGTCGTGGCTGGCGCCCTGGCCGGTGATGATCGTCGCCGGCTGATGGTCGCCCACGACGACGAGCACGAGGTTGTCGTCGCCGTAATGGCGCACGAACGAGACGATCGCGCTCAGCGTGTACTGGATCGAACGGCCGTAGGCGGCGCGGGCGAGGTCGGCGTCGCCGAACAGCGTGGCCCGCGTGGACTCCTGTGTCGGGAGGCGATGAAAGATGGAGCCGTCGCCGACGTCGTCCCACGAGATGAGCCGGGGGATGCTCGTCCACGGCACGTGGCTGGAGACGAGGTCGACCTCGGCAAAGAGCGGAGGCCGGGGGCGCCTGGCGAGCTCGAGGCGGTGCAGGGCCAGCAGGACGTACTGGTCGGGCATCGTGGCGTAGTCGAAGGTCGGGCCGCGGTAGCCCACGTCGCGGCTGTCGTAGACGTGGTCGTAGTGGTAGAAGGTCGAGCCCTCCTTCCACGTCCGGTTGTTCGACGGGATGTCGTCGATCGCCCGCCACCCGGCGCGCTTGAACGCCTGGCTGAGCGTCAGGCGATGGCTGCGGACGAGCTGGTCGTAGCGATGCTGGCTGTCGATCCAGACCCCGGACTGCAGGGTCGAGTGCGCCAGCCAGCTGATGCCGCCGAAGGTCGGCGAGGTGAGGAAGGCGCTGCGCGAGGAGAAGCCGGCGGCTTGCAGCTGTGCGGTGCCCCGATCGAGCACGGCGTCGACGCGGGGCGAGAAGGACGAGCCCTGGACCGCGACCCGCCCGTAGCTCTCGACGAACAGCAGCAGGACGTCCTTGCCCCGCAGGCCGGTCAGCAGCCGGCTGCCGGGAGTGCCGTGGAAGCGATCGTGGGCGATCTGGCGGGCGAGGATCGCGTGATCCTGCAGGCCGGTCCGCACCGCCTGCACCTCGTCGACGGCGAGCGCGGCGGCGCTCGAGGAGGCGACCGGGGCGCCGACGATGCGGAAGGCCACCCAGATCACGCCGAGCGCCGCCGCCGTCCGCAGCGCCCAGCCACGATGGCCGGCCGCGACCCGCGTCACGCGCAGCAGGGCCAGGACCGGGACGGCGAGGAGCGCGACGCCGAGCACGAAGATGACGGCCACGGCAAGGTTCGCCTGCGACGTGCCGACCGCGTCGCGCAGCGTCTCGACGCCGATCCCGACGTAGCTGGAGTCGTCGACCGGTCTGAACGGCCGGTCGAAGGCCGTGAAGAACCCGATGTCGAGGACCTTCACGACGACGAGCACGCTCAGCACCGCTCCCACGACCACGACGAGCACGCGGCGCGGCGCGGCGGGCAGCAGCACGGCCAGGGCGACGACGACGAGAAGCTCGAGGGGCAGCCGCACGAACGCGGCGAACGTCAGGTCGCGCGGCTGGTTGGGCGCGACGAGCGCGGCCCAGACGAGCACGGCGGCGAGCACCGTGAGCGCCACGGCCAGGCCCTTGCGCAGCGGCCCGCGCCTGGGCTCACGCTTTGGCGCCTGCCCGCGCGTCTCGTGCCTGCGGCGCCACAGCCACCACACGCACTCGCCGAACGACGCGGCGAGCAGGGCGAGCGCGGCGAGCAGAAGGGCCTGTGTCAGCGCCCCGGGCAGGATCCCCGCGGCCCCCACCGTCAGCACGATCCCCTGAGCCGCCGTGACGACCTTGCGCCAGCGGCGCTCCGGCAGCGGGGCACGCATCCACGGCAGCAGCCACTCGCCCACGAGGAACAGGTAGCGCGCCGCCCCGATCGCGAGCACCCACGCACCCGCGTCGCGGGCGACGTAGACGCTCAGGGCGAGGATGAGGAAGGCGTCGACCTCGCCGTCGAACCGCGCGCCCAGCGCGTCGGCCGTCCCGGTGCGGCGCGCGAGCCATCCATCGACCAGGTCCAGGGCGAGCGCGACGGCGGCCAGCGTCACGAGCAGCGCTACGGGCGTGGCGTGCGTGAACGAGTCGGCGGTCAGCGCGGCGACGCCGACGGCGAGCGTGGCCCGCGCGAGCGTCACCCACGACGCCGGCCCCAGGCGGGCGTCGGGATCGCGCGCGAGACCGCGCGCCAGCGCCGTCGCGATGGTCGCGGCGCAGGCGACGCCGACGACCCGGCCGGCGGTCCCGAGCCCGACGGTCGCCGCGAGGGCCGCGATTAGCAGCACCTGGGCGAACAGCCCGGCCGCCGGACCCGCCTGGCTCACTCGCACGGTGGCTCCGCGTCGGTCCGGCAAGATCCGGGCCCGATGACGCCGCGGGGACCACGGCCATGAGACAGGACGACCGCGCGCCCTTCGATCGGGCCCTGCATCGCGCACGCGTCGCGGCCTACCCACCCGGCGAGTTCGTCGAGCAGGAGAGCTTCATGACCGCCGCCGAGATCCGCGCCCTGGCGCTGCGGGCCGGCGTCGGCCCCGGCGCCGCGGTGCTCGACCTGTGCTGCGGCATCGCCGGACCCGGCCGGTTCCTCACGAAGGAACTGGGCTGCGCGTACCGGGGGGTGGACGCCAGCGCGAGCGCGGTCGCCATCGCGCGCGAGCGCGCTGGTGACCTGCCTTGTCATTTCACGGTCGCGCAGATCCCGCCCCTCCCGGCCGGCACCTTCGACGTCGTGCTCCTGTTCGAGACGATGCTCGCCTTCGAGGACAAGGACGCCCTGGTCCGCGAGATCTTCCCGGCGGTGCGCCCCGGCGGGCGGTTCGCGTTCACGCTCGAGGAGGGGCCGCCGCTCACGGCGGCCGAGCGGACGGCGATGCCCGACGCCGACACGGTCTGGCTCATCCCGCTCGGCGAGATGGCCGCGTCACTGGAGCGAGCCGGTTTCGTCGTCACGTGGCAGGAGGATCACAGCCGCGCGCACCGTGCGGTGGCGCAGGCGCTGGCGGCCGCGTTCGCCGCCGACGCCGAGGACATCGCCGCGCAGATCGGCCGCCGGGCGCTGGACGAGCTGCTCGCCGCGCACCGGCTGTGGATCGAGTGGCTGGACGCGGGCCGGGTGCGCAAGCTCGCGCTGGTGGCGGAGCGGGCCGATGCGAGGATGCGGGCGTGACCGAGCAGACGCTCGCCCGCGCGCGTGCCGGCGACGAGGACGCGTTCCGCGAGCTGACCGACCCCTATCGCCGTGAGCTGCAGCTGCACGTCTACCGGATCGTCGGGTCGGCGCAGGACGCCGAGGACCTGCTTCAGGAGACGCTGCTCGCCGCCTGGCGCGGCCTCGAGCAATTCGAAGGACGCGCGTCTGTCCGTGCGTGGCTGTACCGGATCGCCACCAACCGCTCGCTTGACGCCCTCCGTGCGCGCCGGCGCCGCCCCGAGGACCTGCAGCGGATGACCGAGGCGCCCGCGCCGACCCGCCGCGCCGAGCCGATCTGGCTCGAGCCCTTCCCGGACGTCCTGCTCGACGGCATCCCCGACGATGCCCCCGGGCCCGAGGCACGCTATGAGTCCAGGGAGGCGATCGCGCTGGCGTTCATCGCCGGGCTTCAGCACCTCCCACCGCAGCAGCGCGCGGTGCTCGTGCTGCGCGACGTGCTCGGCTTTCGCGCCGTGGAGGTCGCCGAGATCCTCGACACGAGCGCCGCCGCGGTCAACAGCCTGTTGCACCGCACGCGCGCGGCGTTCGAGACGCGCCTGCCCGCCGTCGGGCGCGAGCGGGCGCCGCTCCCGAACTCCACGCGCGAGCGCGACCTCGTCGGCCGCCTCGCCGACGCCTTCGAGGCGGGCGACATCGACGGTGTCGTCGCCCTGCTGACCGACGACGCCTGGCTGACGATGCCGCCCGAGCCGTTCGAGTACCAGGGCCCGGTGGCGATCGGCGCGTTCCTCAACGACCGCGCCGTCCGCCGCGGGGCGCCGCTGCGGCTCGTGCCGACGCGCGCCAACGGCCAGCCCGCCTTCGGCTGCTACTTCCCGGTCCCACAGACCGGGATCGCGCGCCCGTACGGGCTGCTCGTCGTCACGCTCGACGGCGACCGTGTCTCCGCGATGACCTGGTTTGCGGACAGCGGCGTCTTCCCGCTCTTCGGGCTGCCGCGGACGCTGCGCGGCAGTTAGTCGTCCAGGCTGCCCAACGTCAGGTTCACGATCGTCCCCGTCATCCCGCTCGCCCTGTCGGAAGCCACGAAGACCGCCATGTTTGCCACTTCCTCGAGCGACATGACGCGTCGCGCGTGGGTGCTGCCTGCGAGGAATTCCTGGAACTGCTCCCAGGTCATGCCCGATGCCTTGGCGTCGAAGACCTCCCGCATCGTGGTCGTCTCCGGCATGCCGTGCGGCCGAAGACCGACGACGCGGATGCCCTTGGGTGCGAGCTCGGCGGAGAGGTCTCGGGTGAGCGCCTCCTTGGCGGCCATCGCCGCGCCATAGCCTCCGTTGCACTGCGTGCCCCTCCGAGCGGGGAGGGCGGTGACGGTCATGATCACCCCTGATCGGTTCGGGATCATGCGCCGTGCGGCCAGGCGCGCGGTCAGGAAGTAGGACGTCGTGTAGGTGGTGATCGGCAGGGAGAACTGCCCGGCATCGAGTTCGGCCAGCGGCACCCCCACGATCCTCGTGTCCGGGATCCCGAACGCGTTGAAGGAGATGTCGACGCGCCCCGCCTCGTCGATCACAGACTGCAGGTGCTCGTCGACCGCCCGCTCGTCGAGCGCATCGACCTCTGCGGCCCGGGCGGAACCGATGTCTTCGGCGAGCGCCGCGACCGGTCCCAGCTTGTGCCCGGTGAGAAAGAGATCGGCCCCCTCGGCCGCAAAGGCGCGCGCGACAGCGCTGCCGATCGCCCCTCCTGCGCCGTAGATGACCGCAACCTTGTTGTTCAGCATGCCTGTTGAGGCGTCCGCCGCGACCAGAACTGAGCGGGGAATTGGGCGGTCATGCGCCGGTGACGGTCCCGACCTTCAGCGCCGTGATCTTGATGAAGCTGACCTCCACCCGGTCTCCGGTTTGCGACGTGCAGCGCAGCGCGACGCTGGGGTTCCTCAGTCGTTTGGGCACGACCGCGCTGAGTGCGACGTTCTCCGAGGACGGCCGCACGGTTGCGCCGACCTGCGTCTCGTCGAGCACTGCGTCCCGGTTGGCGGCGGCGGAGGTATCGACAAGACCGCACCGGTTGGCGACGCCCGACCGCGGCTGCTCGAGCGGCGCCCGGCCAATCGAGACGTGCAGCCTGGCCTGGATCAGCCAGTTGGCTTGACGGCCTGACCTGGCGTCGGACGACAGCGCCAGCTCGAGGCGGTTCGGGCATGCCGACAGGTCGGTTCCGTTGCACATCGGCACCGCGAGATGGTCGGCGTTCTCGTCCTCGGTGACCTTCAGCTCGCCGCGCAAGTCGCGATCGAGCGTGACGGCGGCGGTCGCGGTGCCGCCCAGCGCAACGAACAGGGCCAAGCACGCGATGACGTTGGCAGAGCTCGGGTTCGGTCCGAACATGGTCACGTTCCTTTCATCAGGTTGGTCAGCACCGAGCCGACGATCGCCGCCAACGCCAGCGATACGACGGTGGACCCTGAGAGGCCGAGCAGCACATGGAGGTACTCGCCCGTGACCATGCCCATGGCGGTGGTCAGCGCCACCAAAGCGACGACCAGCAGTAGGCGACGAGCTGTCGTGCACCCAGTGTCCGCGACAGCTCGCGACGCGACTCCGAGTCCTTCATCGGGCGGATGCGCCGACCGGCGCGAGCAGGTCTTCAGCCGCGGGGGTGCCGGTGTGCTTGGCCAGGAAGCCGGTCAGCGCCGCGGTGACGGTGGCAGGGTCGTCGACGAAGGGCCAGTGGCCGCTGCGCTCGAGCACACGGATCTCCGCGCGCGGGAAGGCGTCGCGCTGGCGCTCGGCATTCGCGACGGGGATGTAAGGGTCGCGACGGCCCCAGAGCACGAGCGCGGGCCGGTCGAGCGGACGCAGGGCCCGTGCGAGCCGTTCGCCGTCCTGGGCCACGTCGGGGACGGAGCGGTAGAGCTCGAGAACGGCGTCTCGGGTGGCGCGGTCGAAGTCGTCGTACATGCGGTCGACGAACGGCCGCGGAAGCCCGCGCGGGTTGCCGCGCCGCAGCAGGAGGCGAAAGCCGATGCGGGTGGTCGTGGCCATGAACAGCTCGCCGGCGTACGGGGTGCGCCACAGTCGCGCGAGCGCGTGCCAGCGATAGCCGGACAGCGCGCCGGTGCCGAGCAGGACCGCGCTGGCGAACCGGTCGGGGTCGCTCGCTGCCCATGTGAGGCCCCACGCCCCACCGAAGTCGTGGGCGACGATATGGGCGCGCTCGATCCCGAGCGCGTCGAGCGCGCGGCTCACGAACTGCGCGTGTGCTGCGACGCTTTGCTGAACCTCGACCTGCGAGGTGGCGCGACCGAACCCGGGGGCGTCCCAGGCCACGGCGCGCCAGCGCCGGCCGGTGGCGGCGAGCAGCGGACCCCAATCCGCGCTCGAGCCCGGGTTGCCGTGCAGGAAGACGACGGCCTCCGAGGCGTCGGGCGGCCCGGCCTCGCGCAGCGGCGTGCGGACTCCGTCCACGCACAGTTCGCCCGAGCGCACTCGGTCGCCGCGCTCGCTCCACGAAACGGGGCGCGGCCCGCGCGCGACGCGTACGGCGATCGCGGGTCGCAGCACGTGGGCGGGACGTTCGAGCATGCCGATCACCGCGCTGAAGGCCGCTGCCACGGCCACGTCGTGCTCAGAAGTCGCGCGCAGCCGGCGCAGATAGGCGTTGATGGCGCGCACGCGCACGGAGCGGCGGCCTTCCACCTCGGGCAGCGCCAGGTCGGCGCCGACCGAGAGGTCCCACGCGTCATCGATCGCGGCCTTCGTGGCGCTGAAGAACCGGCGAGCAAGGTCGCGCCCGCCGCGCTGCAGGCAGCCGCGCAGGGCGATCGCCTCGGCCGCGGCCACCGTCATGCCCTGCCCGTAGGTGGGGTTGAACGAGCAGATCGCGTCGCCGGTGACGAGTAATCCTGCCGGGAAGTTGCGCAGGTGGTCGTAGCGGCGCCGGACGCTGGTGGGGAAGCGGTGCGTCGCGATCTCGCCGACCGACTCGGCGGCCTCGATCGCTTCGAGCACGTCTGGCGGCGCGACGGTGGCGGCGAATGCGGCGAAGCCTTCGGGGTCGCTCGGTGGACGGTGCCTGGGGCCGTAGCCGCCCAACCCGAGGATCCAGCGTCCGCCTTCCTGGGCGAAGAGGAACAGCGTGCGCGGGAGCGCGGGACGGGCTCCGATCAGCACGAGCTTGTCACCGTCGAGCGGGTCGGCGGGCAGCGACAGGCGCCGACTGGCGTAGGTGACGTCGACGCGGAGGCGTTCCTCCGGTGGGCTCGGGAAGCCCAGGGCGGCGAGCCAGGCGGGGATGCGGGCCGCGCGGCCGGTGGCGGCGACGACGAGGTCCGCCGCGAGCGTCTCCTCGGCGCTGCCGTCGGCACGGCGGAGGATCCGCACGCCGGTGACGCGCTCGCCGTCGGGGCTCGTGGTCAACCCGAGCGCGTCGCAACGATCGATCAGCGTGACCCCAGGCAGCCCACGCACGCGGTCACGCACGTGCCCCTCGATGAAGGGCCGACCGGCGAGGATCGCGTCGGAGCCCCTCGAGGCGCGCGCGAGCTGATGGCCGCCGATCACAAAGCGCATCTCCTCGAGCGCCGCACAGCTCGGCGCCCCGGCGGCGACCAGCTCGCTGCTGAAGCCCGGCAACAGAGCGTCGAGGCAGTGCTGCCCATACGGCAGCAGGGCGTGGGGGTGGTGGCCTTGCGGCACCGCCTTGCGAGGCTCAAGGTCGGCCGTCAGGGCATCGCGGTCCACGATGGTCACCCGCTCGTAGGCTTCCGTGAGTGACCGGGCGGCCAGCAGCCCGGCCACGCTCGCGCCGATCACGACGGCGTGCTCACCGATCTGTCTCACTGGGCGATCTCCTTGGCTCGACATCGGCGAGCAGGATCGGCCCGCGGGCTGGCGAGATACCAGACGAACTTCTGTCGAGTTTCTGCTCAGCTGCGGGGCGCCGGAGCCGCGCTCACGGGCCGGGGCCGTGCAGCTCGCGCTGCCAGAGCCAGTCCACGACCCGCTGCAGACCGCGCGTCAGGTGGCCGCGGTAGGTGCTGAAGGGCAGGTCGAGGAGCTCGGCGGCGGCCTCCTGCGTCGGCGCGGGTCGCAGGTAGGTGCACTCCAGAGCGCGCACCAGCTTGTCGTCGCGCGGGTCGTCCCGCAGCGCGTCGACCGCCTCGTCCAACAGCTCACGCAGCGCCTCGGGCGCGGGCAAATCACCGCGCTCACGCACCACGCGCGTGCCGGCGAGGGGATTCGCGGCCAGCGCGTCCGGGCGACGCATGTCGCGCAGCGCGCGGCGCACCGCGTCGGCGAACTCGGGCTGCGACAGAGCCAGCACCGGCCCGTGCTCGCGCTCGGAGTCGGGTACCGCCGCGTCGTCGCCGAGCTCACGTCCAGCCATCCGGTCGAGCCATTCCACGCCGCCGACACGCCGCCAGTCGCGCGCGAACACCCCGTAGCCGCGCCCGCCGACCTCGAAATCGGCGTCCGGAGCGCGATCGAAGTAGACGTAGTCCATGAGCGG
Organism: Solirubrobacteraceae bacterium; assembly: GCA_036555665.1. Lineage (GTDB taxonomy): Bacteria > Actinomycetota > Thermoleophilia > Solirubrobacterales > Solirubrobacteraceae > JAOPZW01. The sequence goes on along the minus strand of DATBKW010000363.1, from coordinate 2,435 downwards.
CGCCATCGCCTCGGGATCGGCCGCGACGGCGTAGTACCAGGACAGGCGCTGACGTCCGAGCCACTCCTGCATGCTGCGCATCGTCACCACGTTGAACGAGCGCGACGGCGCCTGGTAGACGTCACGATCGATCAGGAACCGCGCGAGCAGCACCTCGTCTCCCGGACGGGGCGGCGCATGGCGCTGCGCGTGCGCCCACACCGCCCGTGCCGCGGGGTCGTAGGCGATGTCAGCCTCGGCGGCCTCGTGCAGCGCGAGGTTCGCGGAGAAGCCCAGCAGCTCCGGTCCACGGCCCCGAAAGACATAGAACGCCCCGGGCTGGCGCTCCAGCCAGTGCCCGGCGATGGCCGCCGACTCCGCTCCCTCGTAGCGCTCGACCAGCCGCACGATGGCTTCACCGTCGCCGTCCCGCAGCCCGTCCGCGTACACCTCCCCCAAGCTCGCCCAATCCCACAACGCCGCGGCCGCGGGATTCCCCCGATGCAAGAAGATCAGATCCGCGAGCGCGCGCCCGCGCTCGCGACCCTCGCTGCCCCAGACCTGCTCGACGATGTGTCGACGCACCCGGAGGTGGACCTCCCGATAGGCGGCCGGGTCGCGCCAGCGCAGGTCCGCGTCGATCACGTCCCGCGCAAGGTCGTGCGGAAACAGGCCGTACGTCCCGTGCTCCATGAACGACAGGCCCCGCAGCCACGAGAACACCTCGTCGCCCTCGCCGGCCCCGAAGATGCTGCCCAGGAGGCCCTCGGTCGTCAGCCGCGCGTGAGCCGCGCACTCGAGCGCCAGCCGGTGACGCGGACTCGGCACGCCGGCGAGGAAGCTCTCCACCAGTCGCCCCACCACGTCGGGCGCCGCGCGCAACTCCAACGGCTCGGCAGCCGCCTCCGCCTGCCGCTGCGCGAGGACGTCCACGAGCAGCGACAGCGCGAGCGGGTGACCGTGCGAGATCTCGAGCATCCAGCGCTGCTGCTCCGCCGCGACACCCGCGCTGGCCAGAAGCGCCCGCGCGTCGTCCGGCCCGAGGTTGCGCAGGGAGACCACGCGCAGCAGGTCGCGCCACCCCGGATCCCGCCGCCACGCACCGGTGGGTCCGTCCCTGCCCGCCACCACGACCAGCGCACGCGCCGGCAGCGCCGGGACGAACTCTTCGCGCAACCAGTCCTCGAGCCCCACCGCAGCCTCGAAGGTGTCCACCAGCAGCACCACGGGCTCGCTGCCGAGGGCCTCCTGCGCGGGATGCCCGAGCGCCCGCTCGAACTCGGACACGAACGCCGGTGGCGAGGGCTCGATCGTTCGCAGATCAAGGCTCACGACCCTGACGCCGGCATCCCCGGCCGACTCGGCGAACGCGCCGAGCAGCGCGGTCTTGCCGACCCCGCCCGGGCCGTGCAACCACAGCACGCTGAAAGACGGTTCCGACGCGGCGAGCGTCGCCAGGAACAGCTCGAGCTCCGCCGCGCGTCCCACGAAGCGCCGCCGCCGGGCACGCTTCAAGCGGTCAGCGACCGTCGACGCCGGCGGCGGCGCGGACGGATCTTCCCAGGCCCTCATTCGGTCACGACCTCCCGCGCTCGAGCTTGACCTCCATGTCGCCCTCGACCCGGTTGAGCTCCATCCGGATGACGCGTCGCTCGCTCGCCATGAGCCGCCTCCTTCCTGAATGCTCAGGCGCTCGCAGGGATCGCTGGGCGATGCTTGAAGAGCGCCTTGGGCAGCGGGAACTTCGGGCCGATGCACCCGTAGCACGCGTAGCCGACCTTGTCCACCGTGCGGCAGCGTTTCTCGCCGGGATCCGACAGGCACGGTTTCTGCATTGCCCGGGCGGACGACCTTGTCCAGGCCGAGGTCGCGGCTCTCGAGGACGGCGCGGCAGGGATGCCGCTGAAGCTCGCGCAGCTGCCCATCGCCGGCACGTACTGCGCCCGCCCGCACAACGCCGCGACGATGTCGCGCTTCGGCCGGCCCTCGAAGACGTCGAAGCCGCCCGTGCCGCTCGGCCCGTGGATGATGCTGCCCTCGACGCAGAGCAGCGTCAGCGGCTGCGCGCCCGCGATCACGCGGTCGATGAGCGCGGCGGCCTCGCGCGGCGTCTCCCGCGAGAGCGACGGGTGCCACAGCAGCTCGGCGTCGTGGTCCTCCAGAAAGGCCGGCAGCGTGTGGCCCGGCCTGCCGCGGCCCTCGGCGCCGAGGATCGCCATCGACTCCCCGCTGCAGGCGCCGCACTCCATCCACAAGATCGTTGACCCTCGCTCCATGGTGCGCCATGACGCGAGACTCCCCGTTGCCTTCCCACAGTCGTCGTTCTGTGATCCTTCTCTCGCTGGGCGGCACACATTCGCCACGGTGCAGGCTGCGTGCGGGAAAGCCGCACACGTTCGCCACGGAATCCGGACGCGGGGATCGCGACGCCGGGGTTGAATCGGGCCATGAGCCTC
>DATBKW010000362.1:0-11372 GCA_036555665.1 Solirubrobacteraceae bacterium | reverse complement strand
GGCCGCGCGCGCTTCACACCGTTACTGCCCTGAAGCCGAAGCGCCGCCCACCACCTGCGGACGACACCATCCCCACCCGCTACCCTGGCAGCCATGCGCCGCCTGCTACCGGTCCTGCTCGTCTGCGCCTTCGTTCCGCTCGCCGCCGGATGCGGCGCGGAGAACAGCGTCAAGGAAGCCGTCGACCCCGTCGCCCAGGCGGCCACGAAGACCGCCGACGCCGGCACCGTCCAGATGACGATGACCGGCAAGATCAGCGCCGCCGGCCAGGAGATCCCGCTCAACGCGGCGGGCGCCTTCGACCTCAAGCACAAGCGCGGCCATCTCGACGTGACGACGACGGTTCCCGGCAAGGGCGACGTCAAGATCGAGGAGCGCCTCGACGGGCTGACCATCTACATGCGCAGCGACGCGCTGACGGGCAACCTGCCCGGCGGCAAGCACTGGATCAAGCTCGACCTCGACAAGCTCGGCAAGCGCCAGGGCGTCGACCTCGGCGCGCTGCAGCAGCTCGGGGGCGGCACCGACCCCACGCAATATCTCGGCTACCTCAAGAAGGCCGGCGACGTCAAGCGGATCGGCAGCGAGGACATCGACGGCACGCCGACGACCCACTACCGCGCGACGATCGACCTCGCCAAGCTCGCGAAATCCGCCGGCTCGGCCGGGGCGTCCGTGCGCCAGCTCCAGCAGCTCACCGGCAACAAGACGCTGCCCACCGACATCTGGATCGACAGCCAGGGCCGCGCCCGCCGCCAGTCGATCTCCTACAGCGCCAAGCAGCCGATCCCGACGAGCGCGCAGTTCACCATCGACTACACGAACTTCGGCGTGCCCGTCGACGTCCAGGCGCCCGACTCGGGCGATACCGTCGACCTCGCGGACGTCATCGGCGGCTGACACCGCGCGGCGCCTATTAGGGCGCCCTAAGATATGATGGACCCGTGCGCTACGAGACCCTGGAGCACGCTGTCGAGCTACCCCGAGTGGGCGTCTACGCGCGTCAGCTCGCACGCTTCGAACGCGACTTCGCGCGCTGGGCGGCCACCGACGACGGCCGCCACGCGGTGTGGCGCGCGCGCCGCACCCTCGCGGGCGTCGAGCGCGACGACCTAAGCGCGCGCCGTCAGCCGAGCTGACGGCAGGCCGAGCACAGCCCGCGCACGACGAGCTGGGCGTCGTCCACGGCAAAGCCGGCGGCCCGCGCCGCCGCGACGACGTCCGCCTGGTCCAGGGCGGCGTCGAGGTCGACGATCCTGCCGCACTCGCGGCAGACCGCGTGATGGTGATCGGCGACCCGCGCGTCCCAGATCACGGTGCCGCCCTCGGTGGCGACGCGGCGAACCAGGCCAAGCTGCTGGAGCAGCTCGAGCGCGGCGTAGACGGTGGGAAGCGAGATGCCGGGTGTCTGGGCGCTCACATGACCGAAGACATCCTCGGCCGTGACGTGGCCGTTCAGGTCACGCACGGCGCGGGCGATGGCGATCCGCTGCGGCGTCACCCGCAGGCCGCGGCTGCGCAACGCCTCGGTCAGAGCGGTGTCGGCCTGCTCATGCATTGCCACGAACGTACCACAAGACGATCGCAGTCCTGATAGGTTGGTAACCTTGAATGGCTTGTAATTGCTTGCTATATCGAGGAAGGGTTCCCTAATGGCCACCAAGCAACGCGTCGCGACCGGCATCCTCGCCGACGACCAGACGGCCAAGCGCGAGGCGATCGTCGAGCTCCTCACCCGGGCCTATTGGATGGAGATGGAGACGGTGATGAGCTACCTCGCCAACGCGGCTCATCTGGACGGCATCCGGGCCGAGGAGATTGCCGAGGCGCTGTCGTCCGACGTCGAGGAGGAGCTCGGACACGCGCGGCGCTTCGCCGAGCGCATCAAGGAGCTCTACGGGACGCCGCCCGGCTCCATGGACTTCACCGCCGAGCAGAGCTACCTCCAGCCCTCGAGCGATCCGACCGACGTCCTCAGTGTCATCGACGGCGTCATCGAGGCCGAGGCGGGCGCCATCGACCACTACATGCGCATCATCGAGGCGTGCGACGGCGTCGACTGGGCGACGCAGGACATGGTCATCGAGATCCTGCGCGACGAGGAGGGTCACCTTCGCAGCTTCGAGCGCTACCGCCGCGAGTACGCGTAGCCGTGGTACGCGGCGCGCCGGCCGAGCCACACCCCTGCGCCGAGCCGACGGCCGTCGAGGCCCGGTACCTGCTGACGATGCTCGAGCTCGGTCGGGAGCCGGCCGCGCCGACGCAGGCCGAGGTGGCGCGCCGCATGGGCGTCGCCGGCCCGACGGCGCTGCAGATGATCCGACGGCTGCGCCACCTGGGGTTCGTGCACGCCGACTCGCTGGCTCTCACGGAGGCCGGCACGAGCGCGGCGCTCGTCCTGCGCTCCCGCCGGGCCGCCGCCCATGCGCTGGCCCATGACGTCCTCGGGCTCGACGAGGAGCTCTCCACTCGCGAGGCCGATCACCTGGCCGGCGCGGTGTCACCGTCGCTCGGCCGCCGGCTCGTGGCTCGGCGGACTCAGCCGAACAAGCCGGCGCCGAGGTAGCTGTCGCGGCGCACGCCGGGCAGGATCGCAAACAGCCCGCTGCCCGTGTGCTGGATGTACTCGTTCAGCGCGTCGCCGGTGCCCAGGCGCCGCTGCAGCGCGACGAACTGCTTCTCCGGATCGCGCTGGAAGGCGACGAAGAACAAGCCCGCGTCGAGCAGGCCGGTCCGCGCGTCGATGCCGTCGGTGTACGCGTAGCCGCGGCGCAGGATCTGCGCACCGTCGTTGACCTGCGGCGCGGCGAGGCGGATGTGAGCATCGACGTCGATCGCGCGGCCCTTGAGGTTGGGCGCGTCGAACTCCGCGTGCTGGCCGACCGGCGCGCCACTGACCTTGCGCCGGCCGATGACGCGTTCCTGCTCGCCGAGCGCGGTGCGATCCCAGCTCTCGATGAGCATCCGGATCCGCCGCGCGACGACGTAGGTGCCGCCGCGAAACCACCCCTGCGGCTCGTCGTCGCCGACCCAGACGAACCGCTTCATCTGCGCGGGATCGTCGACCCTGAGGTTGCGCGTCCCGTCCTTGAAGCCCATGAGGTTGCGCGGCGTCGGCTGGTCGCTCGTGGTCTTCGTGTTGCTTCCGAAGCCGAGTTGCAGCCAGCGCAGCTCGACCAGGCCGCGACCGGCACGTAGCAGGTTGCGCACGGCGTGGAAGGCGACCTGCGGATCGTCGGCGCACGCCTGGATGCACAGGTCGCCGCCCGTGCGCCCGGGATCCAGCTGGTCTCCGGGCAGCGGCCCGAGCGGCTTCAGCGCCGAGGGCCGGCGCGCGAGCAGGCCCATCCGGTCCTCGCCGCGTTTCTCGAACACCTCGGGGCCGAGCCCGACGGTGACCGTCAAGCGCGCGGTCGGCAGCCCCTCTGCCTCGCCGGTGTCGAGCGGTGGGACCTCGGGGTTGCCCTCGACCGCCCCGGTGGGGAGCCCCGAGGTCATCGCGCGGGCCCCTGCCGTCCAGATGCCCAGCAGCCGGCGCAGGTCGTCGGCCTTGTCGGAGACGAGGTCGAAGGAGGCGAAGACCAGCCGGGCCTGCGCGGGCGTCGCCACCCCCGCCTGGTGGGCCCCGTGGAACGGCACCGTCTCGTTCGTGGGCGAGGCCTCGTCGGACCGGCCCGCCTCGCCCACCGCATAGCCTGCGCCACCGGCGATGGCGAGGCCCAGCGCCCCACCGCCGCCGAGCAGGACCCGGCGGCGTGTCACGCCTCGCTGGCTCGCATCACCGGCCAAGGTCAGCCCTTTGTGGTGAGGACCTTCCCCGCGACGAGCGAGAGCGGCTCGGCCAGCGCGGCGATCTGTTGGGCGAACTGCCGGCGGTCCTCCGGTGTGAGCTCGGAGTACGGGGCGAAGCCCAGTGGCGTGTCGCGCTTGTAGCGGTCGAGGCGGGCCTGCACCTCGGCGATCCTGGAGTCGACGTCCGACACGAGGCTGCCCTCGCCGCGCTGCTGTAGCGCGGGCTTGAGCGTCTCGAAGGCCTCCTTCGCCCCCGTGAAGTTCCCCTGGAAATCGGACATGTCGGTGTGCGAGTAGCGATCCTCCTCGCCGGTGATCTTCGAGTTGGAGACCTCGTCGAGCAGGCCGACCGCGCCGTTGGCGATCTGCGCGGCCTGCAGCTCGAGCCCGTCGACCTTGCTGTCGAGCGTCTTGACGTCGGCCAGCAGCTTCCGGGCATAGGGCCCGGTGCCCTTCGTCGTGTTCTGGCGCCAGAGGATCTGCTCGATCTTGTGGAAGCCGGTCCACTTGGACTGGTCGGCGACGTCGTTGACCCGCGCGTCGATCTCGGGATCGAGGTTGCCGAAGCTCTCGGCGATCGGCTCGATGGCCTCATAGTGGATCCGCGTCGGGCCGAAGAGATCCTTGGCCTTCTTGGTGTCGCCGGCCTTCAGTGCGGCAACGAACTGCTCGGTCTGATCGACGAGCTTGCTCGTCTCGCCCTTGACGTAGGCCTTGTACTCCGTGACGGCCTTGGTCAGGACCGGATCGGTGGCGCTGGCGGCCTTTGCGGTGGGTGCGCCGGTGACGGTCACGGTGCCGTTGTCGCGCGTGTCGTTCTGGAAGGTGCAGTTCAGGACGTACTTGCCGGGCTGCAGCGTCAGGGTGAAGTTGCTCGACAGGCCGGGCGCAAGGTTCTCACGCTCGCCCATGATGATCCCGTCCTTGTTCTTGAGCTCGAGCTCGTCGGTCTGCGTGGCGCCCGGATTGCTGACGACGAACTTGACCGGCCCGCTCGAGACGGTCGCCGTGGACGGCGAGCAGCCCTTGTCGGTGAGCGCGAACTTGAGCTCCTTGGCGTTCTTGGCGGCGCTTGCTGCGGTCGTCGAGCCGCTGTCGTCGCCGCCGCAGCCCGCGAGCACGACGAGGGCCGTCACGGCGCACAGGGCGCCGGCGGCGCGAGCGAACAGCTGCGAGTTCTTCATTGATGCTCCGAGTGAGTGATGGAAGGGAACGATCGACGTCAGGTGGACGAGGAGACGGCCTCGCCGCGCGGCGTGCGGACCGCCACACGGCGCTGCGGCCAGAGGACGAAGACGAGCATGGGCACCGCGTAGAGCAGCCAGACCGTGACCTCGGCCACAGACGGGTACGGGTAGAGCCCGAACAGCCCGGTTATCAAGCCGGTGGTCACCGAGTCCGAGCGTGGGACGATGACCGCCGAGAGGTCGAGCGCCTGCTGATGGCCGGCCGTCAGCAGTGCCGCCTCGTTGGCGTGGTGGACCGCGCTGGACAGCAGGCCGGCGGCGATGATGACGAGCAGCACCGACGTGACCCGGAAGAAGCGCTGGAGGTTGATGCGCATCCCGCCGCTGTAGACGCCCCAGCCGATGATCGCCGCGATCAGCAGCCCCGTCACGGCCCCCAGGCCGGCGCTCAGGGGGCTGACGCCCAGCGAGGCCTGGAACGCCGCGAGCAGGAACATCGCGGTCTCCAGGCCCTCGCGCATGACCGCGAGGAAGGCCATGACGACGAGGCTCACCGCGGATCCGGCCGCCAGTGCTCCCGCGGCGCTGGTCCGAAGGTCGCCGCCGAGCTCACGGGCATGGCGGCGCATGAAGAAGATCATGTAGGTGACGGCGCCCACGGCAATAACGCCGACGATGGCCTCGAAGGCCTCCTGCTGGCGCTGTGGCAGCAGCTCGTCGACGATCTCGAGAATCACGGCGACGCTGACGCACAGAGCGATCGCCAGCGCGACGCCCGCCCACATCCAACGCACGGCGTCCATGCGCCCTTGCTGGCGCAGGAACGTGGCGATGATGGCGACGATCAGCGCCGCCTCCACTCCCTCGCGGAGGCCGATGACGAAGTGAACGACAGGAAGAGTCGCAAGCGGCATGAGTGGCGAGCGGCGAGTTAGGACACCCTAAGTAGGAGACCCTAACACGATCTCCAACCCGATGGGTTGGTAATCAGTACCCGCGACGATGGACCACGCGCAGCGTGGCCTTCATGCCCTTCGCCGCGTGCCCAGGCTTCAGGCACACCAGCCGATACAGCCCCGCGCGGCGCAGGTGGACGGTGAACTTCGCGCGCTCCCCGGCCTTCACGTCGCGGCTGACCGCGCTGCGGTAGCCGCCCGGCCCCGTGAGCCGCAGGTTGTGGGCGTCCTCGCCGAAGTTCTTCATGTTGAAGGTCACCCGCCCGGCGTGGACGTCGGGCCGGTAGACGCTGAAGCGGTACTCGCGCATGCCGAGGCCGACGTTCGTGGTCTGTAGCGCGAGCGCGAGGGCGGCGAGCAGCGCGATCAAGCGACCACCTGCACCCGCCCCACCCGGCCGGCGTCGGGCAGCACCTCGTCGGCGCCGGTCTGAAGCCACTGCTCGAGCAGGCCGGCGTACACCGCGCGGAAGTCGACGGTGACCTTGAGGTTGTCCTCGTCGTCGAAGGCGTTGAGGTCGGGGTAGGGCGTCAGCAGGCCACCGCGGGCACGCGCCCCCATGACCCATGCGATCCCGCCCGCCCCGTGGTCGGTGCCCGCGGAGGAGTTCTCCTGCGGGCGGCGGCCGAACTCGGTCCAGACGAGCGTCAGCACGCGGTCGGCGATGCCCCGCGCCTCGAGGTCGGCCTGGAACGCGCTCAGGCCCTGCGAGAGCTGCGACAGGTCGCGGACGAGCGTCGCCACCTGGTCGTCGTGGGTGTCGAAGTCGCCGGGCGCGTCGACGGTCGCCACGCGGATCCCCAGCGGCAGGGCCAGCATCGCGGCCAGGTAGCGCAGGTTCTCGGCGAAGCCGTTGGTGCCCTCGCCGTTCTCACCCGCGGGGTACGCGACCGGCGGCGCGAGCGGGTCCACGTCGTCGTGCTTGACGTAGGGCTTGAGCGTGCGCGCGACGTACTGGCTCTGGCGCGCGGCGGCGAAGACGGCCGCTGGCCCAGGCGCGCCCGGGCGCTGGGCGGCGATGGCGGAGTAGTGCTCCATCATGCGGTCCTGCCACTCGCCCCACACGCCGGGCACCCACGACTGCGCGTCATCGGGCGACTGCACGGCGGCGACCGGGTTGCGCGCGCCGCGCAGCAGCGGCGACAGCCCCGCGTCCATCGACAGCGCCTGGAACGGGTTGTCGGAGCCGCCGTGGCGATCGGTCCAACGCGCGAGCCACCCCGGCGCGGGGTTCAGCGAGATGAGGCCGGTCTCCCAGAAATGGCGGCTGTTGAAGTGCGACAGATCCGGGTTGGCGTAGTCGATGCCCGGGATGAAGCCGAGCCGCCCGCGGTCGAACAGCCCCTTCAGCCCGCCGTTGAGCCCCTCGCCCAGCGCCGGATGCACGCCGAGGCCGCCGCCGAGGTCGATCGGCTGGGCCACCTTCAGCGCCGGGCGCAGATCGGCGTAGCGCCCGTAGGCGCCGATCGGCACGAGCGTGTCGAGCAGGTCAAGGCCGCCGGGGACGAAGACGTTGACGAGGACCGGCGCGTTGGGCGCGGCCTGCGCGCCGGCCTCGGCGGCCTCGAAGGCGCGGCCGAGCGGCAGCGCGCGAGCGGCGTAGAGCGAGATCGTCGCCCCGAGCCCCGCCTGCAGGAGCGCGCGGCGGCTGATCGGGCGCCCCAGGCGCGAGCGGCGGTCGGCGTCGGTGCGGGTGAAGTCGTCGCAGTGCATCAGTGCAGGCAGGCGTCGGGGCCGGAGAGCAGCAGGTGGCGCAGCGCCGACTGCGCGAGCTCGGCCTGGTACGGCGGGACCTCGGCGCCGGGCTTGACGTCGATCGACAGAAAGCGCCGCGCGAGCCTCAGCAGCTCGCGGTCGGTGGCGGCGCTCGTCCATGGGCGTCCGGTGGCGGCGCGGGCGCGCTGCACCTGCTCGGCCGGCGTCCACTTCGGGTCGACCGTGCCCTTGGCGACCTTGACGGGCGGGTCCTTGCAGATCCAGGTCGCGCACAGGAAGCGTGCGCGCATGGTGGCGGTCGACATCCACGCCGGGCCCCAGTCCCAGCCCGCAACGCTCGGCGGGCTGAAGGGCATCTGGCCCATCATCGAGGCGATCCACGCCCAGTCGTCGGTGTCGACGCCGCGCCGAACCATGCGCAGGTTGCCGGCGATCTGCACGATCGGCCACTTGACCATCCGCGGGTGGCCGAGCTCCGCATACAGCGCGCGGCTGGAGAGGATCTCGCGCACGACCGGCGCGATGCGGTGGTGGCTTTTCACGTACACGCGCGCGAGGCGCCTGCGCGTGGCCGGCGGCATCGGCTCGGTGATGAAGAAGTCCCAGAGCTTGCCGACGAGGAACGGCGCGTGCGAGCGGTGGCGCACGACGATGCCCAGCACGTCCTGCCAGTCCAGGCGACCGCTGCGGCCCAGCAGGCGCTTGCGCCCGTCGTCGTGGCGCTCGGGGTCGTAGGAGACCGTCAGCGGCCGGCCCTGGTGGTAGTTGCCCTTGAAGCCGGTCAGCGCGCGGGCGGCCTCGCGCACGTCGCGCTCGGTGTAACCGCCGGTGACGCCGAGCGTGAAGAGCTCCATCAGCTCGCGGGCGTAGTTCTCGTTGGGGTCGCGCTTGTCGGAGTCGACGAGCGAGAGGAACGACTGCATCGCCGGATCGGTCGTCACCGCGCGCAGCAGCTCGGGGAAGATGCCCAGCGCGTGCGCGCGCAGCTTGTGGTTCTGGGCGAGCATGAGCGGCGCGTCCTGGTCGCGCGTGGCGAAGTGGTCGTGCCAGAAGAGCGTCAGCTTCTCCTGCAGCGGGCGCTGGCTGCGCACCATCTTGTCCAGCCACCACAGGACGTCGTGGCCCCACTCGTTGACCGGATCCAGCGGCCTGCCGTTGGCGCGCGGCGCGGGGCCGACCATCCGCCGGGTCCCGTGGGGCCCGTGCCCGCCGCGGATCAGCCAGTCGATCGTCTCGTCGCGCGAGCGCCTGGCCCAGTGCTCGAGCTCCTTCGGGGTGGCGCCGAAGCCCGCGCGCCAGAGCAGGCGTTCGGCGTGCGCGCGCGACCAGCGGCGTCGGTGCCCGGCCATCCGGCCGGGGAGGCTGCCACATCTGCAGGCGGAACCTCTTCCGGGTCGCCGGACGTAATAGGGGCATGCAACGCGTCACGATGCTCCTGGGCTGCTGCGCGCTGTTGCTCGCCGCGCCCGCGATGGCCGACGGCGCCGGCGGTCCCGTCCCGCCGCAGCAGGCGGGCGCGGGCGCGAGTACGCCGCAGACGGACCTCTCCTACATCGCCGTGCCGGCGGGCGACAAGACGGTCGTCGAGCGCCTGCGGCGCGCCGACGGCGTGGTCGAGCGCACGCGCCTGCTCGCGGGCAGATGGGGCGTGCCCGGCGTGGCCTACGACGGCTCGAGCACCGGCCTCTCGGCCGATGGCGCGACGCTCGTGCTCGCCGATGCGACGGCGGTCTATCCCATCAAGAACACGCGGCTCCTCGTGCTGCGGGCGCGGAGCCTGCGCCCGCGAACCCGGATCGTGCTGCCGGGCTGGTACGCGGTCGACGCGATCTCGCCCGACGGACGCTGGATGTACCTCATCCACTACACGTCGGTGAGCAACACCAACCGCTACGAGGTGCGCGCGTACGACCTGCGCAACCGGCGCATGGTCGCCAAGCCGGTGATCGACCCGCGCGAGCCCGACGAGAAGATGCAGGGCATCCCGGTCACCCGCGTGATGAGCGCCGACGGCCGCTGGGCGTACACCCTCTACATGCGCCCCGACGAGGCGCCGTTCATCCACGCGCTCGACACGCAGGGCCGCACCGCGGCGTGCATCGACCTCGACGACGTAACGAGCGACGACATCGCCGACGGACGCCTGGCCCTGTCCGGCGACGGCGCGACGCTGCGGGTCAACGGGGAGGCGGGCCCGCTGGCCCTGGTCGACACGAAGACCTTCGCGGTGCGCAAGCCGACCGCGGCGCCCGCCCCGCGACCACCGGCGCCGGCACCCGCGCGCCGGCAGGCCAACAGCGGTGGCGGCGTGCCGTGGGAGGCGGCGCTGCTGGCGCTGATCCCGCTCGGCGGGCTGGCGGTGGTGGCGCGCCGCCGGACGGTCAGGCGGGGGGCGCCGCGCTGAGCAGCTCGTCCAGGTCCAGCTCGTCGCCGAACTGCCCCTGCATGTGCCCGTCCCCGTCCACCGGCCACTGGTCGAACGGGCGGTCCCAGCACAGCTCGAGGTCGTTGCCGTCGGGGTCGGTGATGTAGATCGCCTCGTGGGTGCCGTGGTCGGCGGTCTGGCGCAGCGGCCAGTCGACGGCCTGCAGGCGGCGCAGCGCGTCGGCCAGCCCGGCGCGCGTCGGGTAGCGGATGGCGACGTGGTGCAGCCCGGCGACGCCGTCGGGCTGCGGATCGCCACCGGCCGACTTCCACGTGTTGAAGCCGAGGTGATGGTGATAGCCGCCGGCCGACACGAAGAGGACGTCGCCCGTCGTCCCCCATCCCGAGACGTCGCGCGCCTCGGCGACGACGTCGAAGCCGAGCACGTCGACGTAGAAGGCGCGGATGCGATCGATGTCGGCGGTGCGCAGGTGGACGTGGCCGATGGTCACGCCCGGATCGATCGGGCGCGGGCTGGTCGCGACGGGCATCACGCTGCCCTGGGGACGCTGCGATGACGTGCTCATGCGCACACGATGACGGGCTACGCTGTCGCCGTGCGGGCAGGGCTCCTGGTGATCGTCTTCCTGGCGATACCCGTCGCGTTCTTCCTCGTCCTGCGCAGCAAGGACTCGGACTCCGACCCCGCCCTGGAGTCCGCGCAGGCGATGGCCCACCGGATGCTGCGCGGCCAGGAGAGCATCAGCACCGAGTCCAAGGACGGCGGGCGCTACGTGTTCCGCGTCGTCTTCCAGTCGACCGACGCCGCCGCAGGGTCGCTGTTCCCCACCCACATCGGCGTCGCGGTCTGCATGCGCGGCGACCGCGCGGTCGACGCCGTGCGCTTCTCGTTCCTGCACTACCGCCCGGTCTGCCAGGACGGGCACGCCACGGTGGTCGCCCAGGAGACCTCGAGGGCCGCCGACCGCGCCCGCGCGGGCGGCGACTTCACCCGCGACGCCGACCGCTACGACGAGCCGACGCCGCAGCGCCTGGGCTCGCCGTAGGTGGTCGGCAACGTCGCGGAACTACTTCTTCTTCGCCAGCAGCCTGGCGTCGATCCAGTCGTGACGGTTGACGTGTCCGTAGGCCATGCCGTAGGCCCACTTGCCGCTGGGCGAGAGGCGCTCGACCTTGAAGGTCCAGCCCTTCATCATCGTGCCGTCGAAGATCTTGCCGGCATGGCGGTAGACGTAGGTCTGCTTGGTGACCGTGTACTTGCCGGCGTCGGTCGCCTTGGCCATGCCTGCAGCGGGGGCGAGACCGGACACCGCGACGGCGGAGGCGGCGGCAATGG
>DATBKW010000361.1:0-4440 GCA_036555665.1 Solirubrobacteraceae bacterium | reverse complement strand
GCCTGCGGGGCCTGGTTGGCCTGGGCCAGCATCGCGGTGCCGGCCTGCTGCAGGATCTGGTTCTTGGTCAGGTTGACCATCTCGTCCGCCATGTCCACGTCGCGGATGCGGCTCTCGGCGGAGGTCAGGTTCTCCTGGTAGGCGCCGGCCACGTTCAGGGCGTGGTCGAGGCGGTTCTGGACCGCACCGTAGTTCGCGCGGGCCGCGCTGACCTTGTCGATGTCGGCGTCGATCGACGAGAGGATCGCGGCGTCGGCCAGGCTGTAGCTGGCGGACACAGCGGCCTTGCCGAAGGTGACCGAGATCGTGTCGCTGTCGTTGGAGCCGACCTGGAAGGTGACGGCGGCGTCGGTGCCCAGCAGCGTGATGCCGTTGAACTGCGCGGCGGTCTGGATGCGAGCGATCTCGGAGGTCAGAGCGTTGACCTCGCTCGTGATCGCGGCCTTGCCCGACGTCGACAGCGAGCCGTTCTTGTACTGCACGGCCAGCTCGCGGACGCGCTGCAGGATGCTGTGGACCTCGTCGAGGTTGCCCTCGGCGGTCTGCACCATCGAGACGCCGTCCTGGATGTTGCGCTGAGCCTGCGCGAGTCCGTTGATCTGGCCGCGCATCTTCTCCGAGATGCCCAGGCCGGCAGCGTCGTCAGCGGCCTTGTTGATACGAAGACCCGAGGACAGGCGCTCCATCGACTGCGAGACAGCGTCGGACGTCTTCGCGAGGTAGCGGTGGGCCGCCAGGGCGTCGACGTTCTGGTTGATGCGAAGGGACATTCGTCTTCTCTCCTTGAGAACGGTGGTTGTAGTCCCGGGGTGACTCCGTGTCTCCCCTATGTGGTCATGGTGATCGCCCGGCCTGTGACCAACTTGAGAAGGCGTCCAGCGGGTTTGGACGTCAGCGCGCGGCGCCGGCCACGGCGGTGCCGTGCATGGCCTCGAAGGCCGCCTGGTCGGCGCGCACCTGGCGGGCGATCCAGGCGCGCAGCGCCGGATCCTCCGACGCGACGGTCTCCGACAGCCCATGGCGGATGCGCGACTCGCGGACCAGCCTGGGCGGCCGGCCGGCAGCACGCAGTCGCTCCAGGAGATCCGTGTCCTGGTACCAGACGACCAGCGAGGGATCGAGGAACTCGCCTGGCGCCACCTCGAACTCCTCGAGCGTCGCGCGCGACAGGGCAAAGCACCACGCTGCGAAGTCGGCGCGCATCGCGCCGTCGATCGTCAGCGGAAACGCGACCGTCGCGCCCGACTCGAGCGCCTCGCGCAGCGGCGGCCACCACCCGGGCAGGACCTCGACGTCGTCGTTGAGCACGACCATGTAGTCACCTCGCGCCGCGCGCAGGCCGGCGTTGACCGGCGCGGTGAAGCCCTGCGGCGGGGCGCCGTTGTCGAGCACGATGATCTCGTGGGGCGCATCGGTGCACACCTGGAGGGCAGCCACGCACGCGCGGGCCCGATCGCCGGCGGCGTCGAGCGTCGGGATGACGATCGAGAGCTCGACGCGCTCGCCCGGCGGCCTTCGGCAGCCGCCGAGACGCGCAGCCGTCTCCGGCTGGGCCGCAGCGACCGCCTCCACGCTGCCGACGCGCGCGAGCGTGGCGCACACGGCGGCGAGGACGAAGCTGTCGGGAGCCGAAGGCACGCCACCCGCGGCACTCAGGTCTGCGGCTCGGCACGCGAGGGCGGGCGCGGCGACCGGTGCCGCATCACCGGCAGTGGCGACGGTCGATCGCGGATCGCCGAGGACGTTCAGCAGCGCCTCGAGGAACCCGGGGCCGACGACCAGCGGGCCGTTCAGCAGCACGAGCGTGTCGCCGCGCGCCGCGTCGATGCCGAGGCGTAGCGCGTTGGCCAGCCCGGCCCGGCGGGCGCTACGCACGATCCGCACGTCCCCGTCGAGGCGCGCGAACAGGCCCTCGAGGCCTACGGACGCGTCGTCGACGATGATCACCTCGTGCTCCGGGGTCTCCGGAAGCTCGGCGAGCGCGGCGAGGCAGCGCAGCGTGCGCTCGGGATCGCCGGTGAGGGGCAGGATGATCGACGCTCGCATCGCAGCTCACGCCCGCACGTCGAGGCGCCCGTCTTCGCGCCTCGGCTGCTCGGGTTGGGGTTGCTTCTTGCCGCGCCCGCGCCGGTCGTCGCGGTCGGTGGAGCGGCGGGTGCTCTTGCCGGGCGCCGGGCGTGAGACCGGCGCCGGACCCGGCCGCGCCGGGCCGATCGGCTCGATGCGGTTCATGACACGCCTTCGGCGTGCTCGGCGGCGTCGGCGGCCGCGAGTTCGCCGCGGTTGCGGATCGCCTTGATCTGCGCCGGGATGACCTGGCGCCAGACGCTGACGATGACCGCCCACGCGACGACGCGGCAGACGACGCCGACCACGATCGCGCGGGCGCCGCACTCGGGGAAGGGCAGGCCGGCGCGGTGCGACAGCCAGAAGGTGACGACGAAGCCGAGGACGGCCGCCCAGGCGCGGACGCGGGCGATTTGGCGCGCGGCCACCGGGTGCTCGGCGACGCGGGGCTTGGCGGTGTCGCTCATGTCTCACCTCGCACGAGGAGCCGGCTGAGGCGCTCGCGCTCGAACTCGGCGACCATCACGTAGTCGAGCACGACGTGTCCCTTGCCGGCCACGTTCGCGACGCGCGCGCTGCCGCTGACCGGCGGCTCGTTGCCTCCCGGCCAGATCGTGAACTCGTAGAGGTCGCCCTCCAGCGCGCCCGGGAGGTCCGCAACGGCGAACTCGGCCGAGCCGACGGCGACGGTCTGCGTGCCGTGCGCCACGCCATCGCCGTGGGCGGGCGACAGCGTCACGCGCGCGTGGACGATGCCGCCGGCGAACTCGCGGCGGCGGAGCAGCTGGACGACCTCGCGATGGGTGAAGCGCAGCGTCGGCGGGCCCACGCGCGACGACAACGGCGACAGCGAAACCTGGCCCATGATCCGCACCAGACCGGCCGGGTCGACGTACTCCAGGAAGACCCGGTGACGCTCGAGGTGGCCGAGCGACGTGCGCGGCGCATGGCGCAGCTCGACGTCGATCCAGCCGTGGCCGACCTCGTCGACGCGCCCCGGGATGACCTCGCGGTCGGGGATGCGCAGCAGCACGCGGGTGTCCAGGGACGGAAGGCTCATGGCAGCAGCGCGAAGGCGAGGTCCTCGGCGGCCGCGGGACGCACGGCGTCGCTGTCGGCCAGGTAGGAGATGGGCAGCCCGGCCTCGGCGGCGAGCTCGATGGCCATACCGAGCCGTGCGGTGGCGTCGCTGTGGGTGACGGCGAGGCGGTCGGCGCCCAGGGCGCGGGCGGCACTCAGCACCTCGCGCGCGACCTCACCGGCCAGGACCGCGGGCAGTGCGAGATGGATCTCGTCGACGCCGAGCGACCGCAGGTCGGCGCCGAGCGCGTCGGTCACGAACGGGTCGGCGCTCATCCGTGCCGGCAGCGCCGGCGTGTCGACCAGCACGAGCGCACCGCGGCGCAGATTGGCGATCCGGGCGGCGGCCGCGTCGGCGTCGTCGGTCGCCCACATCGGCACGCCGGCCGGCGCGAGCAGGCGGGCCAGCTCGGCGCCGCCGTCCTTGGAACGCAGCGCGATGACCGCGACGGGCAGGCGCTGGGCGGCAGCGTAGGCGATCGCCAGGCGGGCGATGACGGCGGTCTTGCCCGACCCGCCCGCGCCGACGATGGCGACAGCGCCGGGGCCGCGCAGCGGGGCGACGTCCAGGCGGCGCGCCAGGGCGCGCGCGACGAACGGGCGCAGCGCCGCGGGCTGGTCGCCGTCGGCGAACGGCACGCCGTGCACGGCGGCCTCGTCGATGACGGCGGAAGCCAGCTCGTGGCTGACGCCGGCGCGGAGCAGGGCGGCGAGGACGCGGTCGGCCTCGGGGTGGCCGGCCGGCGCGGCGGCCGGAGCCGGGGCGAAGACGGGAGCGGGAGCGGCACTGACCACCGGCACGACCTCGGGCGCAGAGTCGCGCGGCAGCGGGATCGCGTCGACGGCCGGGTCGGCGTGCGGCAGCGCAGTGACCGGGTTGCCCTGGGCAGTGGCGAGCGCGGCGGCGAAGCCGGCGGCGGCCGCTTCGCGCGCGAGGGCGGGGGCCGGAGCGACATCGGCCGCACCCGGCGCATCCGGCATCACCGGCGCATCGTCGTCACGCACGTCCACGCTCGGCGCACCGGCATGCGCGTCGACCTCGATCACCGCCTTCTGGAAGAACCCGGCAAGGCCGCCCTCGCGCCCCTCTCGACGGCGGACGACGACGGCCTCGGGGCCGAGCTCGTCGCGCACCTGCGCGAGGACGTCGGTGAGGGTGGCGGCGCGGTAGGTCTTGGTGGCAGTGCTCATGCGGACACGACTCCGATGGTCTCGACGCTGATGCCGGGCGCGATCTCGTTGTAGGCGCACACGGCGAGCTGGGGCAGGGTCTGCTCGATCAGGCGCCGCAGG